>JBDHXU010000004.1:0-67345 GCA_039810905.1 Cyclobacteriaceae bacterium | reverse complement strand
GAAATAACATTGATCTTCCCGTTCCATTCTTTGTACAACGGGCCCAGGGACTCAAATTGACTTATTTGCTTGTCTGTTAGGTGAGGGAAGTATTTGATGATGATATCGGTGTCCATATCGGATTTCACGCAAAATACGGTCAACCAACTTAATAATCACAGGGAGGTGTACTTCAGCTCTTTGTGACTTTAGACGAAAACTCTAATTTGCCCTTCTCAAATTATCAATCTGACAATGAAACGCCGCAAGTTTATTCAATCTGCTTCCACGGCCGCCGTGGCTATGGGATTGCCTGTTATCGGAAAGAGTGAAAGCCAGACTCACGAAACAACACCTGCAGCTGCAGAGCCCGTAAGAAAAGTATTCGCGTTCGGAGGAGGGCGTGACAAAAACATCCTCCGGTTCATGATCCAATTGACCGGCAAGGAAAATCCCAAAATAGCTTTCGTACCCACGGCCACCGGCGACAGCATCATATCGGTCAACTCCTGGTATGCCTATTGTGAAGACACCAACATCAGGCCTTATGTGTTACGCACTTTCATCAGCTCGTATGACACCAAGGAAAGTTTTGAGGAAACCATAATGAAGATGGATGCGATTTACGTTGGCGGAGGAAACACACTGAATATGCTGGCCATCTGGAAAGCGCACGGCATTGATGCCTCCCTCCGCAAAGCATATGAAAAAGGCATTCTGATGACCGGTGCAAGCGCTGGATCACTTTGCTGGTTTCAAAGCGGCACAACAGACTCACGGCCCAAAGACCTGAGTCAGATAGAATGCATGGGCTGGCTGAAGGGATCCCATTGCCCACACTACAATGTGGAAGAGTTCCGTCGCCCTGTCTATCAGGATCTCATCAAGAAAGGCGTTCTGCCTCCCGGTTATGCCTGCGATAATCTGTCTGGCGTCTACTTTGAAAATGAGAAGATGGTCAAATGTGTCTCCTTCCAGGAGAAGGCACGTTCCTATTATGTGGATTTGGTGAATGGATCGGTGAGTGAAAAGGAGCTGCCATTTGAATTGATCAAGTAAGGGTAACTGTTCTTCCTGTCTGGGCTCGAAGCGCAAAGGCAACCTTGGCGGCCCTTGACTCGTTTCCATGATCACCTGTAGCAATACATCACAACTATGAAACTGTACCAGGTTGACGCTTTCAGTAACAAGGTTTTCGGTGGCAACCCTGCTGCGATCGTCTTGTGGGATCAATGGCCTGCGGATGAACTTATGCAGAAGATAGCCATAGAAAACAACCTGGCGGAGACAGGATATCTCGTTCCGAAAGGCCGTGACTTTGAAATCAGATGGTTCACTCCGGCTATAGAGGTGGATCTTTGCGGACACGCCACACTTGCGGCAGCGCATGTATTATTCGAACATCTGAATTACCAGGGAACCGTGGTTAACCTGTTCTCCCCCCGCAGCGGACTTCTCAAAGTCGAGCGAAATGGCAAAAGGCTCACGCTGGACTTCCCGGCAGATTCGATTAGCGAAATTCCAGTTGAGCCGGCATATGAATCGTGCTTTGGTCGTACACCTGAAAAAGTCTACAGAGGCAAAACGGATCTGATGTTTGTGTTCCGCAATGAAGAGGACATAACCAACCTCAAACCTGATTTAACGGCGATACAAAAGCTTCCGATTCGGGGCCTTATTGCAACAGCAAGAGGCAATTCAGCAGATTTTGTGTCCCGTTTCTTTGCGCCACAGTCCGGGGTGAACGAAGACCCAGTGACTGGGTCTGCACATACCACGCTAACGCCATACTGGTCAAGGCAACTTGGCAAAGAAGAACTCACTGCCGTTCAATTGTCAGCACGCAAAGGATATCTCACCTGCAGACTGTCAGGAAGCAGGGTCCTGATCAGCGGGGAAGCCAGAACCTATATGGTGGGAGATTTTGTCATCGAATAAGACTTCTTCTCAGTCTGAAGCTTTGGCTCCTTCCACTGCCATTTTCATCTTACCGATGGATTGCTCGAGGCCAAGTTTTGCAAAGTGAGACATCTGGCCAAAGTCGGCGTATTCTGTCACTGTCATTTCAGTTCTGTTCTTACCCATGGAGCGGAAAGTGACAACCGTTCGCACATCTTCGGGAAAATCCGGAGGCATGCCCAGATCTTGAGGCTTTTGTTTGTGGCCGTCACTGCTGGCGAGGTTTTGAATGAATTCAATCCGCTCGTGCAATACAATTTTAGTATAAGTCCAGATACTAAAGTTATCTCCACCGCCGAATGTTGCAGGCGCCCGCATGCAGACAATTGATGAGCCTCCTTCCCGAAAATCCATAATGGCACTGGGGCATGTGAAATGGTCCGGACCCCACCACTGCATCACCAACGCTGCGTCTGTCCACATCCTCCAGACCTTGTCCAAAGGTGCTTCAAATATTCTGCTCACAACCACTTCGCTCATGGGTCAGGCCTTCATCAGTTTTTCAATATCAAATTTCTTCATCTTCAGAAAAGCCTGAATTGCCCTGGGCGCGCGGGCAGGATCAGACATCAATTCACGGAGAACAGCCGGCACCACCTGCCACGATACGCCAAATTTATCCCGGCACCAACCACACATGCTCTCCGTTCCTCCGTCGGCTGTCAGATGACTCCAGTAGTGATCAATTTCCTGTTGGGTGTCGCAGGTGATAACAAATGATATGGTTTCATTGAAATGGTCCTGAGGTCTGCGATCATTGAGCCCCATGAATTGTTTTCCATTGAGTTCCCAATTCACCACAATGGGTGACTCACTGGTAATTCGGGAATTGGGAAAGATTGAGCAATAGAAGGCAGCCGCTTCCTTTGCACGACCGTCAAACCAGAGGCAAGGATAGACTTCACGTATCATGTTATGGCAATTGGGGTTGTAGTTGTCGCGATTGTCTGAGTGCAAGCCGAGCGCCGGCCCAAGCAGTAGGAAGGGCAAGAATGTCGAGCGTTATAGGATACCAATGTGGAGGAATGTGCCACATCACAATGGTGCCTGCAATGCTGAGGATGAGTCCGATGATCCCTGTAACCATGCTATGCATCATAGGATGATGGGGTGCCAACCTTGCAGTGAAGTAACTTCCGATTACCCCATAGGCAGTCCGGTAGAATACCACAATGCCAATC
Source organism: Cyclobacteriaceae bacterium (assembly GCA_039810905.1). Classification (GTDB taxonomy): domain Bacteria; phylum Bacteroidota; class Bacteroidia; order Cytophagales; family Cyclobacteriaceae; genus ELB16-189. The sequence continues at coordinate 64,226 of JBDHXU010000004.1, read as the reverse complement.
AGCCACGGGGGATTCGCATCAAAAGGTGAACGGATCATCAAGCCGGTTTGCTCAAGTACATAATCGGTCAGAAGCGTCACTGTGATCGCGAAGGCCATTCCTGCAAGTCCTGCCCGGAAACTCTTATACCAATCCATATTGTGAGTTTTGTTGCTCAGTTCTTTCGTTCCTTCGTTCCTGCTTTCAATAATTTGTCCATCTTGTCAAACCTCGCTGTCCATGTTTGGCGCTGTTGTTCAATCCAGGAAAGAACTTCATTCAATGCATCCAGTCTTGCCTCATAGTGACGTTCCCTACCCTTTTGAACCGCGACAATAAGCCCGCATTCCGTCAAAACCTGCAAGTGATTTGATACCGCCTGGCGGCTTACGTCAAAGTGCTCCGCAATCGCATTGGGGGTCATTGACTTACTGGCAACCAAATGAATGATGTCTCTCCGTGTTTGATCGGCCAGGGCCTGATAAACGTCGCGCCTTCTTTCCATTTCTTTATATGCAAGTATCTGGTTGCAAATATATAATACGCAAACATATGCTTGCAAATAGTAAGGCAAAAGAATAGAAAGAGGCCGAAATTGGGTCAATACACTCAAATTTTACACTTTTGGAACTCGCTAAACGCAATGAGACTCCGCACACTGTTTCCCGAAGTTCCTGTCCTTCACACCGAACGGCTTGAATTGCGGTCTATCACACCATCGGATGCACCGGCTATCATGAAACTGAGGGGCAATCCGGAAATAATGAAATATGTCCCGAGACCTCTTACGCAAAGTCTTGACGAGGCAATCCAACTGATTAGGGAATTTGAGGCAATTCGTGAACGGGGTGAAGGAATTACCTGGGGCATATGTGTGAAACAAGAGCAAGTGCTGGTAGGCACAATTGCCTTTCTGCGAACCAAGCCGGAAAACTTCAGAACGGAAATCGGCTATCTGCTGGATCCAGTTTACCAGGGACAGGGGATCATGAAAGAAGCGATTCAGCGCGTTGTCAGTTTCGGGTTTGATGTGATGGGCCTGCACTCCATTGAAGCAGTTGTGGTTGCCGAAAATATCCCATCCATTAAAGTCCTTCATAAGTGTGGTTTTATCAAAGAAGGGTTCTTGCGGGATTACCAGTATTTCAACGGAGGATTTCATAACACCCTCATCTATTCATTACTTGCAGACGGGGACTCAGACTGAAATTTCTTTGCCCATGCGCATTGGCCCGCATTTGAATATCGTCCGCATCACCACCGTGGTGCTTGCATTGCATTGTCTGGCATTGCATGGGCAGCCGCTATTTCCCGAAAAACAACAACTCGATCAGTTTCTGGATAGTCAGGTAGCGAACGGCGCTGTTCCTTCAGTGGCTGTCTTTGTTGTGGATAAATCAAAAGGAATTGTTTACCAGCATGCATCAGGCAAGGGAAACAAAGGGAGCGACTTGAGAACAGACGATCTTTTCGCGATTTATTCCATGACAAAGCCTGTGACCGCTGTGGCTGTGCTGCAATTGGTGGAGCAACACAAACTGGGTCTTGATGATCCCGTTTCGCGCTACATACCTGAATTTGCAGATCTCCCTGTCATCAAGTCCTTTGACTGGAAAGACACTACTTACACAGTAGAACCTCAATCGCATCCTGTAACCATCAGGCAATTGCTCAGTCATACTTCCGGGCTCGCTTATGATTTTGTAAGTAACGAGCTGGAAGCCATTTCCGCCAAGATGGAAAAGACCGGCACAAAGAAGGGTAAGAAAGTATATCTCACTTTTCCTTTGCTATTCCAGCCCGGCACCCGATGGCATTATGGCACAGGGATGGAGGCATTGGGAGATATCATTGCAAAAGTCTCGGGTGAATCCCTTGATACTTACTTTCAGAAGCACATCTTCGATCCGCTCGGCATGAATGATACTTTCTTTGAAGTTCCAGAAGAGAAGAAAACCAGGCTTGCAGACAGGTATGTGAAAAATGGCAGTGGTTACACGGCCAGGAGAAGTTCAGGTTATGACAAACCCGTCATATTGGGTGGTTATGGATTATTCAGTACAGGTCAGGACTATTCAAGATTTATTCAATGCCTGCTGAATGAAGGAACTTTGGGTGGAAAGAGGCTGCTCAACTCCTCATCGGTAAAGGAAATGTCGAGGAATCAAATTGGCGGACTAAATGCCAATCCTCTGAAATCCGCTAACCCTGGGCTGACAAAAAATTTCCCTGAAGCGGGCAATTTCAAATTTGGGCTTGGTTCGATCATTTCAGGAACCACCGCGAACGGCAGAAGCAATGTTGGAAGTTATGGATGGGCCGGCATACTGAACACCTTCTTCTGGATTGATCCTGCAAAGCAAACGGGAGTCATTGTGATGATGCAACAACTCCCCTTCTATGACGATCCATGCCTTGAAACCCTGCATGGAGTGGAGTCTATATTGTACGCCAAATAAACACTGCTAAGACACGCAGGCCTGATCGGCTATTTTCAACGCATCATCAATGATGGCCAGCCCTTCATCAATTTGCTCCCTGGTGACACACAGCGGCGGGGCAACAAAAATGTAATTCCACCTGACGAAAGTGTACATCCCCAGCTCTTTCAGCCGGGCTGCCACCTTGTTCATGACGGCCATCTGTTCCGGTTTTGCATTGAAAGGTGCCATTGGTTCCTTCGTTGACCGATTCTTTACAAGTTCGATTACGCCCAGCAATCCGGTATTTCGATAATCGCCAATGGAAGGATGGAGTTTCATCAGCCCGGCAACACGATCGTCCATGTATTCACCCATTGCAGCGGCGTTCTCAACGAGATTCTCATCATGATAAATATCGAGGACTTCCGCTGCGGCAGCACATCCGACAGGGTGCGCAGAATAAGTCAGCCCAATCATGAGCGGGATGTCGTCGTAATGGGCGGCAATCCGGTCGGACACAATAAGGGCACCAAATGGAATATAGCCGGCAGTTATTCCCTTGGCAGTGGCAATCATATCCGGAATAACATCATGATGATCAACGCCAAACCACTTTCCGGTCCTCCCAAACCCACTCATTACTTCATCAGCAATGAACAAAATGCCGTACCTGTCGCAAATCTCCCTTACTCTCTTCAAATAGCCGGGAGGATATTTGATGCAGCCGGACGTTCCGCTTTCCCCTTCCATGAGTATAGCCGCAATGGATTCCGGTCCTTCAAATTCAACGATTCTTTCTATGTGACTCGCGCATTCCATTTCACATGCACCAAAACTTTTACCGAACGGACACCGGTAACAATAGGGATCCTCCACATGAATAATACCCGGTACCTGCTGGCTATCGTGGGGCAATTTCCTTGGATCACCGCCTGCGGTCATGGCACCATAAGATGCACCATGAAATGCGCGATACCGGGCAAGGATTTTATGCCGGCCCGTGAAGTGCCGCGCCAGCTTAATTGCGTTCTCAATGGACTCGGCGCCGCCAGTCGTGAATAACGCCTTGTTCAGTCCTGGAGGAGTAATGGCGGCCAATTTGCGTCCAGCTTCAGCCCGGGCCCTTGTCACGCAGGAAGGCGTGACATAGCTCACTTGTCTCATTTGCTCGGCCACAGCCTGTGTTACACGCTGATTCCCATGACCGATATTAACATTCATCAATCCTGAAGAGAAATCGATATACCGTTTGCCCTCCATATCCCATAAGTATACGCCCAATCCATGGCTGATGGCTATGGGGGAAATGTCCTTCTGTTTGCTCCAGGAGAATAATGTATAATCAAGATTTTCCTTGAGAATGACTTTCGTGTCGGTTAGTGTTTTTGCTTCCATATGTTGCTTTCTAGCTCATCCAGTTGATACCTGCCTCCGGATTCCACTTTACAGTGCTCTTTTTCAATTTGGTCCAAAATCCGATTGAGCTTTTACCCGTTATGTCCCCCACGCCAAACCTGCTTTCATTCCAACCCCCAAAAGAAAAAGGTTCGCGTGGAACCGGCACACCTACGTTGACACCCACCATGCCCGCTGAAGCACGTTCCATCACATAACGGGCGATACCACCGCTTTGTGTAAAAACTGATGCAGCATTACCGTAGGGGCTGCCATTCTGAATCTCAAGGGCTTCATCAACAGTATTGGTTCGCATGATGCTGATGACAGGGCCAAAAACTTCTTCTCGTGCAATTGCCATTTCCGGCTTTACATAATCAATAACCGTCGGTCCAACGTAAGTGCCTTTCTCCTTTCCCTGAACCACTGCATGTCTTCCATCTACCAGTATCCTGGCACCCAGTTTTTCAGCTTCTGATATGTAGGATTCAATTCTCTCCTTGGCCTCAGGACTAATGACTGCACCCAGGTTCTTTCCAGGAATGATTTTTCTGGCCTCCTCACAGATCTTCTCAACAATATGGTCCACGTGGCCCACGGCTATCATGGCGGAGGCAGCCATGCAACGCTGTCCCGCGCATCCACTCATGCTGGCCGCCACATTTTGAGCCGTCATTCCAGGGATCGCGTCAGGCAGGACAAACAGGTGGTTCTTTGCACCTCCCAATGCCAGGCATCTCTTGTAATTTGATGTTGCCCTCTGATAAACCAGTTTTGCAGTCCTGGTTGAGCCAACAAAAGAAACCGCATCAATCCCAGGATGATCGCAAATGGCTTCTACTATTTCGCGATCTCCATTAACGATATTGAATACTCCATCCGGCAAGCCGGCTTCCTTTAACATGCTGGCGAGGTATCCCAGGGTAAGAGGTACTTTTTCCGAGGGCTTTATAATCATGCAATTGCCAAGTGCAATGGCATTAGGAATGGTCCAGTTGGGAACCATGGCAGGAAAATTGAACGGAACGATCGAGGCTACAACACCCAAGGGTATATGTTCAGTGCGGCATTCGACCCCTTTGCTTACCTCCAATACTTCCCCAGTGACGAGCTGAGGCAAAGAAGTGGCAAACTCGGTCAACTCTATGCTTTTCTCAATCTCAGCAACCGCCTCCGGATACGTCTTGCCGTTTTCTTCCTGGATAACCGCGGCCAGTTCATCCTGACGCTGTTCCAGCAATCTCTTATAACGAAAGAAGACCTGAACTCTTTCCTTAATGGGTGTTTTGCTCCATGACGCGAAAGCAGCTTTGGCCGAAATCACCGCCTGATCAAGGTCGGCGGCTGTCGACATGGGAACCATTGACAAGGGTTGGCCATCGACAGGAGATACGACCTGCAGGCTACGGGTTGACTTTACGTCCACAAATGCCCCATTGACAAAATTCCGGACAGGCTGATATTTCATAAGTAGTCGGTTAGGGGTGCAAAATGGCAGTCTTGAAGTTACCTGCTGCATTTTCTGCACAAAAATACCGGAATAAATGCAAATTTTTCATTTCTTTATTCGAGCGGTAACTAAAACTGCACCCCATGACCAAAGTAGCCCATACAGAAATGGACACCCTCGATTTTGAGATCGTGTCATGCCTTCAACAGGACGGCAGGATGTCATTTACAGTAATTGCTGAAAAGCTCCACGTCTCAATAGGAACCATCCGATCCAGGTTTAACAGACTAATTGAAGACGGCACCATCAATATCATTGCGCGGGTTAACCCGGAAAAGGTAGGTTTCCAATCCTACGCGCAGATTGCAGTCACCATCCGGCCCGTTTCAATGAAAGAGAAGGTTGCTCAGGCTATATCCTCATGGCCCGAGGTCAGCTTCCTTGCCGCGACTTCCGGAGACTATGATTTGGAAGTGGACGCCATGTGCAGGAATAACGATCACTTGCAACAGTTCGTGAGTCAAATATCCGAACTGGAGGGAGTATACCAGACCAAAACGATGATCTATTTCAAGGTCTACAAGTATTCTCAACCCGATCTTAATCTTCTACGCCTATCGCATAACAAGGGCTGATGGATAAGGATCAAATCAAGGTAATTGCATTTGATGCCGATGATACTTTATGGGACAACGAGCCCTTTTTCCGGGAGACCGAAGACAGGTTCTGTGAACTCATGTCGGATTACCTGCCTGCACATACCCTTGAAAGGGAGCTGCTTCAGACAGAAATCACCAACATAGAGCTTTATGGTTATGGGATAAAAGGATTTATCCTTTCCATGATTGAAACTGCCCTTCGCGTCTCCGATCACACCATCCCCTCCTCCGCACTCGACAAGATCATCGCATTAGGAAAAGAAATGATGCAGAAGCCTGTTCAGTTGATGAATGGAGCGGAAGAAGTTCTGTCGGAACTCAGGAAGAACTACCGTCTGGTAATGGCGACAAAAGGCGACCTTGTAGATCAACACCGCAAGTTGCATAAGTCAGGACTGGGTCGACATTTTCATCACATTGAAATCATGACCGACAAGAAAGAAAATGATTATGCGAGGCTTATTGGGCGACTGGATATCCAACCTGACGAATTCGTCATGATTGGTAACTCACTCAAATCAGATATCCTTCCTGTACTTGCGGTCGGTGGCTATGGAATTCATGTACCCTATCATACTACATGGATACATGAAAGAATCGAGGGGGAAGTAGAGCATCAGAACTTTCAAAGGCTGGAGTCTCTCGAGGAACTCATACCCCTGTTTCGTCAAACGGGGATCGATGGCATTAATTGACCGAACGACATATTTCAGGATTTGGGCAAGAGGCCTATATGTGTTCCTTCTTGTTCTTTACCAGGTCATACATCAATTCCCTTGCCCTATGAAGTTGAGCTTTGACGGTCCCAAGCGGAGCATCGAGTTCCTTGGCAATTTCTTCATAAGATAGTTCGTGGAAATAGCGAAGGCGCACCAGCTTTTGATATTTTGCCGGCAGCATGCCTACAAAGACCTGGATCAGTTCTTCTTTCTGAGCCTTGATCGTTTCCTCCTGCGGGTCAGGATTGAAATCGGCGACATCCAGTGATACGGATTGCCCATCGTCATCCGTATAGGTGTTCTCAATGCTGAGGGTATTGATTTTCTTCTTCCGGATGTAATCAATAGTGTTATTGGTGGCGATCCTGAAGAGCCAGGTCGAAAAAGTGAAATCCTTCTTAAAGCGGTGCAGACTTCGGAAAGCCTTTGCAAATGATTCAATCATCAAGTCCTCCGCATCATCCACATTGCGAACCATTTTGAGGATCATATGGTAAACCGGTCGCTTGTACCGCTGCAAAAGCTTGGCAAACGCCTTATCATCTCCTGCCACGGCACGGTCGATTAACTGAAAGTCCTCCAGCGCTTTGGATGAAAATCTGCCCTCTAAATCTTCCATCTAATTCTTTTGGATATCAAAGCAACAAGGCCCGTTCCAAGATAGTAAATGGCATAAATAAAATCTAAAAGGGGGCATTTCCAGCTCTCAAAGGGTTCCCCCAGCATTCGTGAAGCGCGGTGCGCCACTACTACCAGCAACAAAATCCTGAAGACCAGTGCCGACCAACCATAGATGGCAAAAGGTGAAAAGAAGGTGAATGGCAACACAAAAATCCATGTCAGAATCCAGGTTGCTGAAAACATTCCCAGGAGGAAACGGTCCGACCACTTGTAATGCTTTCCGGCTGCAAGGTGCCGTAGTTTCTGATAGAAAAATTCCTTCCAATTTCCTTTCGGCGCTGATCGTGTGAGGGTATCCGGTCCGAGTGCAACGGCGGTATTTTCCTTTCGTGCATGTTGGTTCACAAAAAGATCATCGTCGCCGCCGGTAACCTGCAGATATTTGTGGAAACCCTTGTTGTCAAGAAACAGTGATCTTGTATACGCCAGGTTTCGACCCGTACCCATGTAGGGTCTCCCTGCCAATGCCAGACCCATGCACTGGACGGCGGTTATGAGCGCCTCAAAGCGAATGAAAACATTGAGGAAACCTGGTCTCCGTTCGTAAGGTGAGTAACCAATGACCAGTTCATGGGGCGGCGAGGCATAGGCCGCCATCGATTTGATCCAGCCTTCATTGGCCGGCCTGCAATCAGCATCTGTAAGCAAAACCCATTCGTATGCTGCCGCCTTGATACCCAGCGTCAGTGCGTACTTTTTGCCATTGACGTGTTCAGGCAGGTGCAGGACTCTCACCATCCTGACCTTTTGATGGTTTCTGGTGACTTCGAGCAGGTAATCATAGGTTGCGTCATTACAACGGTCCTCCACTACGATAATTTCGAATGTTGGATAGTCCTGCCTGAGAAGCAAGGGCACAAGCTCCCGGAGATTCTTTTCCTCATCATGGGCACACACTATGACCGAAACAGGCGGATTAACAGAAGAGGGAGCGGCGGGGTACCGTCGAGAGAATACCACCAGGAAAAAAATAAGGAATCCCAATTGAATGCCGACAACCAGGGATGCAAGTACGATCAGGTAAAGATTCAATGAGAAAAGATTGAAGGGTAAAGATGTGCGTTTCCTTCCATATCAGAAATACTTTGTCTGCAACTTACACTCAGGACCGGCCACTTGACCGCAAGGCTTATCTTTACGGCGTGAATTTTGAATTATTGGCCAAAGATCCGCTCTCCGGAGCACGCTGCGGTGTCATCTCCACCGATCATGGATGCATCCCTACTCCTATTTTCATGCCTGTAGGGACGGCCGGTTCAGTCAAAGCCGTACACACCCGCGAGTTGGAAGCCGATATTGATGCCAAAATCATTCTCGGTAATACCTATCATCTGTATCTGCGTCCTGGTCTGGATTTGCTGAAGAGAGCCGGAGGACTTCATAAGTTTAACGGATGGAGCCGGCCCATCCTCACCGATAGCGGAGGGTATCAGGTATACTCCCTTTCGGATAACCGAAAGATCAAGGAGAGCGGCGTGACTTTCAAATCCCATATCGACGGTTCCAGGCATGAGTTCACTCCCGAGCGTGTGATGGATATACAACGTGTTATAGGTGCAGACATCATGATGGCTTTCGACGAATGCACCCCTTACCCATGTGAATATTCATATGCGCGAAAATCGCTTGATATCACACACGCATGGCTGCGCAGATGCATTGACAATTTCAGGCAGAACGAACCACTCTATGGATACAGCCAGGCCTTGTTTCCCATTGTACAGGGAAGCGTATATGGCGATTTGAGGCAAGCCTCTGCAGAATTCATTAGTCGGCAGGACATGCCGGGCTACGCCATTGGCGGTTTGTCGGTAGGGGAACCAGCCGAGGAGATGTACAAAATGACGCAATTGGTTTGCGGGATATTACCTGCAGACAAACCCCGCTATCTGATGGGAGTTGGGACACCCGAAAATATCCTGGAATGTATTGCGTTGGGGGTAGACATGTTCGACTGCGTGATGCCTACGCGCAATGCCCGGAATGGCATGCTTTTCACCACCCAGGGCATCATCAATATCCGCAATGAAAAGTGGAAGGACGACCTTTCACCGATCGACGAGACACTGGGTGGCTATGCGAGCACATTTTATTCCAAAGCATACCTGAGGCATCTGATCATCAGCAAAGAAATTTTAGGCGCGCAAATTGCTTCTATCCATAACCTGACCTTCTACCTTTGGCTGGTTCGAATGGCCCGGCAAAAAATTGAAGAGGGTACTTTTACTGAATGGAAGAACCGGATGACGGAAATTGTATCCAGGCGGCTATAGGGAGTACGAACGATGAGAACACAACTTAAAATACTCGATCGCTACATCCTGAAGAAGATTCTAACCACCTTCTTCTTCGTCGTGCTCATTCTCATGGCCATCATCACCGTGATTGATTTCACGGAGAAAATGGACAAATTCGCCCGCCATCACCTGACCACACAGCAAATCTGGGGTTATTATCAGGACTTCATCCCCTGGGTAATGGGTCTTATTACTCCCATCACCGTCTTCATTGCCATCATTTATGTGACTTCCCGGATGGCCAGCCACTCTGAGATCATCGCCATCCTCAGCAGTGGAGTCAGTTTCAGGCGAATGATGGTCCCCTACTTTCTCGCCTCGGTCGTGATCGGATCAATCAGTTTTGGACTGAACGGATGGGTTATCCCAAAGGCTACGCGTTCGCGGCTGGCCTTTGAATTACAGTATTTCAATAACCGATATTATTTCGACGCCCGGAACATACACCTGCAGATCGCACCTAACGTTTTCCTTTTCATTCAGAACTACAATAATATTTCCAACATAGGCTATCAGTTCACACTGGAAAAATTCAAGGACAACGAGCTCATCGAAAAACTTTCAGCAGATAATATTCAATGGGATTCAACAAAAGGCAAGTGGAGGCTCACCTATTGGAAAGTCAAAAAAGTGGCTGCGCTTTTTACCGCCGAAGGTCAGCAGGATCTGAAACAACTTCAGTCACAAGGTGACGCATTGGATACGGCACTGGCCATCACACCGAAAGACTTTGAAGCACAGGAACGCAGTTATGATGGCATGACCATGGGAGAACTGGACGACCATATCGCCAAACTGAAATTCCGGGGCGCCTCCGGAGTGAGAATGTTTGAGGTGGAGAAGAGAATACGCTATGCATCGCCATTCACCACCTTTGTTTTGGTTTTCATGGGCGTCACGGTCTCTTCAAGAAAAAGCCGCGGAGGCACGGGGCTGCAGATCGCCCTTGGGTTTGTGCTGGCCTTTATTTTTATTCTGTTCTTTATGCTCTCACGCACGTTTGCAGAGGCCGGTGAAATTGCTCCTGTGGTGGCTGCCTGGATACCCAATGTAATATTCACGGTTATCTCGGGCGTACTTTATTATGTCACGCCTCGCTGATGTACGCTACCGCAGACTATCTCAAACTTCATATTGTAGTGCTTCTCTTTGGCTTTACTGCCATTTTGGGTAAGCTGATTACTCTCCCCCCGGTTGAGATGGTATTTTACAGGACACTTCTGGCAGCCATTGGAATGGCAACACTGCTTACGCTCCGACGACAGCCATTACGTGTGGGCACAAAAGAAGGGCTCATCATATTTCTCACAGGATTCATTGTTGCTGCCCATTGGATTACCTTCTTTTTATCGGCACGTATCTCCAATGTCTCTGTAAGCCTTGTGGGATTCGCAACCGCCAGTTTGTGGACTGCACTGCTGGATCCCATCGTCAGCAGGCAAAGGATTCGTGCGCTTGAGCTGACGTTTGGCATTGCGGTCATAATAGGCCTGTATGTGATTTTCGCTGCTGACTTTAGCTACGTTGAGGGATTGATTATGGCTATTGTGTCAGGATTAACCTGTGCTATATTCTCAATCATCAACTCCAAGATGGTCAGGAGAGTCGGGGCCTCGCAGATCACCTTATATGAAATGGCAGGTGCCTGCATAGCCATCGCACTATACTTTCCGCTGTATGTTTCAGAAGGTAATGAGCTTCAGCTTATGCCTTCAGGATCGGATTGGATAGGCTTGTTGACACTGGCGTGGGTATGCTCCGTGTATGCGTATTCAGTGGCGGTTGAAATCATGAAGCGGATGCCAGTCTTTTTTGTCCAGCTAACCATGAATATGGAACCTATTTATGGAATTCTTCTGGCCGTGCTCATTTTCGGTTCGACGGAGAAGATGGATTTCTCATTTTATACAGGCACGGCCATTGTTCTGATGTCAGTACTGCTTTATCCGGCTTTTAAGCGGCGCTTCACAACCACCCAGCCCACCCGGGAAGGCCATTAAAGACCTGCTCACGGTCTGTCTCTTCGTCAAAGATTCCGAAAACAGATGAACCTGATCCACTCATGCTTGCAAAGTTGGCACCCATTCCATACATGGTTTCCTTCAACTCCCGTATGACTGGATGCTTGTCGAAGACTGTTATCTCAAAATCATTTTCCACCTCAGTCTTCCAGTGCTTCATCGGCTCAGCGATCAGGCTGGTCAACTGTTTGCGGTTTGAAACAGGATGGACGCCCCTGTACGCTTCTGCTGTTGGAACGTGTATCTCTGGGATTACGAGTATGAGATAGCGGCCTTTGAGGAAAAAATCGAGTGGAGAAAGCACCTCACCCCTCCCTTGTCCCAACATGGGTCCATCATGAAGAAAGAAGGCACAGTCGCTTCCCAGTTGTGCGGCATAGTGACCAAGTTGTCCCGGCGTGAGCTTTAGTTGAAATATCTGATTGAGCATTCGCAATGTGAAAGCCCCGTCGGAAGATCCTCCCCCCAGGCCAGCTCCCATTGGTATGATCTTATGCAGGTGAATATGCACAGGTCCAACGGGGTAGTCACGGCGCAATAATTCATATGCCTTAATACAAAGGTTCGAGTTATGGTTGCCCGGTATTTCCAGGCCTGTGGCGGTGAATTTGAAATCTCCAGACGGAACGATTTCCAGAATATCATTCCATGGCACCGGATAGAAAATGGTGCTGATATCATGATAGCCATCGGCCCGCCTGTTCAATACCTGGAGACCGATGTTAATCTTGCAGGTCGGGAAGCTGATCATGGTTCAACCATGCAGTTATTTGATCAGCCGCTGAATGAGGTCTTCTGTAATGCCAGTGGAAGAGAATCCACCATCATGCATAAGGTTTTGCATGGTCACCATCCGGCTGTAATCAGAAAACATCAATACAATATAATTCGCACAATCTTCGGCAGATGCATTGCCCAACGGCGACATCATCCTGGCGTAATCGAAGAAGACATCAAAACCCGAAATACCACTTCCTGCTGTGGTCATTGTCGGTGATTGCGAAATTGTGTTGACCCGTACCTTCTTCAGTTTTGCGAAACGGTAGCCGTAGCTACGTGCAATGGATTCCAGCACAGCCTTGGCCTGTGCCATATCCGAATAGTCAGGGAAAGTACGCTGCGCCGCGATATAGGTAAGGGCAACCACGGAACCCCACTCATTCATGGCATCCGTTTTTTCAGCAGTCTGCATCACTTTGTGAAAAGAAAGGCCTGATATATCGAGCGTTTTAAGGAACCATTCGTAGTTGAGATCTCCATACGGTTTATCTTTTCTCACATTCGGACTCATTCCTATAGAGTGGAGAACAAAATCCAGTTTGCCCCCCAGAATTTCCATGGAGCGTGTGAACAGAGCCTGCAGATCTTCTTCTGAAGTTGCATCGGCCGGAATGATTTCAGCCTGACATGCAGCTGCCAGCTCCTTGATCTTTCCCATCCGCATGGCGATGGGTGCGTTCGTCAGTGTGAACAGGCCTCCTTCTTCCTTTACTTTCAAAGCGGTTTTCCATGCAATCGAATTTTCATCCAGTGCTCCAAAGATGATTCCACGCTTCCCTTTCAGAAGATTGTAAGCCATAAGTATTAAGGTTAATTAGAACACAATAATACAAAATTGAATCTTAGCGGAAACTTCCACTGAAATGCTGAATTTGCGGACATGGGCCTTGTTCACAGAGAGCAGCCGGTCGGAATTTTTGACAGCGGTATCGGCGGTCTGACGGTTGCGCATGCCATTCGCCAAATGATGCCAAATGAGAGTCTCATCTATTTTGGAGACACTGCACACCTCCCTTATGGTGACAAGTCAGAAGCGGCCATTCAGGCCTATTCCATACGCATCGCCGACCTGTTGCTTAGCAAAGGTTGCAAAGTGATTGTGATGGCGTGCAACTCTGCAAGTTCGGCTGCTTATGAGTTACTGAAAGAATATGTGCATAAAGACGTTCGCATTATTAACGTCATTGATCCCATGGTGGACTATGTTGTTGAACATTATGCAAACAAAAGGATCGGACTGATTGGGACCAAACGCACCGTTCAGTCGGGAGTTTACAAGCGAAAGATAGAGGAGTCTGGACGCAACATCACCCTTTGTTCATTGGCCACCCCCATGCTGGTGCCCATGATTGAAGAGGGCTATTTTAACAATCGCATCAGCCATGATATCATTGAGGCGTATTTAAGTGACCCAATGCTCGCCAACATCGATGCATTGATTCTCGGCTGTACGCACTACCCACTGATCCGGAAAGAGATAGGAGAGTTTTACCAAGACCGGAAGGATATTCTCGATTCTTCGCAAGTGGTAGCGGCCTCGCTGAATACTTATTTGGCTGATAATGATCTTCTTAACCCCCATAAGGGCGTCATGGATCATTTCATGGTTTCAGATTTTACCGATTCCTTCGAGGCTTCCACCAAGGTATTTTTCCATGAAGCCGTTCACCTCGAAAGACACGATCTATGGACATAATTAATTCACCTATCCGTGTAGGATTTTGATCTTTTTTAAAGATTTTAGTTCACTCCAAAGAATCAATTTTGCAGGATGTTTCCTGAGACCTTCATATTTATTCTAGCTTTCCTCCTCTTGTATACGATCCTCGTCGTGTATGCAGAGCGAAAAGTCTCTGCTTTTATTCAGGACCGACTCGGTCCCATGGAAGTTGGCCACTATGGGCTGCTCCAAACGGTTGCCGACCTGCTAAAACTGCTCCAAAAAGAGGATATAGTAAATCGACAGGCAGACCGACTGCTGTTTCGGACTGCCCCAGTCTTTATCTTCGTTGCAGTCTTCACGGGATTCTCCGTATTGCCTCTATCGATGAATTTGTCCGGCTCTGGCATTTCCTCCGGCATATTCTTCCTGGTTTCTTTTGTTGCCCTTGATGCTGTTGGCATTCTGATGGCAGGATGGAGCTCACACAATAAATATGCGGCCTTGGGGACACTCAGGGCGGCAGCACAATTTGTCTCTTACGAAGTTCCTCTTGGACTTACCATATTATGTGTTGTGGTTGAAGCCGGCACCCTGGACTTGCAGACCATTTCCATTCAGCAAGGCATACATCATGACAGTCCCTCTTTTCTATGGGGTATTCGGGCCATAGACGCAACCCCGGTAGGTGGGTTCCTGTCATGGAATATCTTTCATCATCCCTTTATGTTGCCGGCTGCATTGATATTCTTCATAGCCGGATTGGCCGAGTGTAATCGGGCGCCTTTTGATCTGCCGGAAGCCGAATCCGAGTTGGTGGCTGGTTTCCAGACTGAATACTCAGGCTTTCGGTGGGCGATCATCATGTTGTCTGAATATGCCATGATGCTCCTCATCAGTATCCTGACTGTAGTACTCTTCCTTGGAAGCTGGAATACACCCTTGCCGAACATCGGGTCCGCCAGGCTCGCGGAATGGACTGACGGAAAGCTATGGGGAATATTCTGGCTAAGCTTCAAATCACTTGCTCTTGTTTTCGTTCAGATTTGGATTCGATGGACTTACCCTCGCGTAAGGGTCGATCAACTGACAGCCTTCAGTTGGAAGTGGCTCACCCCTTCTTCATTGGCACTTCTGCTTTTCACTGCTGTATGGAAATTGACCATCGGATGAAATGAGAAGGCTTGTCATCATACTCACGATTCTGGTTCTGAACCCGTTGCTGATTCAGGCACAAACCGAGCTTGATAGCTTGCTCAAATCGTTGCAAGGTCCTCAGAGTGATTCATCACGATTCGTGACCTTTATCCGGATCTCAGAAGCTTCTGAATTCTATGATTTCCAGAAGGCCAGGGTTTATGCCGACGAAGCATCGCGACTCGCTGAGAAGATTGACAAGCCATGGGCTTACGCCAAAATAAAGTTCAGGCTGGGAACCCTTGAGTCCACTGAGGGTGACTTTGCGGACGCCCTGCGATTAGATCAGGAATGTGTCAACTTGTACGGAACCCTTGGAGATAGCACTGAACTTGCCCGCTCCATGAATGATGTGGGTCAGGATTACAGGTTCCTGGGAGCCTATTCAGATGCCTATGCAACCCTGACAAAGAGCTATACCATTGCCAAAAGTAGTCACAGGGTTGCTACGCATGGTGATTCGCTTATCATGGCAATAGCTTTGCACAACATGGGCAGCGTGTTTACGGAACTTGGTCAGTATGATATTGCGCTCTCGCATCTGACTGTTTCTATGGAGCTGAGCAAGAAACTCAATGACAAGGAAGGAGAACCTTACTCCTATTCAGAAATGGGCGAGGTATACAGGAGAAAGGGTGACTTTGCAAAAGCAGAAGAAGTTCTTCAGATCGGCCTCAGGGAGTCGAAGTTGATGAAAATCCGGTTGTTGATTCCCCGCATCATGACTACCCTGGCCCAACTTTACGCCGACCAGAAGGATTATAGCAAGGCACTCGCCTATTATGATTCAGTTGAAACCCAATGTACGGCAGTCAATAACCGGTACGGGCTTGCCCAGGGCAAGTTGGGTCGTGGAAAAGTACTCAGTACCTCCGGCCGGGAGGACGCAGCTCTTCAGCTTTACCTGGAGAGCCTCCAGATAGCCAAAGAAATGAATTCACAAAACCTTGAGCTGGAATGTTATAAAGAATTAAGCAAGTCTTATCAAGCCCGTAAGGAATATGAAAGGGCGCTGGCTTATCTTCAGAACTATGAATCGCTCAAGGAAAACCTCTTCAGCGAGTCATCCATTGAGAAACTTTTCCAGGACCAGGTCAGGTTCGAAACGGCCAACAAGGACACTGAAATTGCGACCCTGAGTCAGCTCAGAATGCAGCAGACCAATGAAATCAGGAGGCAGGAACTGATTCAAAACGTTTTGGTAATTGTCATTGCATTGGTTGTCATTCTCCTGTTTACCGTGTATCGCAGCGGAAGCCGCAGGAAAAGAATTAACAAACTGCTACTGGAACATCAGCAGGAAATCAAGCGTCGCTCTGCAGATCTGGAGCAATTGAACGAAGTGAAGGACAAATTCTTCTCCATCATTTCTCATGATCTTCGGTCACCCATGAATGCACTCGGAGCAACTCTTGATCTGCTGGAGCAGCAACACATCTCGCCAGATGAATTCCGCGCCCTCAGCAAGACGCTTCGAAGTCAGTTCAATCATACGAGAACACTGATCAATAACCTTCTCGACTGGACTTTGCTGCAAATGGACAAGTTGAAGATTCAACCAGAGCGGATTGTGATTTCACAAAAAGTGACAGAAAGTTTCAAGGCCCTTAATGAACTCTTCCCAAAAAATATCACGATGGAGAATAATGTGGATCCCGGAATCGAGGGATTTGCAGACTCCAATATTTTGAACCTCGTGCTGCGGAATCTCATACTTAATGCCATCAAGTTTACCCAGTCAGGCGGCCGCATAGAAGTATCCGCAATCAGAGGTGAAAGAGAAATAACAATAGCTGTCGCCGACACCGGCATCGGCATCAGGCCGGAGATTCAGAAGACGATTTTCGAAAAGACCAGCGGATACAGTACACGCGGAACCGCAAATGAAAAGGGTACAGGACTTGGCCTTATACTCAGCAAAGAATTTGTTGAAAAGAACGGCGGTCGAATCTGGCTTGAAAGCGTACCTGAGAAGGGATCAACATTCTATTTCACCCTCCCCCGGGCAGTTTAGAAGTACCAAGACGCACAGTCAGCCCTGACACGCTGACCGACCTTAATTGACTATTTTTGTCCTTGTGAGCACAGTGAGTCATATTTCCTCTGCCTGGTCTTCCCTGGTGAAGGGTTTGAGTCTTACTTTGAGACATTTTTCGGGAGCAGCCCGACGCCGCGCCAGCATTCGCATCATGGATTCCGGATACTTCACTGGCCAAAACGGAATCGCCACGATAGAATTTCCGCATGAACAGATTCCAGTGCCGGAAACAGGACGTTATAAACTCCATAACGAAATCGATGATTGCATTGTCTGCGACAAGTGCGCCAAGATTTGCCCGGTCAACTGCATAAGCATTGAGGCGATCCGTTCTGCAGAGGAATTTGGCAGAACTTCAGATGGCACGCCCAAGCGGATCTATGCTTCGCGATTTGATATCGATATGGCCAAATGCTGTTTCTGCGGTCTCTGCACAACCGTTTGTCCAACCGAATGTCTGACGATGACCCCGGACTATGACTACTCAACTTTCAATATCATTGACCACCTTGTCGGGTTTGGCAATATGAGCGAGGCGGATATTGCGCTCAAAAGGAAAGAGTGGGAAGAGCATATTGAGCAGAAAACAACAGCTTCCGCCACAACTGCAGAACAGCCGAAACCGGTACTGCGGACCGGTTTCAAGCCCAAAATCCAGCCACCCCAGGGATCATGAGTATCGGGCAGGCAGGGTTGTATTTTTTTATGATGGTCGGGGGCATCTCAGCCGCTGCAATCCTTTTCACCCGGAACATTTTCCATGCCGTGTTGATGCTGCTGGCGACCCTGCTCTCCACAGCAGCCATATATATACTTTTGGGCGCCGAATTTGTAGGCATCACTCAGATTCTGGTTTATGCCGGAGGAGTTGTCATCCTTCTGATTTTTGGCATCATGCTCACTTCAAGGCTTTCAAACAGACCCTTGAATATCAGCAGCCACAATCTCGTCGGTGGCTTAATCGGAAGCGTAAGTTTGTTGGCACTTCTGATACTTTGCTACCGGGACCTCGACCCCGTGCATCCATCGGGCGTCATTCTATATCCAGCAATTGGCATCTCTTTATTGACCGACTTTGCGGCGCCATTTGAATTCTCCGCTATCTTGCTGCTCATCAGCCTGGCAGGAGCAGCCATTATTGCGGCCACCAATTTCAGAAGACATGAGCCCTGATGCCCTTCTCTATTTTGCAGCCTGGCTATTCTGCGTAGGAATTTGCCTGGTAATAGTAAAGCGAAACACGCTGCTCATGCTGGTAGGAACAGAACTCATGCTCAATGCCGCCAACGTCAATCTGGTTTATTTTAATTCACAAGGGTCTCAGCCTGACGGTGCCATGTTCGCCGTTTTTGTGATTGTGGTTGCCGTGTGCGAAGCGGCAGTTGGGCTAGCCATTATGATGAGGGCCTATCACTTCTATCAAACCTCGCTACCGGACCAAATCAGCGAACTCCGTGAAAGAATTTAATTGAACACGCTTCCATGGCCATAAGATTCGCACTGTTTTCATTCATGCTGCCTTTTGCTGGTGCCTTGATCGTTACCATGCTGCCTCAAAACAGCCGAATGGCAGGCCGGCTTGCCACCGTGTTTACAGGTGCGGCAATGTTATCTTCAATTCTTCTGGCCTTTCAAAGTTGGATGAACCCAACTCATATACACTGGCCATGGTTCCAGACAGGCATCACTCAATGGTCTGCCGGAATTCTCATCAATACGGGATCGATACTGATGAATGTACTGGTGATGTTCATTTCGTTTTGCGTTCACCTATACTCAATTTCATACATGAAAAATGAGAGGATGCAGGTGTCGTATTACGGGCGACTGGGGATCTTTACCGGTTCTATGACGGGCATTGTGTTTTCGTCCAGCCTGATTCAACTCTTCCTTTTCTGGGAACTGGTAAGTTTCTCTTCCTTTCTTCTGATTGGATACTGGTCTGAAAATCCGAGAGCTGTGCGGGCAGCAACATCTGCATTTTTTATGAACCAGATTGGTGATCTGTTAATGCTGTCTGGAATTGTTTTAATAGGCATTGATAAAGGAACTTTGGATTTATCTGAACTCGGTGGACAGGGAACAATTGCAGTTTCTGCAGGACTTTTACTATTAGCGGGAATAATGGCCAAGTCTGCACAAATCCCTTTTCTTACCTGGCTGACCAACGCCATGGAAGGGCCGACCCCTGTTTCCGCACTTATCCACGCTGCGACCATGGTAGCAGCTGGCATCTATTTTATTATCAGGATACACCTGCTTATGCCAGCTGAAGTACTACTGGTGGCATCACTTATCGGATGCATCACCGGACTGGTTGGTGGATTGGGGGCACTGATATCTTATGATCTCAAGAGAATCCTTGCTTTCTCAACCATCTCGCAATTGGGTTTCATGCTAATTGGGGCTACTGCCGGAACATCTGGTGCGGCCATGCTCCATCTTTACACGCATGCAATTTTCAAAGCCTTGCTCTTCCTGTCAGCTGGTGTTATCATTCATCAAACACACGAACAGGATATCCGAAAGATCGGGCAGGTAAAATCCCCCTTTCTCACCATTCCTTTGCTCCTGGGTGCCGCCTCCATGATTGGTTTGCCATTGACAGCAGGCTTCATTTCAAAGGAAACAATTATTGAGAGTCTTCATAATGGGTGGCCTCTTTGGTCGGCCCAAGCCGTCACCCTCCTAACTACGGTTTACAGTGCAAGACTTATCTACTTTCTCCTGGCAAATTCCTCGTGGCCAACGCCGGCCGTAAAACCTGATGCACTGATGACGGTGCCTATTGCAATATTATCTGCGGGCTGTTTGTGGATTAGTGTCAGTTGGTCGCCATTTGATTTTTCCGGTGCACTCATGAAATCGTTGGATGAGATCCATCATTTTCAGCCAGGCATGATGACATATGTAACACTGGGGCTAACAATCTCAAGCGCTGCAGCGGCCTTCCTCTGGTTTCGGAGGCAATCCACTGTGCCTGGATTCAGCGGTGAGGAAGACAATTTCGGTTTGGATGTGCTTTACAGGAATTTGGGTTACAGACCTTTGATGGGCTTGTCCATGGTTGCATATTGGACGGATCATCGGTTGATCAACCCGGTAATTCATTTCATAGCTTATGTGCAAGTTGCCTGGGCCCTTTTTACAGGATGGATAGATAAATTCGTTGTAGACGGGATAATAACCGCTATCACGGAAATAATCATTGTCTCCGGGGACAGTCTGAGGTTGTTTACCAGGGGGAAAATTCAATCTTATATCCTTTGGGCTTTCCTCATGCTTGTTATTTTTATCATTTGGATAATAGCCTGACCAGAAGAAGAAAAAGAGGATGGGATTGCTGAGCCTGCTTATACTAGTTCCCGTAGTCACGGCGATCATCATGCTGGCGTTACCCGCGTCCAGGCCGAATTCTTTCCGAATGTTTTCCCTTGTTACAGTTTCAATTCAACTCATGATTCTGGGCGCCGGATGGTTTCGTTACATTCCCGATAAGCCTGGCATGCAATTGACGGAGCATTATCCCTGGATAGACGTGGTGTTGCGACCAGGCGAACGAGTCCATGCCGATTACCTGCTGGCTGTAGATGGGATGAGTGCCCCCTTGATCGCACTCTCAGTAGTTGTAATGTTTATTGCAGTTCTTTCCAGTTTCAAGATTACAAACAAGATCAAGTCTTATTTTGTATTGCTTATGCTACTGGATGCAGCTGTTATAGGTGCTTTCACTGCCCTTGATCTGCTTTTATTTTTCCTCTTCTTTGAGTTCATGCTTCTGCCACTTTATTTCTTGGTAGGCATGTGGGGTGGTTCCCGCAGGGAATATGCTGCTGTTAAATTTTTTCTCTACACATTCTTTGGCTCCATTTTGATATTGGTTGGAATCATCATTATCCATATTTCCTTCAGGAGCCCGGGAAGCGCCGACCTGATACATACATTCAACATTCTTGAACTCCAAAACAAGTCCAATACCATTGTTGACTCTTTTCTTGATGGAGGCCGCGCCTACAGTTGGGGCCCTCTCACAGCAAGGATGTGGGTTTTTACTCTGTTGTTTGTTGGATTCGCCATCAAACTTCCGTCGGTGCCTTTCCACACCTGGCTCCCTGATGCCCATGTTGAGGCACCGACACCTGTTTCAGTTGTACTTGCCGCATTGGTGCTGAAAGTAGGTGCCTACGGAATAATCAGGTTTACGCTTCCCATTTTTCCAGGCGAAGCAGCGGCATCCAGCACAGTCCTTGGTTTGTTGGCTGTCATTAGTATCATTTATGGCGCCCTCAATGCAATGGCAAGCAAGGACTTCAAACGGCTGATTGCCTATTCCTCCGTTTCCCATATGGGGTTTGTCTTGCTGGGAGTTGCCTCCTTCAACGAGATAGGATTAAGCGGAGCGGTTTTTCAATTGGTGAGCCACGGTATTTTGACCACACTCTTGTTCCTGCTGGCCGGCGTGTTGTATGACCGGACCTTAGACCGGACCATCAGCAACTATTCTGGGCTTTCGATCAAGATGCCAAAATATGGCGCGATCGTTTTGGTTACCTGCATGGCCTCTTTAGGTCTGCCTGCATTTTCAGGATTTATTGCTGAATGGCTTGTTCTTACCGGTGCTTTTGATCAAACTCGTCTGCCTGATTATGTGCCGCAATGGATGGGATTTGCAGCCACCTTCGGATTGTTGTTGGGTGCGGCTTATTTTATCTGGACCTATCAACGAATGTTCCTTGGCCCATTCGGAACCAAAATACTCACGACAAAAGACCAATTGTCCGATTTGGACAGGCGGGAGATACTCATGCTTGTCCCTTTGGTTCTCTTGGCGCTTCTGCTTGGAATATTCCCTCAGACGCTACTTCAGTACATCAACACTTTTGCAAGTGCCTGGTCCAATCAAGTTTCGTCATACCTGAACTGAGAGACCATGCAATGGAATGACAAAGTTCAATGGGTTTTGGATAGTCTTTCTTTCCTTCATCCAGAGTTGGTGCTTTCCACGGGAGTCCTTTTGTTGTTTTTTAGCTCTTTCATTCGCCGACCCTCTCATGCAATCTTCCGGTGGCTATCATCATTGGCCCTACTCGTTGCATTGGCTTTGGTCATTGCAGAATGGCCGCAGCGATCTCTTGTCCTCATGGTTAATATGTTGCGATGGGATCAATTTGCCTCTTCCATCAAGGTCATTATTCTTATCGGAGGACTCCTGAGTGTCTGGATGGGACGTTCGTCATCAAGGCCCATTTACACTGCGGAATACTTTATGCTTATTCTCTCTGTATGCCTGGGAAGCACCTTGCTCGCCATGAGCATGAACTTTCTGATGATGATCTTGAGCCTGGAGCTTATTTCCATATCTTCCTATGTATTGGCTTCGTTCAGACTTGACCGCCATGCCGCTGAAAGCAGTCTTAAATATTTTCTTTTTGGAGCGGCCCTGACGGGCGTAGCAATTTTTGGAATATCCCTGTTATTCGGCATAACCGGTACACTGGTTTTCTCCTCCCAGTCTTTCGCTGAGGGCTTGTTCAATCACCCAGGACCATTGACTGTCACAGCAGGCCTTATGATTCTTGCTGCCCTGCTCTTCAAGATGGCCGTCGTTCCATTTCATTGGTGGGCTCCTGATATTTATGAGGCGTCTCCTACTCCGGTAGTTGCTCTTTTTTCAGTGGTACCCAAGGTTGCCGGTATGGCTGCCATCGTCAGATTAAGTGTAGCACTCCATTTGTTTGGACAATCCTATGCCAGCTGGCAATGGATACTTTGCGCATTGGCAATCGCCACGATCATTATCGGCAACCTGGCGGCCCTGGGACAACAGCATGTGCGCAGGCTTATGGCATACTCATCCGTATCCCAAGCCGGGTTCCTACTGGCAGGCATTGCTACGTTTGCCCCTCAAGGCATTCAACAATGTATCTTCTACGCTGTAGCTCTTCTGGTCGCAAATTATCTTGTATTCGGAATGCTGGATCACTATGAAGAGCGATATGGCATGCAACTTATCCGCGATTACAGCGGACGGGGTCAGCAAAATGTGCTGGCGGGAATTCTCCTGACATTTGGCCTGGTGTCACTCGTTGGTCTGCCCCCTGCCGGAGGGTTTATGGCGAAGTTTCTTGTTTTTGCCACGATCTTCAATGAATACCAGGCAGGAGGAAAGGGCATCCTGTTGATCCTCCTTTTGGTTGGCCTGCTGGGGACAGTACTTTCCTTGTTCTTTTATATGAAGATACCCTATGCATTATATTTCCAGGCCGTCCGTCATGAAGGCACTGGCAAACACCGACCCATGACCTATGGCATTCTGGGGATCATTCTTGCATCTTTGCTGCTACTCCTATTCGCATACCCGTCACTTTTGACCCTGTGGTTGAATAGGCTTAACTTTGCGTTTTAATCCTGATGAGCGATTCCATACGCCACGAATGCGGAATAGCCCTGATAAGGCTCCGCAAACCATTGTCCTATTACATCGAGAAATACGGGCCTACCTACGGGATGAATAAAATGTATATCCTGATGGAGAAACAGCACAACCGGGGGCAGGACGGCGCTGGAATTGCCAATATCAAGATTGACCAGGAACCTGGGCTCCGGTACATAAGCCGGTATCGTTCCATGAAAAGTCAGCCGGTTGCCAGTCTGTTCAGGAAAATCGGCAAGAAGTACAGAAAGGCCCAAAAGGAAGGTGAAGAGAAGTTCAGGGATGAAAAATGGCTGAAAAAGAACCTGGCCTTTTCGGGTGAGTTGTGGCTAGGACATCTGCGCTATGGCACACATGGCTATAACAGCATTGAAAACGTCCATCCATTTCTCCGTCAGAACAATTGGAGGAGCCGCAATCTTGTGATGGCCGGCAACTTCAACATGACCAATGTCGACGAGCTGTTCGATATTCTTGTTAATCTTGGACAGCACCCAAAGGAGAAGGTTGACACGGTAACGGTAATGGAGAAAATAGGGCACTTTCTGGATGAAGAGGTGCAAACCCAGTTCGAAAAGTACAAGGATCAATTTACCAACAAGGAGATCTCCGACATCATCGAAAATGAAATTGATTTGCCTCGAATTTTGCGAAGAGCCTGCAAGGATTTCGACGGCGGATATACCATGGCGGGACTGATCGGATCAGGAGCGGCATTTGTAGTGAGGGATCCCAATGGCATACGGCCAGCATACTATTACGCGGATGAAGAAGTGGTAGTGGTTGCATCTGAAAAACCAGCCATCAAGACTGCATTCAATGTGGAATACAGTCAGATAGAGGAAATCAAACCTGGCCATGCGCTTGTCGTTTCAAAAAGCGGGGATTATGCCCAGCATGCAATCATCACCGCTGGTGAAAAAAGGTCCTGCAGCTTTGAGCGAATCTACTTCTCAAGAGGAAACGACCCTGACATCTACCGCGAGCGTAAAATGCTGGGCAAATTGCTGGTGCCGCAGGTCCTCAAGGCCATTAACTTTGATTTGAAGAATACAATCTTTTCGTACATCCCTAATACCGCTGAGACTGCCTTCTATGGGATGATGGAGGAGATTGACCATTACCTCGTAAAGAAACAGACGGAAATTATTATTGAGGGAAAACCATCTGTTGACTCGCTTGAAGATCTCCTGGCCTTCAGACCACGTGTGGAGAAGATCGTGATCAAAGACGCCAAACTGAGAACATTCATTTCAGATGACAGTTCACGCGATGAACTGGTGTCTCATGTGTACGACACGACCTACGAAGTAGTCAAGAAAGACAAAGATACCCTGGTCGTGATCGACGATTCCATTGTAAGGGGCACAACACTTGAAAAAAGCATTCTCCGGTTACTGGACAGGCTTGGACCCAAGAAGATTGTGGTCGTGTCGTCGGCACCCCAGATACGGTTTCCTGATTGCTACGGCATTGACATGAGCAGGATGGGTGATTTTGTTGCGTTCCGAGCTGTGATCGAATTGCTGAAAGAGCAAGGCAAAGATTACTTGCTTGGAGAGGTCTACGAACAATGCCAACGATCCTTCAGTGAAGACAAGCGAATCAATTATGTAAAGCGGTTGTACGAACAGTATAACTACGAAGAAATTTCAGACAAGATCGCGGATATCGTGAAACCTTCAGACATGAAGGCGGAACTGAAAATCGTATTCCAGACTGTAGATGCCCTTCACCGTGCTATACCTCAGCACCTGGGCGATTGGTATTTTACAGGCGATTATCCGACACCTGGTGGCATGATGGTAGCCAACAAATCCTACATCAACTATATGGAGGGACGGCTGGTGCGCGCCTATTAATTTCAGCGAATAACCAATTTCTGCCTGACGATTTGTTGCTCAACGGCAATGGACAAGATGTAAACACCTGAAATGCAGCCCTCCGGCAGTTTGATCCTAACTTCCCTCTCAGTCAGGCTATTAAAGTGGAAATTAAGTACCTCTGCCCCATTTATATCATGGATAATAATCCATGCGGATTTTCCCAGATCACCAGGTTCAAATTTCATATTGAATGATCCGTCTGAGGCAGGGTTGGGAAAGACCTTCCAGCCTGCAGACGATGGAACCTCCACCTTAACCAGTTTTGAATACGTGTACCGACCATCAAAGTCGGTTTGGCGCAATCTGTAATACCAAATGCCTGGTAGCGGCTGAACATCCACTGCAGAATATTTTCTGGATACCCCGGTGGTTCCTGCACCTTTAATGTTGATTACATCTTCAAAGCTTTCACTGCCCGATGTGCGCTGCACGGTGAAGTAGTCATTGTTCAATTCCGATTCCGTAGACCAATGCAGATTGACCAGTCCGGATTGATAAGATGCAGTGAATTCACGCAGCTGGATTGGAAGCGGTGTGGCAGGATCCGTTACCACCCAGGGGGAAAAGTTCGTTACTGCACTAATGGTTACAGTCGTGCCGCTGCCACTGGTATAACAGGTTCCAGCACCGCATAATGGAAATGGAGGATCCCAGAACAGGGATGGATTCCATCGCTGGGCATTCAATGATGACGGCAAGGAGGTGGGTCTCTCTGCTGATGCAATCGTAAAAGTAATATCTGCTGTTGGCTTGGTGGTATAGCCATTGGGAGTAATAATCCAGAAGCGGTCAGCAACGGTGGCACCCGTGGGAGCGCCTGACAGGCCTGTGACAGTGGGAGGATAAGGCTGGTTCTGTGTATTGAAGGTACGGTAGCTGGAGAATGAAAAACCGGTACCCCCCGCCCCCGAAGTAGTCTTATTCATCGTGAATGGGATATAGTCTGCTGCAGCCGAGCTATATCCAAATGGTACAATGTAGGTACCGGTGGCTGTTCCAATACTCCATGTGACCACACCATATGGCACACTAGCCGCACTGATGACTCGCTCTCCTTTGATGTAGCCGGAGGTTCTTGTAATTGCTCCAGTAGCATTTGAAGTCAGGGTAATAGTCCTGCCAATATTGGATGCATCGATCATGTCCAATCCTCCTTTGGTCAGGTTCAGGACATTGCCCACTGAAATATTACCTGCCAGCTGGACAATATCGGTTGTGTTTGTTGTATTGATCGTAAGGTTATAGAACGAGTTGGACGAATTCCCGGTAATAAGTTGGGTAGCGACTTTGCCGGTAAATTCTACAGTACTTGTTGAAGGCGAGAAAGTGTCATTATTGGTCCAATCCTTCCCCACCTTGATTTGAGGGATATTGGCAGCATTCATAGTACCGGATAGGACGCTTAGCGCCCCACGCACATCCAGCAAAGTAGATGCGCCGGTCCCCGCCAAGGTGGGGAGAAATGAAGACACACCATCCCCCAGAGTAAAATCACCCATAACAGTCACGGTCGAGTTGGGAAGTGTATACGTGCGATTGGCGGTGAAAGTGGCGGGGTTGTTCATTACCAGCAGATGGCCGTAAGTCTGAGCGCTGATATCCCTCGCACGGTCAGAGTTGTAGATTACGGTTCCAAATGGCGCAACAGTACCAAGGTCGAAAGTATAGCCTGTTGGGAAAATAGGATTGGCTGCTGTGGTGATTATTTCAAAAGTACCCCCGGCAGAGACAATAAAATTCTTCGTGTTATTACCCGTAATAGTGACATTCGATGCCAATTGCATCCAGGCTCCACTATGTACCTCAATATTGCCAGTTACATTAGTGGATGTGAGTGCCGTTGTAATCATCAGTCCTGAACTGGCAGGGCTTGTGTTTTCGCTCCACAGGTTGTTATAAACGAATGATGCAGCCCCTGAGGATGGGAAGGCCAGTGTCTGACTTCCCGTCGTCTTGTTATAGACAAAAGTGGAACCGGGTGCACCCGCTGTTGAGGTCAGGGTCCCCCTGTTATTTGGCAAAAAAGAAACGGAACCCGAGAGGTAGGCTTTTGAGTTATTTCCCATTGCCAGTACAGCCTGTACCTCCCTTCCTGCTCCAGCGCCTGTTTTGAACTTGAGGTTGTTAAGCGTAATGGTGCCACTGGTCAGGTTGACCTTGCCAATTCTTGAAACTGTCGTACTGTTAGTGGAGCCAATCGTAAGATCACCCTGCACCGTGGCAGAGCCTGCATCAATATTCCAGGCGTCTGTCATAGCATTTGCCCCTGGTTGACTAACAGTGGCATTGGCAAGGACTGTAA
The DNA here is from genome assembly GCA_039810905.1 of Cyclobacteriaceae bacterium. Taxonomy (GTDB): domain Bacteria; phylum Bacteroidota; class Bacteroidia; order Cytophagales; family Cyclobacteriaceae; genus ELB16-189. The sequence continues at coordinate 36,306 of JBDHXU010000004.1, read as the reverse complement.
CTCCATTAGTGGCCAAATGCTGCAGCACGTGAACTTGTGCAATTGGGCTGGCGGCGGTGTTAACATCCAAAGTGAGAACTTTGATGTTGGTCAAATCCAGATTGATTGTTGTCGTAGCTGTATTAGTCAGGAATGAATTTCCGATAACTACAGCGTCAACATCAGACACCGGCGAATTGTTGCCGGGAACCTGTTGACGACCATAAGTCCCAGTAGTGGTCGCACCTACATAATTTGCACTGAGCGTAAGGTGGGTATCATCGGTAATGGACGCTACCGTGTAAGTTGTTCCGGGAGATACAACAAGCATGATAACATCCAGCGGATTCAACTCAGTTGTGAATTTTGTGCTGCTGCCGGTTACGGCGGAACTTCCATTTGTAAGGGTGATGCTTCCTGTGCGATATTGTATCCATGTAGTTGCTGCGCTCCAATTGAAGGTGCCATTGGCCAAACGATTGGTAATGGTTGTCGGACTGATCACCTGGCCGACCTCAAAGTCAACCCTGTCATTCTGGGGAAAGTTGGCTGAAGCGAAGGCAGTGAAAGTTGCAGAAGTTGCGGTAGAAGTAATAACAGGAACAGCGGCATCCGTCCAGGTAAGGGTGGTGTTATCGTATGCCCGGATGTAGGCTTTTGTAAAATCCAAAGCGCCAGGATAATCGGCCACCACAAAATTCAGCACGCCCGTTGCCGATGTAAATGTCACAGCAGGAGTAACCGCATCTGAATTGGTAATGCTCCAGTAGCGATTTACCGTACGGCTGGGTTCGAATAGTCCTGAATAAACATCAGGACTATCTCCATCCGTTGTACTTGCTGTTATAAATCCGGTTGTGTTTGTTACTGAATTCAATGTTAGGGTCAATGGCGCATAGGTTGTGATTGTGCCCACAGGAAATGAAAGTGTGGGTGATCCTACGGCATTAACAAGTCTCCTGCAATTTCCATCGATCCACCCTGTGGCTGACGATGCAGTGATAGGAACTGCAGGTCCCGCAATAACATTGAATGTACCTGTTACAATATTATGCTTTGTAAAAGTGAGCCCTGTGACCACAATGGCGTCTGTCGACAGCGTAACGTCTGCGTTGATGTTATTTATTGTCAAACTGGAAAAAGACGTTACAACAGTTCCTCTGATCTCCTGTCCGGTCCCTGTAGTGAAGGCGACGATGGGTCCAGGTGCAGAATAGGTGGCTCCATTGTTTTCCCAATAGCCATTCGTTCCATTAATCGTAAGTGTCTTTCCGTTGAAGTTTTCAAGTCCGCTGTTACCCACGTAGGAACCTGTTGTAATGTTATTGGCAAATGTAGTGGCAGTCCCGCTTGATGAAGAGTAGGTGAATGTACCTACAATGGCAAGTACCGCATTAGAATTCATCAGACCCTGATTGTTAATGGTGAGATCACCGGCTACTGAACTCACACCGGACATATTCACGTTGCAACCTGCTGCTCCTGAAATCAGCACATCCTGATATGGCCAGGCTCCGCTGCTGGCGGCGGTCTGTGCGCCTCCCCGATAGAACTCGATGGTTGTACCTGCCGAAAGACTGTTACCCGCACCGGTCAAGGCTGGAACTGTACCTGCTGAAGACAGACGGAACACGCTGGTGCCGGTCATGATCACATTGCCCGTACCAGTCAGGTCTGAACCTCCTGCTACATCAAGGGTTGTTGTTCCGGAAATTGTCACATTATGATTAACAATTGTGGCGCCATTGACAAATTTGCTTGCTCCATTTGAGCATACGAGATTGTAATAGGGAGTTACGCCATCTGAATAGATATTTTGATTGCCGGATGAACTGTATTCAACCGTGTTGTTCGTTGGGGAAAAATCCACAGCGCCGCTGTTTATGGTTACAGGGTCCGTGCTAGCTGGAAAATAAAGGTAGCCTGAGGTGCCATTGCCATTCTTGAATAGCGAACCCGCTGAGTTCATGCGCAGCGGAGCATTGTTTCCTGTGCCGGCACCTGCAAGCCTGAGTGTGGCAGAGTTTGTTACGGTGGAGGCGGAGTTGAACCGGAGCTGGGTCATGCCAATGGTACCATTTCCGGAAAATGTGTAATTCCCTGCAACATTAACCCGGTAACTGCCGGTGCCTCCTGTTGGATCCGGCCATGTGCCATTATTGACAATGCTGCAGTTGATTACAGGATCTTCTCCTATGAGGTCATCCCAGGTTCCTCCAAGTCCAACAGTGATCGTATTATTAAAAGTCTTCGTTCCCGCGGCCGATGCGGAGTATTCAAAATAACCGGCCACCGTTGTTGTTCCGTTAACTGTTAGTGATATCCGACCAATCTTTGTGTGCTGACCCGCCACTCCTGCAAGTACTGACAGATTTCCGTTCACTACAATCGTTGCTGTTGAACTACCGTCCACGCTGCATCCGTCGGTAAGGCTTGCATTTCCCTGGAAAGTGTACGTCTCCGTACTACTAGCTACCCAGCTTGCTCCTGCTGCCATAACCAGATTCCCAAGTGTCTTGGTGCCATTATTCGGTGCAAAAGGTGCAAAGGTGCCGTTGATGGTGAAGTTTTGACCAGCCGGCTGGGTTACCGATATGCCACTGAATCCGCCTTGCTGACCTGCAGGCACGACAAATCCGCTTTGGAGGGCGAGTGTCCGGTTTGCGTTGTTCCCTGACACCTGGCTTGTGCCATTCATCGTCATTATTCCATTGACGGTGAGTGTACGGTTATTAGTTGGAAAGTCAATGATAGCCGTCCCATTCATTGTCAGTGACAGGCAAGCTCCGTTTACATCAATACTGACAGTTGCGCCTGAGGCAATAGTTACGTCATCTGCCGCTGTTGGAACTACACCTCCAACCCAGGTTCCGGTCGAACTCCAATTGCCGCCAACCCCGGTGGAGGTAATACTGGCTGCCTGGCCAGAAATTACCAGGATTACCATTTGTAGTAACGCAAGAAAGTATTTCATGGGGTCAGGTGATTGGACCAAACGGTTATCAAAATCAGATGTACTTCGGCACCATCCAATCCATACGAAAAACCAGCCAAAAGAAACCCGGAAAACAGTAGATCGGGCTCGCCATTTCGTTGGACTTTGCAAAATAAAGTTTTGCCTTGATAGCTCGAAATCCTTGACTATTTGTTACGAAGTCACGTAAGGTTTTACATCAGATTGCAGAAATTCAACGGTGCGCCTGTGACCAATTCAACAATGCGGACTGGTTTGGGGCTAGCCCATTACGCGCCTGTATTAAGGACTGACAACGACAAATCGATCACATTGTCGCATCAAGGAATATAAAAGTCAAACGAAATGTCATTCATGCACTTGAAGTGACCTTTGGGGCATTTGTCATACCCGATCTTGGAGCAGGGACGGCAACTGATCCGGTTATTTTCCAGAATGGTGAACTTTGTCCTGTAAGGATACATGCCGAACGCAGGGATGGTATTTCCCCAGATGCTGAACACCTCCTTCTTGAAAGCGGCAGCTATGTGCATCAGACCACTATCATGTGTGAATACACACCTCGCCTTCTTCACAATACTGGCAGACTGATTGAGATTGAACTTTCCGCAAGCATTGTAAACCACGGTTTTCTTCTCGAGTTTCAGCTTGATGGTCGCGGTTAACTCATCGCCGGGAGAATGTTTAAAGAAATCCTCCACAACATTACCATCCTGTTCATCCTCTTTGCCCCCAAGAAGGACAATGGGTCGATTTATCCTGTCGCACAATTCAATCATCCTTTTGACCGGGAGCCTCTTGGTTTGATGCTGACCACCTATGGCATAGATTACAAAGCCATCCCTGAATGGTTCTGGAAGCCAATCTACGGGAACCTCATCTTTCTCCGGAATAAAATAGTCAAGCCCCAATGCATCCATCCTAACTCCCAGTTGTTCGACCGTTTTCATGTAACGGTCCACAAGATGAACAGCTGGCAGCCGGTTGATCTTAAGGTTCACCATCAGCCACTTGGCGGCATTGAGCTTGTCGAAGCTGTAAGTCCTCTTCACGCCAAGTTTTCGTTTAAGGATATAAGTCCGAAGGTTATGGTGAAGGTCAATAATGCAGTCAAAATGTTCCTGTTTCAGCCTTTTGGCAAGTTCATCCAGGTCATCCCCAAGCAGGTGAAGTTTGTCTACATAGGGATTAGACTCAAGCAGTGTTTTAAACTGCAACTTGGTTGCATAATGAAGTTCACAGCCCTCCAATTGGGTTTTCAGTGTCCTAATCACCGGGGTGGTCAACACGATGTCGCCAATGGATGAAAAACGGATGATAAGTACTTTCATGCAGGAGGGGCAAAGGATACAAAGTTAACCCAGCTTTTCAAGAATACCCTTTGTCGGGGTATCAGGCCCAAACTCTATTTGCTATTTTAGAAGTTGAATCTAAGACTATGAATTACTGGTTATTGAAAACGGAGCCGGGAACATTTTCCTGGGAAGATCTTGTTCGCGATAAAAGGGCGGTATGGGATGGTGTCAGGAATTTTCAGGCCAGAAAGAACCTTAAAGCAATGGCTAAGGGGGATATGGCGCTGATTTATCATACGGGAGAAGAAAAGGCTGTGGTTGGCATTGCTACCATTACCCGGGAAGGTTATCCTGAGCCAAAAGATCAGGCATGGACCGCGGTGGACCTGGCCCCAAAAAGGGCGCTGAAGAAGCCGGTTTCGCTCGCCGCCATCAAGGCAGACAAATCGCTTTCAAAAATGGTATTGGTGAAGGCCGCGCGCCTTTCCGTACAACCGGTAAGAAAAGAAGAATTTGACCACATTCTAAGCATGGGCGATTAGTCAGTCATTGAAGAGGAAATCACTTATAGTAATCGGGTTCCTGCTCGCTGCCATAACGACTTTCGGGCAGCTTGCACAGCCATTCCGTTTCGAGCAGGAAGTAAAGGAATCTGAAGAGGGATTTGTTGTCATTCCGATGAAAACGGAAGGGATGGCGCTGGTCAATGGTACCAACACCTATGAGCATGGTAAGCGGACATGGACCGTCGAAATCCTCGATACTACATTAACATCCCGTTGGCAAACCGGAGTACAACTAGAAAACACTCAGAACTTCATTGGTTATGAATATACTCCCCGGCACCTTTATCTTCTTTTCAGGTCCGGAGAATATCAGGGCCACAGCTTTCGGCTGGTCCAAATGAATTTCCACACCAAAGAGACGAGGATTAGCACCGTTGAATTCGAACTCAATTTCAGAATTGCCTACTTCACTGTTTGTGGCGATAATGCAGTCTTTGGAGGATATGTTAACTCCGAGCCGGCCGTACTTCTTTTTGACCAATCCAGCGAGCACCCAAAAGTATTGCCTGGTCTGTTTGTAAAGGACGTGGAACTGCTGGATGTAAGGGCGAACCAGAATGAAACTTTCAACGTCCTTCTAGTGGAGCGCAGAACCAAAGAAAAAGACATTCTGACACTTAGAACGTATGACCATGAAGGTCAATTACTGCTGGACGAAAACATGGAAGTGGATGCCAAATACAGTGTTCTTTCTGCAATTACCAGTTCTCTGGAACGGGAGGAGTTGCTTGTTGCCGGAACTTACGCCGAAGGCACCAGCAAACAGGCACTCGGCATCTTTACTGTTCAGATCGATCCCTTCAATGAAGAGAGTATACAGTATGTTGACTTTGCATCACTAGAGCATTTCCTTGATTACCTCAAACCGAGAAAGGCTTCAAAAATCCGTACGAAAGCCAATCAACAGAAAGCAGCAGGGCTCCCTCCGGACTACAGGCTATATGCCAAGCCCATGCGGTTGGAAGAACGGACGGATGGATATTATCTTCTGACTGAATCCTACAACCCTTCAGGCGGAGGCAGCTCATATTGGCCTGGCTCCTACTATTCACCCTACTACGGCAACTATGGCGCATATCCCTCCTACAGTCCTTTTCGCAGATACAATAGCTATTATGACCCGTTTCCTTACACAACATCCCGGAGTTATGATTTCAGAATGATTCAGTCAGCCGTAATCAAACTCTCACCAACCGGCAAGCCCGTTAAGGACTTGAGCATCAAACTTGATGAAGTAAGACAATCCGGGTTGGAACAAATCAGTGATTTTTTTGTTCATCGTGACAGCATCTACCTTGCATTCAAGAAGCAGGGCAAAGTATTTTACGTGAAAGAACATTCCGAAGGTGAGGAGGATTCGCTGACCAGTGAACTCGTGGTCCGGTCCCGTGACGCTTCAGAAAAGACGGATGAAGACGATGAAGGTTACCTGAGATATTGGTATGGTGAGAATTTCTATGTGTGGGGATATCAGTACATCAAAGTGTACAAGTCGGAGGGAGTCGAAAAAAGAAATGTATTCTATGTCAACCGCATCAGTCCTGGGCGTTAGACTCCTGCTTTGGGTATTGATAGCATCATCCTATCCGTTATCCGCACAGGTCATTCAGAACGGCAGGTTTGAATTGCCGATTCAGGATGATGACCAGGAGAAATTCAAAGCGCATCCCCTGGGAGAAGGCGGCATAATGCTCTACCGACGGAACGTTTCCCAAAAGCAGGATATGCTGGAACTGATCAGACTTGATACGGGCCTTCGTCAACGGTGGAAAGGGTTCATATCGATTGACAGGAATGCCGTAATACTGAAAACACAGTCAAGGCAAAACCTTTTCTTTCTTTTGCTGAAGGACCGCAATTATATTGGCGGAGACTTCAGAATCGTTGCTGTCCACATTGATAACGGTAACTACGGATATTATACAGTCAAGAATTATATACCCTTTTCACCTTCAGAGTTCGTGCTGACAAATGAAGCCGCCATGATTGGCGGCTACTTCAATCTCCGGCCTATTGTACTGTACTTCAGTTTCCAAAAACAAGTTTCGAAGATTCTTCCTGGGTTCTTTAACCTTCCAGGTGAACTGAATCAGGTCAAAACCAATGAAGACGGGTCAGTAGACGTTATCGTAAGTGCCAAAAACTATCAGAAGAGAAAGGGTCTCTGGATCCGAAACTATGATTCCCATGGAGAATTGGCCCGCACCATTGTACTCGAGCCGGAGGAAGACAAGCAACTCTTGTTTGGACGCTCCATTCAGTTGACTGACGGCAGTCAGCTTGTAGCAGGGGTATATGGCAGGTTTACTGAATATTCCCGGGGTATTTTTGTCGCTTCGGTCAACAACAACGGGGATTACGCCATCAGGTATTACAATTTTGCAGATCTTGAAAACTTCTTCAATTACATGAAGGCCAAAAAACAGAAGAGAGTCAAGGATCGGATCGAACGCAGGAAGATAAGAGGCAAGAAACTGAAATTCAATTATCGATTTCTCATTCATGATCTGATCCCCTACCAAAATCAGCTCATTATGGCTGGCGAGGCCTTCTACCCGCACTACACCTACCCCAATCAGGCCAGTATTGCGGGAAGATCTTTCGGCTATTATGGAAATTCATTTGGCCCAGGCAGCATGTATTTGCCTTCCCGTACCGACGTGATTTTTGACGGCTACCAGTACACTCATGCCGCGGTTATTGGATTGGCCAAGAATGGCAATTTGATCTGGGATAACAGCTTTGAGGTTAATGACGTACGGAGCATGCAACTGGAACAGTACGTTACGGTGAAGACCGAGAAGGACAGAATTATCCTCATGTATCTTTTCAGAAACGCCATCCGTACTAAGATTATCAGAGACCGTGAAGTCCTGGAAGGCAAGAGCAATGACCAGATGAGGACTAATTTTACAGAAGAAAAGGTCGATGTCAAGAGCATAGAGAGTGAAAAGCTCGTTTCCTGGTATGGAGAGTATCTCTATGCATTCGGAGTACAAAAGGTAGTCGGCGACAACGGAAGATCCCGGCGAGTCTACTTCATCAACAAAATTACGTACCATTAGGTGGTTCAAATGTGGTATATTTGCAGACACTGGCATGCAGAAAAAACTCATACTGGATTCCCAACTCCTATCTATCACCATTGACCGTCTTTGCCAGGAATTAGTTGAAAATCACGGGGATTTCGAGCAAACAGTACTTCTGGGGTTGCAGCCGCGAGGTATCTTTCTAGCCGAGCGAATGAAGGAGAAGCTGGACAAAACCGTGCACCGTGATATTCCCTTGGGGTACCTGGATGCAACGTTCCACCGCGATGATTTTCGCAGAAGGGAAATCCCTGCCAGGGCAAGTGAAACAAAAGTCCCATTCTTGATAGAGAACAAAAGAGTGGTGCTCATCGACGATGTATTGTTTACGGGTCGCACCGTCCGTGCGGCCCTGGATGCAATGATCGCCTTCGGACGACCGGAAAAAGTAGAGCTTCTGGTTTTAATAGACCGGCGCCACACAAGAGAATTGCCCATCTCGGCAGACTATGTAGGCAAATACGTCGATACACTGGATAGTCAGCGTGTACTTGTCGAACTGGATGCTTCACAAAAACATCACAAAATCTGGCTTGTAAATAAGGATTAAGCATGTCAAAACTGAGTCAACCACACCTGCTGGGCATCAAGAACATAACCCCCGAGGACATTGAACTCATTTTTGAAACGGCTGACAATTTCAAGGAAGTGATTAATCGTCCCATCAAGAAGGTTCCCTCTCTCCGGGATGTCACAATCGCCAATGTATTCTTTGAGAATTCCACGCGAACAAGACTATCATTCGAGCTGGCACAAAAGAGATTATCTGCAGACGTAGTCAATTTCTCAGCTTCCACCAGTTCAGTCAAGAAAGGCGAAACACTGCTGGATACCGTCAACAACATCCTCGCGATGAAAGTTGACATGATCGTCATGAGGCATGCCAGTGTCGGTGCCCCGCATTTCCTGGCCAGGCACATCAAGGCCAACATTATCAACGCCGGGGATGGTACCCATGAGCATCCTACTCAGGCTTTGCTTGATGCCTTCTCTATCAGGGAACGCTTCGGGAAACTGAAGGGGGTCAAAGTAGCTATCATCGGTGACATACTCCATTCCCGCGTAGCACTTTCGAACATTTTTGCACTCAACAAACTAGGGGCTGAAGTTATGGTGTGCGGCCCTCCCACTCTGCTGCCCCGTCATGTCGCTTCCCTCGGTGTAAAAGTGGAATTGGATTTGAAAAAGGCCCTTGAGTGGTGCGACGTGGCCAATGTTTTAAGAATACAACTTGAACGGCAACAGATTAAATACTTCCCTTCATTAAGGGAATATTCTCTCTACTACGGAATCAACCGCGCCATGCTTGATAGTCTGAAGAAGGATATTGTACTTATGCACCCAGGTCCGATCAATCGCGGGGTTGAACTAACCAGTGATGCGGCAGACTCCAGGCAATCCATCATACTTGACCAGGTAGAGAATGGAGTAGCCGTCAGAATGGCGGTCATGTACCTCCTTGCCGGCGCAACTTCCTGAACCGCAGGCTGACCTTTTTCGTTAATTTGTAACCGCACTATCAATCAGAGCGCCCTATGATTTATAATTCCATTATCGAAACCATCGGTAATACACCGCTGGTTCGGCTCAACAAGGTCTCGAAAGGACTTCCTGGCACAATTCTGGTCAAAGTGGAATATTTTAATCCCGGCAATTCCACGAAGGACCGAATGGCACTAAAGATGATCGAGGACGCTGAAAAGGCCGGAGTACTCAAACCAGGGGGCACCATCATTGAAGGAACCTCTGGGAACACCGGCATGGGTCTGGCCCTCACCGCTGTAGCCAAAGGTTACAAGTGCATATTTACTATGGCCGATAAACAATCCCAGGAAAAGATCAACATCCTCAAAGCAGTGGGGGCCGAAGTGATTGTCTGCCCCACCAACGTGGAACCAGAGGATCCCAGATCCTACTATTCGGTTGCCCGAAAATTGAACAAGGATATTCCAAACTCTTATTACCCGAACCAATACGATAATCTTTCCAATACGGCGGCACATTACGAGACGACCGGTCCCGAAATCTGGCAACAATCGGAAGGTAAGATCACTCATTATGTGGCTACTGTAGGAACCGGAGGCTCCATGTGCGGCACAGCAAAATACCTGAAAGAACAAAGGCCAGACCTGGTTACGGTTGGAATTGATACTTATGGCTCCGTATTCAAGAAATACAAGGAGACAGGAATCTTTGACAAGAATGAGATCTATCCCTATCTGACTGAAGGTTTTGGGGAAGATATCTTACCCAAGAATGTCAACTTCGATGTAATCGACCGGTTCATCAAAGTCACGGACAAGGACGGCGCCATAATGGCCAGAAGGCTCTCACGTGAAGAGGGACTTTTTGTGGGATGGAGCAGCGGCTCGGCCATGCACGGTGCACTGGAGTATGCACGCGAGTTTATGAAATCGGGCGATGTGATGGTCGTTTTGCTTCCCGATCATGGAACCCGTTACCTCAACAAAGTTTACAATGATAACTGGATGAAGGACCACGGCTTCCTGGAAGAACGGAACTTTGCCTCTGCCCGCGATATTATTCACCGCAAGCAAGGCAAGAATGGGCTATTCACTGTGAACAAGGCCGCCAGCATTGGCGAGGCCATACGCATCATGAACCAGCAAGGGATAGACCAGGTGCCCGTAGTCGAGCATCAAGAATTTGTCGGAAGCGTTGCTGCATCAAGCCTTTTGGGTAAAATCATTGAAGACCCGGCGGTCACAGGTCGCCAGGTGGGTGATCTCATGGACAAGCCTATGCAATTTGTGGCGCTGGACACCACCCTGGATGTACTTTCATCCATGTTGAACAATAACAACAAAGCATTGCTGGTTCGGGACGAGGCGGAGAAAGTGCACATTATCACCCAGCACGACATCCTGCGTGCAATGACTGCTTGAGTGAGGACTCAGTGACGGATTACTTCAACTTCAATGCGATCGTTATAATTGGCGTACACGCTTGTCTGAGGATAGACCATCATCTTGCCACCTTCACCTTTCGTTTCAATTCGATCTTCGCTTATTCCTTGTGAAATCAAATACAGCTTTGCAGTTTCAGCCCGGTGCTGTGTCAGCTCCAAGGCCGATCCGGATTTCTTTTGATTGGTCGGGTCGCTTTCAAAATACTTGGTGCTTTTGCCCAGCATAATGATGTCCCTGTTGCCATTGCCATTGCTATGGCCATGTATTCTTACTTTATAGCCCGGATTTTCTTTCATCAGCTCTGCAAGCGCCTCCATTTCAGGTTTAGACTGAGGTTGCAATATGGCTGAGTTGCGATAAAAAGTAACATTATTAAATTCTATATAGTCCCCGCGTTTGGCCTTTTCCAATTCGATGCGAATAATGATTTCCCCATCTGGTCCGGTGTCATGAGTGGCATGCTGAGGATCTTTATAGTCGATTAAGGTTTCAAAGACTTTGTAGCCGGGTGCGACCGTCGTCACCTTGTACACGCCGTCGGAATTCCTTGGCGCAGGCAGGTCAATCACTTCGTTGGCCTTGAACGCCTGGTATTGAGCTGCATTTTTGGAAGTAAGAAAATGAATTTCACCCCGTACAGGTTTACCGCTTTCCTTGCTAAGGAACTCAAAATTAAAAAACTTGCCTTTCGCCACTTTCTTCACGGCGGGTTTGGCCGCAACGGCTGAATCCTTTCGCGCATTATCGGTCACAACCGGCTTGACTTCCTCAGCAACTACCGCCTTCTGTGCAATATCTGTACTGGTCTGATTCTCTTCTTTTATAACCGCCTTTTCCTCCTGGGCTGGCTTCCTTTCTTCTTTTGCGGAAACGACCGGCTTTTCTTCAGAGGGTGTAACCTGTTCTCCACCCAATTTTCCGGTAAACACCCATGCATCCTTGAACTCAGATTCAATTCTCAGCTTATTCAGAAAAACCCAGGCACGTTTCCTGTCAGTTGTCGAGAAAAGAAAAACATAGTACAGGTTCCTTCGTTCGTTGATGCCATAGCTTGCACTGAAGCCCTTGCCGTTGGCAAAGGCCGTATAGGATACAGCGTAATGCATTGGGCGGAATACCCCAATGGTCACGTAGTACTCCTCTCCTTCATTGGCAATGCCTTGTGCTGAGGCATGACGGGAAAGTATGCACATGGCAGACATTAGCACCAGGATGGTTGTTCTGGAAAAGGTATTCAATGGATATAAGGGGTGAAACCGATTGAAAGGTAGCAAATCTCGTCAGATTGCACCATCTCCTCCAGAGATAAATCATAAGGTTCAGGAAAACCTACCTCGAAAGTTTTGCACCCAAGGGGATACAACGTGGCGTTGCCGACTAGTGCCTGACAATCTCTATTTCTACCCGGTCGTTATAGTTGGCATAAACGCTAGTCTGAGGGTAGATCATCATTTTGCCACCCTCACCTTTGGTCAGGATGCGCTCGACCGATATGCCCTGAGAAACCAGATATCGTCTCACCGACTCTGCTCGCAATTCAGTCAATTCAACAGCTGATCCTGATTTCTTGACATTGCCGGCATCGCTTTCAAAGAACTTTGTGCTGGTTCCCAATGTGATGATATCCCGACTTTCATTGCCATTGCAATGCCCGTGCACCTTTACCTTGTAGTTCAAATTCTCCTTCATTAGATCCACCAGGCCATCCAGTTCCAGCTTTGATTGAGGTTGCAGAATCACTGAATTGCGATAGAAGGCTACATTGGTAAATTCAATGTAGTCGCCCCTCTTCGCCCTCTCCAATGCAATCGGAATAATGATCTCGCCGTCCGGGCCAGTGCCGGATGACTGCGGGAGTGGATCCTTGAAGTTGATTAGCGTTTCAATGACTTTATAGCCGGGTGCAACTGTTGTAATCATGTAGACACCATCAGCATTCTTGGGCGATGGAAGGTCAATCAATTCATTGGCTTTGAAAGCCTGATACTGAGTAGCTCTTTTTGATTCCTGAAAATGAATCTCGCCACGAACCGGGTTGCCGTTATCCTTATTCACAAACTGGAAGTTGAAGAACTTCCCTTTGGCAACTTTCTTCTCCTTGGGCTTCACAAGCATGGAAGAATCCGGTTTGGCTTCCTCCTTCTTGGTTACCTCTTCAATAACCACCACCTTCTTCTCCTCAATAGGCTCCTTCTTCTCCCCAAGAGGTGTTTTTACTGTTACAGCTTCCTCTCCCAGCGCACCAGTGAATATCCAGGCATCCTTGAATTCGGTCTCAACCCTCAGTTTGATCAGAAAGGCGTAGGCTTTCCGCCTGTCCTCACTGTCAAAAACATAAACATAGTAGAGTTTCCGTTTCGGGTTCACAGCATAGTTGGACAGAAACCCCAAATAGTTGGCTTTGGCTGCCAGCCGAATGGCATTGTTTTTGACACCAAACACGCCAATAGTTACATAGTATCTTTCCCCGGATCCCGCCTCGCTTTGTGCCATGGACCGGTGACTGGCGAAAATGAATACCCCTACAACCACTGACAGGATGAAACCCTTCATATGTTCCAAGAGCTTATATGAATCCCTAAGGTAACAAATAATCGAAATCTTAATATGAGCGAGCTGGGTCGTTTCATTTGATCTTGAATCCATTTATTTTAGATACCGAAAAGGAAGTATGCGATTTTTGATTTTCACCATGGGCCTGCTCACTGCAACAGGCTTATATGCGCAGGAATGCCAGAAAGGTGACTGTGTCAATGGCGAGGGAACTTACGTTTACAGCGACGGTTCGAAATATATCGGAGAATTCAAGGATTCAAAATGCAATGGGTTCGGGATCATTTTCTACGCAAGTGGTGATAAGTTCGTCGGAGAATTCCGGGACCATGCCGTGAGCGGGCATGGGGCCTGGTATTACAAGGGTGGCGAAGCTCAGCCAGGCTATTATGACGACCGCAATAATTTTGTCCTGTATAATAGTCTGCAGACGGGTTGCCTTCAGGGCAATTGTGACAATGGCAGCGGCAATTACCTCTGGGCCGGTGGTGTATACTACGTGGGGCAATTCAGTAATTCCGAACCAAACGGTTACGGTACCTGCTATTTTTCAGATGGTGCGAAATATGAGGGACAATGGAAGGACAAGAAATTTCACGGGGAAGGTACCTACTACAACGCTGAAGGGACGATTCAGCGGGGCATGTGGATGGATCACAAGTATGTAGGCGCCACCTCATCGACAGGGGCAGTGAGTTCAACCGGCTGCATTTCCGGTAATTGCGAGAACGGGTTCGGGATCTACCGTTATGACGACGGCGGAGTTTATACCGGCGAATTCAAGAATGGATTCCGTGAAGGAACAGGCACCTATTATTGGGCAAACCGCGGCAAGTATGTCGGAGCATGGGTGCAGGGTAACATGAATGGCCAGGGCACCTACACGGATGAAAATGGAAAAGTTCAGGCTGGTATCTTCAAGGATGGCCAGCTTGCAACATCAAGTGATGTTTCAGCATTGCTTGCGGAAATACACTGGGAAGATCCTGTTACCGCTACTTCCAAAGTCCCTTATGCGACAGTGAATATTAAGGCTTGCATTAAGTCGGAAACAGATGTCATAAGTGTCCGGGGGATTCTCAATGGACAGGTAGCCTTCACAGAGACTTCCTTTAAGGATGAAGCCCTTTCAGGGTGCAAAGTTGTACTTTCCAAAGCTATTAATCTTTCACCAGGAAGCAACTCGTTGAAAATTACAGCCGAGAACAAGGCAGGGGTGGCCACCTCTTCAGAAAGAACCATCGAGTTAATGGGTCAGACCAAACAGAAGCGTCTCGCTTTGGTCATTGGCAACTCTAACTACAAATCAGCCAATGTGCTGAAGAACCCGCTCAACGATGCCAGATCAATGTCGCACATGCTGGAGTCGCAGGGCTTTACCGTTATATTGAAGGAAGATGTAAGTACCCGCGACCTAAAAATGGCTATTGATCAGTTTGGACGCAGGCTGAAAGATGAAAGTTTCAATGTGGGGCTTTTCTATTACGCAGGACATGGCATACAAGTTAAGGGCTCGAATTATCTTGTACCAGTGGACGCGGATATACAAGATGAAGCCCAGGTGGAATATGATTGCGTACAGGCCGATCGCGTGCTCAGCTACATGGAAATTGCGGGCACAGAGGTTAATGTCATTATACTGGATGCATGCCGAAACAACCCTTTCAAAAGATCATGGAGTCGCTCTACAGACAGTGGAGGTCTGGCTTTTATGAATGCACCATCTGGAACATTAATTGCGTATGCCACCGCCCCCGGACATACTGCCGCCGATGGCACAGGACAAAATGGTCTTTATACGGAGGCTTTGCTGGAAGAAATGCAAAACCCCAATCTATCCATTTTGCAGGTGTTTCAACGGGTCAGAGCAAAAGTCTCTGAGAAATCCAGCAAAGGGCAAATTCCATGGGAATCAACTTCCCTCACTGGTGACTTCTACGTTGCCAAACGTCAGTAATAGTACAGGACAGGTCTATTGATTCACTGCCTCCACATCCACGCGCACATTCGCCTCGGCCTTGGGGTCATCCACCTTGTATAGCGGCTTCTTACCCCCCCACGCTTTAATGGTCATGCGCTTGGTGTCGATACCCTTGCTTACAAGGTAATCCTTTATGCAATTGGCACGCTGCTGGGACAAATCTTTGGCCGATCCGTAATCTTCCACAGTGTTATCCAGTGTAAACATATCGGAAGATGAGTCTTTGCGGCGTATGATTTTTCCCGGATCATTTCCATTGGTATGCCCATGAATCTTGATTTTTAGATTTGGGTTCTCCTGCATTATCCTGACGAGACGATCAACTTCATATTTGGACTCCGGCCGCAAGATCGCTGCGTCTTTATAGAAATAGATGTGGTCAAGAGTTTCAACATCTCCCTTTTTCATGGTTGTCGTTTTCTTCTCCACCTCTGCCTTGATCTTTTCTTCTTTTTCTTTGGCAGGGTCTACTACTGGAACAGGTTTCACCTCTTCCACAACAGGCTGCTGCTTGACCTCTTCGATCACCGGCTCCTCTTTCTTTACTTCAGGTACTACCTTGGTAAAGACCCAGGCATCCTTATATGAAGAGATTTCCCTAATACGCTCAGCCTCAATAATCGCATCCTCCTTTTCATCGGTTTGCATGACAAACACATAGTACAGATTCTTGCCAGCGTTCAGATCGACACTGGACTTCAATTTGAATCTGGTTGCAGCCTGCCTGGACAGCCTTTCTGCATACTGTTTGCTGGTGAAGGCACCAATTACCACAACATAATTACCCTGATCTTTGAGCGTACTCTGAGCATTACCTGAGGAGACGATACAGGCCACTGCACTCAAAGCCAAAACCATAGCACGGCTTATCATAGACGAAAAAATTAGGTGTAGTACAAAGATTGTATGACATCACCTTTAAATTTATTCAATTTCCCCTTAAATATTACATCAATTGGCACAATTGGTTCCATTTTAGGGTAAACGCTGAATTTCTAATCACTCATTTTGGAGACAACACACTAAACCTTCTATCAATCGTTTCGCCATAGCTGTCCACAAGGGTGAGAATATGATCGCCGGATTCCGGACTAATAGCTAATTCATGAAGGCCCCTGGTTGATCCCAAATAGAAACCGTCTAAATGCCAGAAGACAGTGGTACTTTCATTCCTATGCGTTAACTGAACAACCATTGCTGAAGGAGAACCATCCAACTGTACAGGAAGATAAATCTTTGCAAGCGGCCGGGGATAAATGATGTCCATTGAAGTTACCATAGCCGGATCTGCACAACCCTTACGATATGGCGGCAAAGGTTTATAATCAAGGTGATGTTGTCGGAAATAGAATTCCTGAATGGGTGGGAGTACAAACCAATTTGCGTCTGTCATTTCATTGGGTTTTGCACAGTCTGCATGAACCCTGAATCGATGGTCTTTTGTCAAGTGAAGTTTCTTATGAAAAGAACAAATTCGCGTTGATAAACCCGGTAATGGCACAAGAACAGAATCAATTGTTTCGCAATTGCTTGAAGCTTTGTATCCAGTTATGGCGCAAACCCGTAGCCTGGTCATTTCAGAAGAAGGGCAGTTAAACCAACCCTGACCAGGAAGCACCGAAAAGATATTGAACATCAGGGGTGCAGCGGCTTCTGTTCCGGTGAGCCCAGGCCTTCCCTCACCGTCGGCATTGCCGGTCCACACTCCCACCGCGTATCCTGGAGTAACACCGATCGCCCAGCCATCCCGCAGGCCGAAACTGGTGCCTGTTTTCCAGGCGATGGGCTGCTTGCTTGAAAAGTTATACCAGCCCGTTTCTTCGCCAGGCCGGCGCATCTCCTTTAGCGCCTCCCAGGCAGACCAGATAGAGGCTGCACTCAAGGGAGATGAAACTGAGCGATGCCCGGTACTGTCTTCTAAAGAGGCATCCTGCAACTGAAAAACGGGAGGATGTATATCAGTCGTGACATATCGTTCGTTTCCAGGGACTTCAAAGTAGCGGAGAAGTGTGCGGCTGCAAGAAGCATACATCCCAGTGAGATCCCACAAGGTTCCTTCAGCACCGCCCAGAATCAGAGAAAGTCCGTAATGATCGGGGCCCTTGTCAAGGGTGCTCAATCCGAGTGATTTCAACAGGCCATGAAACTTCTCATACCTGTATTCACGAAGTTCCTGCACAGCCGGTATGTTTAATGAATGGATTAACGCCTTGTCAGCTGGTATCACACCATCATACTTTCTCGAAAAGTTCTTTGGCTCATACCCATTGATCAATACCGGTATGTCACTGACCAGCGCAGCGGGGAGCAGCTTTCCTTCATCGAGCATCGCAGCATAGAGAAATGGCTTGAGAATGCTTCCTGTACTCCTTCGCGCCCGGACCATATCAACATCTTCCTGATGCTGAACGCCCGACAAGGTATTCCCCACGTATGCCAGCACGGCACCCGTTCGTACATCCATTACTAAAGCTGCAGCATTGAAAATCTGATTGCCACTCAGGTGTTCCTGCCAGGAATGAACCATGTCACTTATACGCACCTGCAAAGCTGCATCGAGGGTCGACATAATTTGCCGACCTTCCAACCCATCCTTAATGCTTCTGCTTAGAAGATGAGCTGCATTCCTTGGAAGAGGAATCGGTGATTCAGGTACGGGTTCGGCAAGCGACAAGTGCAAGGTAAGTGAATCAAGTGCACCCTGTTGATACAATCGCGTCAATAATCCGTTTCTCTTTTTCATGAGAACCGGACGATTCCTGGAGAGGTTTATCAGTGAAGGATTGTTTGGCAGCACAGCCAGCAAGGCTGCTTCCGACCAGGAGAGATCCATAGGATCACGCCCGAAATACCGCCAACATGCAGCCTCGAGTCCAACTACATTTCCCCCGAATGGAGCATGTGCTGCATAGAGTGCCAGAATTTCGTCTTTGTTGTACCGAAATTCCAGTCTCGTTGACAGCAGTATCTCTGTGAGTTTGTTCCACACATTTCGCTTTCGCCCCACTCTGGATAGCCTGATGACCTGCATCGTCAAAGTACTGCCACCACTGACCACATGACCGGCCTGCATGTTTTGCCGGATGGCTCTGCCCATGGCCAGGAAGTCAATGCCCCAGTGGTTCATGTAGCGTTTGTCCTCAAAGGTTATTAGTGCTTTGGCAAACTTAAAAGGGACACCTGAGGCTGATGGAAACCGCCATTGACCGTCACTTGCAATCGCTGCGGACAGAAGTTGTCCGTTGCGGTCTTTTAATACTGTACTAAAGGGTCTGAGAAAGAGGTCAGAAGGAAGACATAAGTAGTAACCCAATACAGTGGTCAGCAAAAGGCTTGTCCATATAAGTCTCCCTTTTGTCGGAAGTGCGATCATGGCATCCGGTTGGCATGGCGCGATACCAGCCTCCAGATATTTTTCTGGTCCCGTATATACACCTCTGTGTATCGCAAGTCCATGGTAAATGACTTGCCTTCCGTAATCCCCTCAAATGTTCCGGTACCGGCTACTATGGCGGTCTGCTGACCCCCTTTGCTGCTTTCCGGAAAAATTCTTACGGCAGACTCCTTGACCGTTACCTTTTGATAGTTCAACCTACCCGACTTAAGGTCTTCAAGTAAGTCATGTTTGTTCTGTATCCAGCCATTTGAATGAATGTACTGCAGCCGTTCATCCGCCAGAGCACGAAGCGAATCTTCATTTTTATTAATCAGCCATTGGAATTTCCTTTTGGAAAGTGATGCCACTGCCTCTTCATCGCGGGACTGTCCTTCCGCGAGAAGGGGAATCAAAAGAATGGAGACAAAAACAATAAGTCGCATAAACTGTCAGAATCCTTTTGCTGTAACAAGATCCGCATCAGGTTTGGATTCGTCGGATAGCGCCACCTTTCCTCTTTCATTGCGCACAATGCGCAGGAATAGTGAGATACGGTTATCAAAAAGAAACCGGAGCCAAAGTTTAGTCCACGAATAATGCGCCTTCAATGAGTCATAATATTCGGGCGCCAGTCTCTTCAGGTCGGGCAAACGGTTCCATGGAACCGAAGGGAAATCATGATGTTCATTGTGATATCCCACATTGAATGCCACGGTGTTGAGGGGGCCATAATAGCTGTACGTCTCCTGCTGCTCATCAAGAGTGAGATAGTGCTCCTGTATCCACCTCGCTCCAAGCGGATGAAGGCCTACAGAAAAGAAGAAACTGAAGAGAAGGAAGAAGAAGGCCTTGGGTCCAAAGAGTGTCCAGATTGCCACGTCAAAGGCTATCTGAACAATCCAATTCGCGACGATCCATCCATCAACAGGCTTGATCTCTTTGAGGCGGGCGACACGTATGGTTTGAAATACCGGAAAGAATAACAACCACAATGCCTTCCCGATGAGGGAATGATTAATGAGTTTGGCCTCCCAATAATCGGGGAGGTCTCCGTCAAGTTCATGTACTCCCTGGAACGCATGATGCTTTATATGGTAGCGGACAAAGGAAATGGCACTGGGCAGGGTATGTGGCAAATTGGCGACAATGGCAGCCACAAGATTGAGGCTCTTATTCTTGAAAAGAAGATGATGGGTACACTCGTGGATCATTACAAAGAGCGCGTGATTGATAAAGGCGCCTCCCAGCCAGGCAGCCGCCAGTACAATCCACCAAGATGAGCCGCTTACCAGCCATGCTCCGGCCACCATCATGCCCACCAGAAGGAGGATTATGATCATGGTGAGGGGGTTTCTGGAGATCAGGGTCTTCACTTCAGGGTGCTTCACCATGATCTCACGGGTCCTGGCGCGATGAGGTTCCGGTGCATTGGAAAAACGAAAATTTTCTTTGGTTGCCATAGGGTGCAAAACGTAAAATTAGCAAAGAATCAGTTGGGTTGGCCAGGACCAACATTTTTATCAAACCATTCCTTTTCGGAATCGGCGTTTTTACCGACTAACACTTGTTTAGCTATCTTTTGCCTTGCGCGATTGATTGCAGACGTAACTAGAGGATGCTCGACAAAGTCATCATCTTTCATCCCAAGCTTCTCCATCATATCTAAGATGTTATTCGCACTAAATTGCCGCAGCAAAGGAGATTGAAGATGAAGGCAAAAGACGAGCTCAACAGGATTATCCTTGCGGCCCCTAAACAATTTCAGCAATTCCTGCTCAGCAGACATATCCGTATTATGAGTTGTGAAAAAAACCGCCAGGCCCTGCTGACTTAATGCTTCTTTTTGCAGTAACGACTGCAAAGAACGCCAGCGCAGCACATCACGTCCACCAAAAGAATAGGCTACAAGTGCTGCCCGCGAAATTGCGTGAGTCTCATCTGCAACGCTCACCAATGGAACATGAAGGTCCGACAGAAATCTTTCCACCCGCTGTCGGTCAACAGGAAAGAACGAGATGATGACCGGCAGACGGTTTTCTTTCAATGCTATAAGAATTGCCTTAGCCAATCCTTTGTAACTTTCCTCTTCTGTTTTCCAAACTCTGTCGACATAACGAGGATCCTTGTCCGCACCTGAAAACCAGCCCATATTTAAGGTATCAATTTCTTCACCACGTCAACCGTTTGACCTCGCGTGCGGGAGTAAATGGACCTGTCATACATTGCCTCGCAACTTACAGCCGGCAAATAGTAGCTTCCGGCATAGCTGGCAGTGAGCATCACGCGATAAATTACTCTTTGGGCAGCCGGCAAATCGAAATAGGTGTAGACCCGATCATCCCGGATATCCTGATAATTCGGCTTGTCACCGAGAAGCCTGTCTTCCGCCTCTTCCAGGCGAAGATTATTGATTTCCCAGCCGGATGGGAAAATCTGTTGTAACACCATGTTTCGATAATCACCCTTTAACCCTGGATTACTAACCGTCACTGTCGCAATAAATTCATCTCCCTGCTGCAGCCTGAAGGGATCAAGATAGCTTCCGTCACTTTTGCTGTATGAAATGTCCATCGCCAGGTTGTTTTTTGCCTCCTGCTCCAACCCTCTTGCCGGTGTCCCTTGCAAGATGATCCTTACAAACAATGGTCCCAGCGTCTGACTTTCAATGGACAAAGCCCCCATCTTGTTACCCTCGATGGTAATCGGTACTTGTGCCATTGGAAGGTCAGTGACAGCAGTCACAGTCTTTCCGTACCAACTATAGTTGAACTTGAGGGGGCCCCGCTTCTCTCCTGCGGCAAATTGACTGACCGATTTGAGAGACCAGGCAGTAGCCTGTGTGCTCATCCAATAGTTCGTGTTGCTCAACGCCTGTGAAATGTCCTTCACAAGTTCAAATGCCTTGGGTCTTTCGTTTAGCAAAAGAAGTGTTTCGAGTATGATGGCCTTGTCGCGTATGTCTGAGCCGTATGATCCAGCCAATTCGGAATAAGGTTTCACGCTTGTCGCCAGATCGGATGCCAGCGTCCTGGCCGTCTCAGCCTGGCCGGCTTTGGCGTAGGTAGCCACCAGCATCCACGCTGCAGTTAGCGGCAGGTTACCAGCCTCGCGCATCCTGTTCATGGACGCAATATCCGGATCCCCTGCCAGTGCCAGGGTGTATAAGCGATAGGCCTGAATAAGTTCACTGCTTTGACGTTCACGATTCTTCCTCCAATCCAATGATTTTGTACGCTGGTATTTCTTCCATCTGCGCAGCATCTCATTCGGTATGAAATAACCTTTTGCCTCGGCCTCAAGAAGGAAGTGCCCTGCATAGGTAGAACCCCAGCTGTCTGAATCTTCGTTCCCGGGCCAATAGGAAAAACCGCCATCTCTGGTTACAAACAACTTAATGCGCTCAACCGCTGCCTTTACGTTGTTCTGGATGCTTGCCTTCTCTTCATTTGACAAAGACTTCACCTGATCCAGGTACAATTGTGCAAATACCGCTGACGTGGTCTGTTCAATACAGCCATGAGGATACTCCATCAGATACCTCAGCCGTTGTCCGAGGTTGATAGCCGGCAATGTAGATATTTCCAGTACTGCTGAATTGGTGCCGGCCAGACCTACCGGAGTTATATTGCCCGACCATGACTTTCCATTCTCCAATAGCGCTTCGGTCACACTGGTGACAGGCGGATTAGGGTTACGCACCTCAAGGTCTATGGCATCAGCAGCCTTCCATGCACCTGAACTGGCATAGACCTCAATATGGACTGATCCTGTTTCACTTTTTACTGCGAGGTCAAAGTCGGTTGTCAGATTGTCGCGGTCCATAGTCACCGATCTGCTTGATTCTCCTGCCACAGATACCGGACCAGTAACCTTGATTTCAACCTTCACATTTTTTATACCCTTTTCCATTGTGAAAAGTGTAACCGGCAACGATACCTTCTCTTCTGGCCCAAGTACCCTGGGCAGTGTGGCCAATACCATGAGTGGCTTTCTGACGGGAGTGGTTTTCTCGGCGGTGCCATAGGCACCCTGATAGCCTGCCACTAACATTGTTTTGACACTACCGATGTAGGAAGGCATAATAAAACGGTGGGTCTGTTCCCCTCCATCCAGCGTAAAAGGACCCAGGAATTTCACCACAGGTTTAAAGCGGTTCGTTCTCGCATCATCCTGGCTGGCTTTAAGCATCATGTCTCCCCCGATAGCAAGTAGTCGCTCCACCTTGCCGCCAAACGCACCCATGACTTCGTCATAAAGGTCCCAAGTCTTTACTCCCAATGCCTCCCTTGCATAGAACCGGGACCAAACTTCGGGTGTACGGTATCTGGTAATATCGAGGAGCCCTTCATCCACGACCGCCAGTGTATAAGACATTTTTCGCTTGTTCTTTTCAGAAACCTTTATCGTCACTTCCTGGCCAGGTTCAAGCACATCAGGCATTTGGATCGCAGGTTCCAAATGAGTTTTGGAGTCCTCCACCATTATGGGAATAACGCCATACATTCGCATCGGAAGATCATTGATCGTCTGGGCGTGTGGTTGGAGAAGGGTGACATGCGCATAAACGTTGGGTGCCATGTTTGGAAGCACCTCAAAGGTGAAAGGGTTATCACCATTGTGGGTGTTGATCCAGTAAGTCTGCAATACAGAGCTTCCACTTTCAATGCTGACGAGTGCGCGTCCGTTGTCGCTGCCGGGTATGACCAGGGTAGCTTTCTCTCCTATTTGGTATGATGGTTTGTCTGATGCAAAAGTCAGCATGGTTGCGCCCTGGGCTTCATTCCGTGCCCTGCCCGCCCATCCAGGCCAATCGACATAGATCACCTTAGCGGTGCTATGATTGGAGTCCATATCCCTGGCCCGAACCAGATACCGTCCCCATTCAGGATACTTAATTTTGAACGACCATGATCCCTTTCCATTAACTGTGCTGATTCTACCTGAGGCTACCGGTGTTGAATTGGCGGCGGACATATAGTTGGCATTCCCCTCACTGTTATCCCACCACCATCTCCATTCCAGTTTCGAAATGGTTACCTCAATATTAGGTCTCGAAAGGCCATTGCCGTTTGCATCTACAGTTACAATTTCAACCTGATGAGTGGTGTCGGTGAGCAGCATCCCCCTGGCTTTATCACCCTGTGGCAAACGGATGCCTGTGAAACTCGGGTAAGGATAGAACGGCAGCACAAAACGGTCGATGCTGAAGTTGCCGCTTTCCTCAAAAACTTTCCCGCGGAAGATGGCATTCATTACACCTGGAGGATTGCCCTCCATATCAAGCGTGGTGTTTACTACTGCGTGTCCATCATCATCGGTATAACCTTCAAAGACTTTCCTTGCCTCGCTCGTTACTTCGCGCGTTGGGTCATCAAAGACAAAATCCGGATAGCGGTCAAACCTGGTCTGGCCCGCTGTCAGCAACACTTCAAACTCCGCCTTCAGATTTCTACCTGGTGCGCCATGCAACCAGTTTACCTGCAATGTTCCGGAAATATTTTCATTACCGGCTGTGATTCTGTCTCTCCCAAAGTTCAGATCAATCTTCAAACGGTTGGGTTTTACCGTCTCTATTTTAACTGTTTGTGTAAAAGATGTTCCGCCAACTTTTACGTTTGCAGTCCAGTTGCCCGTTGGCGCGTCAGGTGATGTGACTGTTGCAAACTTGTAAAAGCCATTCTCAGATGAAGATCTTACCAGTCGCTGCGTCACAAACCCCTGTGGATTCTTCAACTCCATGACCACTGGATGTTGTTCTGGCAATAGTTTCAGTTTGTCCTCCAGGAGAAAAGTAAGGTAAAGCGAATCGCCCGGTCTCCATACTCCTCTTTCACCATAAATAAGACCCTTGATCCCCTTGTTAACCTTCTCTCCCCCAACATCGAAGTTGCTGAGGGAGAGCGACTGCCCGTCCTCAAGTCTAAGATACCCCCGTTGCGCTTCGCTCTTTGCAATGACCACAAAAGGGTTTTGCTGACTGATGATCACTGCCTTCCCGTCCGGCCCTGTGCTGGCGCTCCCGATGAGCTCTTGTTGGAAATTATACAACTCCAGTTGCACGCCCGACATCGGTTCAGTCGTTTTAAGATTATTAACGAACAAGTAGGTGCTGCCATCACCGCCCGACTTGGCGGCAAGTCCCAAATCGGATGCTATTACATTACGACGAACGGTGCGGTTGCTCGTGTAATAGGATGAGCTGCATGGATTATCCCTCTCCTCCCATTGATAGTCACTGTTGTAATAGTAATCCTCATAGGAGTCCCATGCGCTTTCTTCGTTCACAGGTTGATCCCAATTGTCAGCAACCTCAGGCTCCTCCGAGGATACGGCCTCGGAGCCGCTGCAATTATAAACTGAATAAGAACGTCGGAATCCAATTGAAACCTGGTAAATGGCGCCGGGTTCTGATTGCACATACTTTGAAAGGTCGAGGGTATAGCGATTCCACCTGCCAAGATCAGTTACGCCGGAATTCTCCAGTGAAAGCACGGTACGAACCAAAGGTTTCCCCACTCTTCTCAGTTCGGAATTTCCTTCCAGGTCGTTGACTTGCAGGAACTGTAAGACATTGGACTCAAAGATTCTGATGATCCTGATGTCAACCGATTTGAGATTAACGGCCTCAAACGGAAGAATCATGCCATCAGACGACGGAAGGATGCTCCCTTTCCCCACAAACCTGACACTGGGAGCCACTTGCTCAAAGGCCAGATCAAAAACGCCGCCCTCGGCCATTCGATAATCAAGAATATTGCGGATGCCCGGCTCAATGGTTAGCGTCCTGGATCCCGTTTGGCGCACAGGCGGATAAATATGAATTTCGTTCCCGCTGATTTCATAGTCCAGCGAAGGAATATCACTGATGGTGATAAGGCCTTCCAGTCGCTGCCGCTCACTCAATGGATCTGAAAATTGAACTGTTACGAATTGACTGGAGCCCTGCTCCACCCTCACGCCCATAACTTTGAAGTCGCCAAGGGCCGGTACCTCCACCAACTGCTCTTCTTTCTGGTCAACGCCAAGTAGATTGCCATCGGCTGAAATCTTTACTTGTGTGGAACCTTCGCCGCGGCTGACTTCTTCAACGGTGAAGTTGTGATGTTTCCCCTCTTCCGTATGCACCCAGCTGACAGCCAAAATTTTCCCAGCCTGTTCTGCCGTCAACATCTTCTCTACCGCCTTATTAGGTGCAAAGTCCGCAGTCTGAATAAGTCCTTCGATCTTTTGACGCTTCAGCTCCGTCTGGACATATGGTTTCATGCGCTCCACCGATAGTGAAAAGTTCTGTGGAATGACCCGGACCGAATATTCCAGATTCTGAAGTGAAGGCGGAACTTGGATGAGCCGGTATAGTGCAAATGAAACTTCATAAACCTGGCCGGACCGCAACCGCTCTGACGGCCTGAATTCTACCGTTCGGTGGTCCAGCCAGACAGTAACTCCTTTCAACGATGGATTGAAGTCGAAGAGCCTGGCGGACGTTTCGCCCGGGCTCGTTGGTTCTTCCGGATCCACGGCAAGTGTAATGCGGAAGGAGGATCCGGAACTTACGACCCCTGCCGTATAGGATGTTATATATTCGCCAAATGCAGGATTAACTGTCGCAATAGCCGGCCCCTTGCTTCCTGCGTTTTGAAAATATAAGATGCCTGCAAGGAGGACACCCAAGGCCGCAAGGCCAAACAAGACTTTTTTCCAGGGAAGTTGAGCCATAGGAGTTGCAGAAGAGGTGGAGATCGCAATTTACGCTCTGTACGACAGATTTCCCCGGTTGTCTCTGCTCATAAAAAAGGGTAATGTCTCAAAGTCGAGACAGTACCCTTTGGATTGACTGTGTTTATCTACGTGGCGCTACACCCGTTCCTCTACTTTGTTCATCACTTTTGTCTGCACCTGAATAGACTCGTGGTGCACAAGCCTGAGCAAATCCCTGGTGAACCCCTCATCGAGTCCCATGGCCTTACCAAGTGATACCCTCGTCTGCACAATCTCCTCCCATCGGCCTACTTGTAGAATTGTCACGTTATTCTCCTTTTTATACTGGCCTATCTTTTCGGATATCTTCATCCGGTTGGCCAGCTTTTGCATGATCTCGTCATCCAGCTGGTCAATCTGCTCGCGAAGAAGCCCAAGGGTATCTTTGAAGGTTTTGTTGTTGGAAGATGACGTTCGCACGACAAGCCCTTCCACAATCTTTGCCAGGGCAGCCGGCGTTACCTGCTGCTTGGCATCGCTCCAGGCCGCATCCGGGTTGAGGTGACTTTCAATCATCACCCCGCTCATATCGAGGTCGAGGGCCTTCTGCGACACCATGCTGATCAGTTCACGATTGCCTGAGATATGACTGGGATCGCATATGACCTCCAGGCCCGGGACACGCGTTTTCAGTTCAATCGCCAGATCCCACATCGGCGCATTGCGGAATGGGCCCTTGTCGAATGACGAGAATCCCCTGTGGATGGCAGCCATGCGGCTGATGCCGGCGCGATTCAACCGCTCGATGGCGCCGATCCACAACTCCAGATCCGGGTTAACCGGATTTTTCACCATGACGGGCACATCAACTCCACGAAGGGCGTCAGCAATTTCCTGCACCGAAAATGGATTCACTGTTGTACGGGCACCAACCCACAATATGTCCACGCCTGCCTTGAGGCAAAGTTCAACGTGGGCAGCGGTGGCCACCTCCGTCGTGATGGGCAGGCCGGTTTCTTCCTTGGCCTTCACAAGCCACTGCAACCCGGGCTCCCCTGCTCCCTCAAACTGCCCCGGCCTGGTTCGCGGTTTCCAAATACCCGCCCGCAGTGCGTGCACTTTACCTGTTGCCTTCAGCTGTTTGGCCGTGGTCAGCATTTGTGACTCAGTTTCGGCACTGCATGGACCGCTGATGACCAGGGGGCGATCAACTTTCAAAACTGAACTGATAGATTCGAATTGCATTCCTGATTCATGTTTAAATTCTACAAAGATGGAGCCAAAGATCTGGGGGCATGTTGGGCACTTAAGCCTTCCAGCACCGGCCTTATTTTATTGGCCTCCGTCAGCATCTTATGAAGTTCCTTCGTATTCTTTTTCATCAATAAATACTGGAATCGCTGCAGGTGCATGATATACTCTGCAAGCGCCTGTCCCAGATATTCGGCGTTTTGCTCAAAGATAGGCGCCCACATGTCAGGAGAGCTTTTCGCAAGCCTGACCGTAGATGCAAACCCAGAACTGGCAAGGTTAAAAATATTTTTCTCATCCTTTTCGATGTCAAGAACGGTTTGACCAAGAAGAAAGGAACTCACGTGTGAAAGATGAGAGACATATGCAACATGCCTGTCATGTTCCTCCGGCTCCATAAAGATGCTATTCATTCCCAGCGCCTCGAAAACCCTTTCTGCAAGTCTCATGGAGGCAGGGCTGGACTTATCCTGCTCACAAATAATATTGACTTTGTTACGGAACAGTCCGGAAAAAGCGGACTCAGGTCCTGAGTTTTCCGTGCCTGCCAGCGGATGGCAGGCAACAAACTGTCCACGATTAGGATGACCTGCCACCGACCGGCAGATCGCTCCCTTGGTCGATCCCATATCAATCACTACACATTGCGAAGGAATCACATCAAGGACCTGGGGCAACAAGGCACTTAGCGTATTGACAGGAATTGCCATTATGACCATGTCTGATTTTGAAAGAGAGTCACCGTCAGATTCATAAGCATCAACCAGTCCGAGTTTTACTGCTTCGGCTGCATTGGCTTCGTTGATGTCTACTCCTGTCAAATGAGTTGCCAAACCTGATTTCCGGAGGTCGATTGCGGCACTTCCGCCGATAAGCCCCAAACCTATAATTGTCACTTTCATGCGATTTCCCTGGTTACATGATGATTCTTTGACTTTGCTTTGGACCAGGCTTGGATTCGCTTCAAAGCCTCCTCCAGTTTTTCAACAGGTGCGCAAAGCGAGATCCGCACGTGACTGGAGCCACCAGGACCAAAAATGAAACCCGGAGTTATGAATACTTTGGTTGAATAGAGGATCTCATCGAGCCACTTCTCCACATCAACCACGTTGCGAGGTGCCCTTGCCCACACAAACAGTCCAGATTGCTTTTCAGCATAAGTGCAGCCGAGTACATCCAGCAACCTCTTTGCTATCACGCTCCTTCCACGATAAACGGTATTGAGTTCTTCGAACCATGACTTTTCGCTCCGAAGGGCTTCAATGGCCGCATGTTGAAGGCCGAGGAACATACCGGAGTCCATATTGCTTTTCACACGAAGCACAGCATCAATATGTTCCTTGCTGCCTGCCACCCATCCAATTCTCCACCCCGCCATGTTGTGTGACTTGCTCAGAGAATTGAGCTCCATGGCAACATCAGAAGACCCGGGAATGGCCAGGATACTCTGAGGGTGTTCGTTAAGGATAAGACTGTAAGGATTGTCATTGACAATAAGGAACCTGTTCTTTTGGGCCAGTTCAATAAGAGTCGCCAACTCCTGCCTGCCGGCAACGCGTCCAGTGGGCATGTGAGGAAAGTTTACCCACATCAGCTTGACCTTGCTCAGATCCATCGACCTCAAAGCCTCGAGATCGATTCCCCAATCTAGTTCTTCCTTCAAGGCATAAGTCCGGATTTTGGCACCCGCCAGCCTGGCCACAGCCGCATAGGTTGGATAGCCGGGATCAGGAATCAGAACTTCTTCTCCTTCGTTGACAAATGCCATTGTGATGTGGAAGATGCCCTCTTTTGAGCCCATAAGTGGAAGAATCTCCTTTTCCGGGTCAGGATGCACGCCGTAGGTTCTTTCATAGAAAGCACCAATGGCCTGTCGCAGGGCAGGGATGCCCTTATAGTTCTGATACCCATGATGACCCGGGTTGCGGGCCGAAGTTGTCAGGGCCTCTACAGTGGAATGAGACGGTGATAAATCCGGGCTGCCTATGCCCAGGTTGATAACCGGCAGTTCTTTGGTATCAAGGCTGCGCACTTCAGCAAGTTTCCTGCTGAAGTAATACTCTTCGACGTCGGCTATGCGTTGAGCTGTCTGAATCATTTGTTAAAATTTGATCTCTGCTTTCTTGTATTCGCCCAGTATGTTGAGGTTGCGTGTTTGACGCAACACCAGCTGCAGGGCCGATTCATAGTTCTTCCTCTTCTTCCATTCCAGGTCGACGTGAATGGAATATTCACGCGGTTTCCCGATTATAGGAATGGATTGGATCTTCGTGAGATTAATGTTGTTCTGCTTAAATGACATCAATACATCTGCCAGGCTTCCGGCTTCATTGGCAACTTCGAAGGAAAGTGACGCTTTATTACTGTCAGTACCATTGGTTGCCTTCTTGGTGAGGATGAGAAATCGTGTAAAATTCTTCTTGTTGGTTTCAATGCGCTTTTCTATGATCTCCAATCCAAACTTGCGAGCCGCGTGTTCATTGGCAATTGCACCGGTGTCACGCAGCCTGAGGTCTTTGATTTTCTTTGCGGATAAAGCTGTGTCATCACTTTCCTTGATCTCCACACCTGACAGCTTCTGCAGAAAATCACTGCACTGACGGATGGCCATAGGATGGGATTCTATGCTTTTTAAATCTTTCATGGTCACTCCCGGCAAAACCATCAGGTGAAGGTGAATCGGCAGATATAACTCTCCCACAATGGCAAAATGATATTCCTGAAGAAGAAAATAATTCGGAAGGATGCTCCCTGCGATGGAATTCTCAATGGCCATGACCGCATAATCGGCCCGGTCATGTTTCAGTGTCTCACAGAGACTGTGAAAAGTAAGGCACTCAATAATTTCCAGCGGCGACTGAAAATAGGTGAGTGCCGCCACTTCATGAAAACTGGTGGCAATACCCTGTATGGCTACCCTGAGTTTCTTCCGGGTTGCCGTTCTGTTCGTATGGTTTGTATTCCGTGCCTTTGTCATTGTCATTAAAAAGAAGAGTCCCGCTCTTTTTTGGCGGGACTCTGTGTGTTTCTCGTTTGTGATGCTACAAAATGCTATCCTTCAAGTCCCGCTGAGGTTTGAAAAAAATAATAGTAAAAGTGAAATCGCCAGGTCTTCATGACTTTATAGCAGCAGCGAAGAAAGGCCAAAAAAGCGAAAACAACAACACTTCATAGAATATTTGTACGGAATTCCTGACAAACTAACTACTGTTAGTGGGCTCTGATTGATGGGGATGGGCCAATCTCATATATTTGATACAAACCAGATGTCATGAACAGATTCCTCATTCTTATCGTCTTGCTAACTTTGATTGGCTGCGGAAAAACGCAGCAGAACGACACGAGAGTTAGTGAGATACAGGACGATCCAAATGCCGCCCTTTATGATGAACTGATGGAAATGCATGATCAGGTCATGCTGCGTTCCGATGAGCTTTATAAACTGAAACAGGAGTTGTTAAAGGACCTCGCTGCTCACCCGGAGAACAAACTGAAAATAGACAGTGTAGTCGTGAAACTGGATTCAGCAAGCAACGCCATGATGGATTGGATGCATCATTTTGCCATGCCCGACAGTGCTGACTCAGAAGGGAAAAGGGTTTATCTGGAAAACGAGATGGAGAAAATGAAGAAAATCCGTGACATGACAGATGAATCTCTAGGTCTGGCCAGGCCCCTGCTGGAAAAGAAATAACAACCCTAGTTGCTCTTCTTTTGACGTTTGGCTGCCATGTGATGCGGCAGCGTAACCTTCTTTCCAGACTTGCCTGTACGCTGTTTTGCCCTCTGATCTGAACGGATATTGTACCGGATTGCCTGCCAGTATTCCTTTCCGTAATCGACCAAAATTTCAGCTCGAGCCTCTATATCTTCAGTTGCCACTATGAAGCAGCGCTTCCCTTCAGTCTCGTATTCTGAATTATTGCGGATACCCTTTATCCGCACAATACCTCGTGCATCATTGGCAAAATGCGCTACTGATTTCTTGGTCTTCCAGGCGTCAATGACATAGTTGCGGTTAAAGTAGAATACATATCCGTTGCGATCGTCGGACATCTTCTCCACTTCCTTCCAGGTCATCACCTCACCTTTGTATTCAACGATCTTTTTCCCTTTCCTGATGGGGACCCTGGTAAACAGGCCCTTTCCTGCTCCGGGAAGTGTGGACCGTTTTGTATAAAGAAACTTTTCCAGTAAAGCCATGAATAAATGCCGCGCAAGGTAAACCTGCACGGTTGCATCACCAAAAAAATACGGCAACAGCCGTGTTATTTCTGCAGAATCTCCAGGTTGGTGACCAGCGTCACAAGATCTGCATCATGCACCATCTTCTTTTCGTCAGCAACAAGAAGGAAATTCTCGTAAAGGGTGTTGAGTTCATCACCCTCGACATGGTAGCCTAGCAGCTCTACCCTGTGTTTCAGCGCCGCCCGCCCGCTTCTGGCCGTAAGTACAATAGAAGATGACGGCACTCCAACATCAGCCGGGTTCATGATTTCATAGTTCTCAGCGTGCTTGAGAAAGCCATCCTGATGGATTCCTGAGGAGTGTGCAAAGGCATTGCGCCCAACAATGGCCTTGTTGGCCTGCACCGGCATCCGCATGGTGCTGCTCACCAGCTGACTCAGTTCATAAATCCTTTCCGATTTAATATTGGTATGCAGTCCGAGATCCTTGTGCACCTGAATGATCATGGCAACCTCCTCCAGCGATGTGTTGCCTGCTCTTTCACCGATGCCGTTCATGGTTACCTCTGCCTGGCGGGCGCCATGTGTCAGACCCGCAATTGTATTGGCCGTAGCGAGCCCCAGGTCATTATGGCAATGGACGGAAATAACTGCCTTATGAATATTGGATACATGATCAAAGAGATATTGGATCCTCTTCCCGTAAAGATCCGGAAGGCAGTAACCAGTGGTATCCGGAATATTCACGACGTCAGCGCCAGCGGCAATAACAGCTTCGGTCAATTGCGCCAGAAATGCCAGATCTGCGCGACCTGCATCTTCAGCGTAAAACTCCACTTCGTAGCCCTTTTCCTTTGCGTACTTCACTGCCCACACCCCCTGGTCCAGCACCTGCTCACGGGTAGACTTGAATTTGTGTTTGATGTGGATATCAGACGATCCAATACCCGTATGGATTCTGCCCTTGGCAGCGTGGTTCAGTGCTTCTGCGGCAACATCAATGTCATCCTTCTTTGCACGGGTCAATCCGCATACCGTGGGGATTTTCACGGCCTTTGATATTTCTACGACCGACAGGAAGTCACCGGGGCTTGAAATGGGGAAGCCGGCTTCAATCACATCCACGCCAAGTGCTTCCAATTCACGTGCAATCATGATCTTCTCCTCCGTCGAAAGCTGGCATCCGGGAACCTGCTCTCCATCGCGGAGTGTGGTATCGAAAATCTGAATTCTCTGACTCATATGATTTAGGCTTATGGTGGTGGTTTACGAATGGATCGTTTCTTTTTGATGAATCTTGTCACAAACTCGCTGACCCATGAGGTGGGTGTTCAGGACCTTTTCCCAAGGGGTATTTGCTTCGGCTATGTCTGTAGTACGAAATCCTTCTTCCAGGGTCTGCTCAACGGCATTGATTACAGCATTGGACTCTTCCTTCATCCCGAAGGAGATATCCAGCAGCAATGCAGCTGAAAGAATGGAGGCCAGTGGATTGGCAATTCCCTTACCGGTTATGTCGTGTGCACTTCCGTGAATTGGTTCATATAGTCCAACTTTGTCGCCAACGGAAGCGGATGCCAGCATCCCCATTGACCCGGCTATTTGCGAGGCCTCATCCGTTAGAATGTCTCCAAACAGGTTACCGGTAACGACGACATCAAAGCTCCTGGGATTCTGAATCAGTTTCATGGCCGCAGCGTCCACGAACTGATGTTCAATGGCAACGTCGGTGTACTCGCGACTTACCTGGTTTACCGTTTCACGCCACAGGCGCGAACTCTCCAGCACATTGGCCTTGTCTACACTGGTCACCTTCTTGCGGCGGGTGCGCGCAGCCTGAAAGGCTTTATGGGCAATTCGTTCTACCTCATAGCGATGATAGATCATCGTATCATAGGCTGTATTGTTTTCATTCATCCGGCCCTTCTCACCGAAATAGACGTCACCTGTCAGTTCTCTGAAAAAGAGAATGTCGGAACCCTTCAACACCTCGGGCTTGATGCTGGAAGCCCCGAGCAGCTGATCAAATAATTTGATGGGGCGAAGATTCGCATAAAGCCCCAGTTCTTTCCTCATCTTCAAGAGGCCCTGCTCCGGTCTTACTTTTAGTGTGGGGTCATTATCGTATTTGGGATGACCCACCGCGCCAAACAGAATCGCGTCACATGACTTCAGTTTAACGAGTGTGGCGTCAGGCAGAGGATTTCCTGTCTCCTCAATGGCTGCATGACCGATAAGTGCATTCTCAAATTCAAAAGTATGACCGAAGGTTTCTGCAATCCGCTCGAGGACTTTCCTGCCTTCAGCCGTCACTTCAGTTCCAATGCCGTCTCCTGGTAATATGACTATCCGTTTCCTCATTTTGTTGTCATGAATGTGCATGATCATAAGCCCGGATATCTTCCCTGATACTTAACAGGTAATCGATGTCGTCGTAGCCATTGATCAGGCAGGTCTTTTTGTAAGGGTTGATTTCAAACTTTGCGGTGTCTCCATTTTCAAGACGCACTTCCTGGGATTCCAGATCTACCGTGAACTTCGCTGCAGGCTTATGATGCACCGTGGAGAATATCTTTGCCAGAAATTCATCTGACACCACAACCGGCAGCAGGCCGTTGTTAAGCGCGTTGTTCTTGAAGATATCGGCAAAGAAACTTGAGATCACCACGCGGAAACCATAATCATAAATGGCCCACGCAGCATGCTCCCGGCTGCTCCCACAGCCAAAGTTCTTTCCAGCTACCAGTATCTTACCCGAATATCTTGAATCGTTCAGAACAAAATTCTTGATCGGAGCGTTGGCGCTGTCATATCTCCAGTCCCTGAAAAGATTGTCGCCAAAGCCCTCACGCGTGGTGGCCTTCAGGAAGCGCGCAGGAATGATCTGATCCGTATCCACATTTTCGGACGGAATGGGTACAGCCGTAGTCGTCAGTGTATTGAATTTTTCCTTCATGCTGATCATTCTTGAATCCATTCTCTTACATCCGACACTTTACCGGTGATGGCGGCTACGGCTGCACTGAGAGGACTCGCCAGAAAAGTCCTTGATCGCGGTCCCTGCCGGCCTTCGAAATTCCGGTTTGAAGTAGAAACACAATACTTGCCTTCGGGAACTTTGTCCTCGTTCATACCAAGACAGGCAGAACAACCAGGGCTTCTAAGTTCAAAACCTGCGGCTGCAAAGATCTTGTCCAATCCTTCTTTCCGTGCCTGTTCCTCAACCTGCTTCGATCCTGGAACTACCCAAACCTCCACATGGTCCGCCTTCTTTTTCCCTTTGATGATGGAAGCGACCTGGCGCAGGTCTTCCATTCGGGCATTGGTGCAACTGCCAATAAAAACATAGTCAACAGGCTTGCCCAGCAGGACACTTCCGGGTTCCAGTCCCATATAGTCCAGGGATTTCCTGAACGACTGTTGTTCATTGATTTCCTTCAGTTCCTCTCCCGTTGGAATGCGGTCCGTTACACGCATGCCCATGCCGGGATTGGTTCCGTATGTAATCATGGGCGCAATGTCGGCCGCATCAAACTGCAGGACCTTGTCATATGACGCCCCTTCGTCGCTGCGGAGGGATTTCCAGTCATCAATTTTCTTATCGAATGCAGAGCCTGCGGGGGCAAACTTCCTTCCCCTGATATAATTGAATGTGATGTCGTCAGGCGCAATCAATCCACCCCTGGCACCCATCTCGATGCTCATGTTGCAAATGGTCATGCGGGCTTCCATTGAAAGCGCACGGATGGCCTCCCCCGCATATTCTACAAAATAGCCGGTGGCGCCGCTTGCTGAAATCTTGGATATGATATAGAGGATGATATCCTTGCTGACCACTCCCTTGCCCAACCTTCCATTGATTTCAATCTTCATGGTCTTCGGCTTGTACTGGAGTATGCTTTGGGTGGCAAGCACTTGTTCCACTTCGCTTGTACCGATCCCGAACGCGATGGATCCAAAAGCGCCATGGGTTGACGTGTGACTGTCGCCGCACACGATGGTCATGCCGGGCAGGGTAAGACCCAGTTCAGGTCCGATGATATGCACAATGCCCTGGAAGGGATGCCCGAGGTCATACAATTCGACCCCAAACTCCCTGCAATTCTTCCGAAGTGTTTCAACCTGATGGCGGGAAAGTGCCTCTCTGATCGGGAGATGCTGATCTTTAGTGGGCACATTATGATCTGCCGTGGCAGTGGTACGAGAAGTGTTGAACACCGGGATGCCACGTTTGCGAAGGCCATCAAAGGCCTGGGGACTTGTGACCTCGTGGATAAAATGGCGGTCGATGAACAAGGCGTCCGGGTAACCAGCAGCACGCTTCACAACATGTGATTCCCAAATCTTTTCAAAAATCGTTTTCGGCATTACGCTACAACAATCGTTAGTTTGGGCAGGCCCATTAAAAACGAATCGCCCTGTCAGAA
>JBDHXU010000003.1:0-74828 GCA_039810905.1 Cyclobacteriaceae bacterium | reverse complement strand
AGCGAGGAGGTCGCCAGCCTATTGCAATATCACCGCGTCGATTACCTGGGCGTGGCCTACGCGGATGAGGGGATGGATCTGAGGAAGAACAACATTACCACACCCATTATGGTGATGAATCCTTCAGAAGAAGGGTACCAGGCATTACTGGACTTTCACCTGGAGCCGGAAATTTTTAGTGAGGGAATGCTGAAATCACTGGTTGATTTTCTGGATGGCCGTGAATGTTCAGTTCACCTTAAGCTGGATACCGGGATGCACCGGCTTGGCTTTGACGAAGCTGAACTTCCAAAGACTCTTGAATTGCTGCAGACTCATCGCAATCTAAAAGTGGTTTCTGCTTTCTCCCACCTTGCCGGAGCTGATAGTCCCGAGCATGACGCTTTCTCCAGGGAACAGGTATCGCGATTTAATAGAATGGCATCCCTTATCGAAAAAGTCCTGGGCTACAGGCCGCTTCTCCATCTGCTCAATTCTCCAGGTATTCTCCGTTTTCCCGATTTTCAATATGACATGGTGCGACTTGGAATTGGTCTGTATGGCATCGACCCCACTTTTGAGGGTACGCAGAAGCTCATGCCGGTTGCCACACTGAAAAGTATTATTTCCCAGATCAAGAAGATCCCGGCAGGAGACACCATTGGATATGGTCGGCGCGGAAGAGCTGAAAAGGATATGACCTTGGCCACCATTGCCATCGGATATGCCGATGGATACAGCCGGAGTTTCAGCCAGGGAAAGGGAAAGGTCCAGGTGGGAGGGAAACTGGCACCGGTCATCGGCAACGTCTGCATGGATATGACCATGATTGATATCTCAGGCATTCCTGCAAAAGAAGGCGACGAAGTCGTCATATTCGGACCTCAACTCCCCATTGAGCAGGTGGCCTCCTGGATCGACACCATTCCATATGAATTGCTCGCCAGCACCAGCGAACGGGTTAAGCGGGTATTTCATACTGAATCAGTCTAGATGATCCTTTGAATTCTGTCGTTCTCCAGAAATCCTCAATTATACTTCACGTAATTCTCCCACTTCTCAAGGACGTCGAGAAAATCTTTGGGCAATTCAGAATCGAATTGGAGAAATTTTCCTGTGGCCGGATGAACGAATCCCAGTGTCTTGGCATGAAGCGCTTGTCGGGGCATGATCTTGAAACAGTTCTCAACAAACTGACGGTATTTTGAAAAAGTCGTTCCTTTCAAAACCTGATCGCCTCCATACACCGCATCATTAAACAGAGGATGGCCCAGGAACTTCATGTGAGCTCGGATTTGATGTGTGCGTCCCGTCTCAAGCCGGCATTCAATGAGAGAGACATACCTGAGGTTCTTTAGGACTTTGTAGTGCGTAATAGCAGTACGCCCCATCTCACCATCAGGAAATGCCACCGTGACTCTTCTGTCTTTTGGGCTTCGGCCCACATTTACATTGATGGTCCCTTCCGGCGGCGCGGGCTCACCCCAAACCAGGGCCCAATAAGTACGCTCGATGCTATGGTCAAAGAACTGCCTGGCTAGTTTGGTCATGGCCATTTCAGTTTTGGCGATTACCACCAGTCCGCTCGTGTCCTTGTCGATACGGTGAACCAACCCAGGACGTCCTTCATTGCCTGGCATCTGGGGAAGATTTTGAAAATGATAGGTGAGCGCATTGACCAATGTGCCGCTCCAGTTCTGGAAAGCCGGGTGCACCACCATGCCTGGTTCCTTGTTTACCACAAGCAGGTGTTCGTCTTCGTAAATGATATTGAGCGGAAGGTTCTCAGGTTTCACTTCCGTGTCGCGTGGGGGCTCAGGCAGTGAGACGGTGATCACATCTCCCGGATGTACCTTATAATTGGGCTTGATTGTATTTTCATTGACCTTCACAAAGCCATTGTGGATGCCATCCTGCACCTTGGTCCGGGTCACATTGGGAAGACGGTCCTGGAGAAATTTGTCAATGCGCACGAGGCTCTGACCCGGGTCAACCACGATCCGGTAATGTTCGAACAGGTCATCATCCTGCTCTTCGTCAACTTCATGGGTTATCACAATTTGCAAATGTAACAAAGCAGGGACACGTCCGAACAACCAGTCATTTCTTGCGCGACATTGTTTAAGTACACTTAAAGCCAGAACTTGCCTCTTCATGAAGCCTCAACTCCTGGTTAGCGTGTTGGTATTAATGGCCTGTGCAAACAAGGCGCAGGAATGCAGTCCAATATTTGAAAAGGGCGTTCCCCTTGGCATCAACAAGAACCATGACCTTGAAGAAGCTTCAGGCCTTATTGCTGCCAGTCAGCCCGGTTATTTCTGGTCGCATAACGACAGCGGTCATCCTGCACAGGTGTTCCTACTGGACGATAATGCCCGCACCATCCGCGCCTTCACTGTTCCCGAAGCAAAGAACAGGGACTGGGAAGATATCGCTTGGGGGCCTGACCCGGCCGGAGGTGGCAACTTCGTTTATGTCGGAGATATCGGAGACAATCAACGGCATTATCCTGTCAAAAGAATCTATCGCTTTAAGGAACCCGGGTCGGGTGATACATTGATCAAGGGTCCTGTTGCTGTTCTGCCTTTCCGCCTTCCGGACGAAATCCACGATACCGAGGCGATGTTCTGTGATCCACTGAGTCAGAAGTTCTATGTGATATCTAAGGTGCAGAAGCGCGCCCATCTTTTTGAGTTGGATAATGACTTTTCTGGCGATACGTTGATTGCGCGCGAGGTGGCGAGATTGCCCTTCTTGTATGTGGTTGCCGCGGACATTTCCAGAGATGGCAGTGAGATATTGGTGAAGACCTACCTCAATGTTTATTACTGGAAAAGAAAAGATGGTGAATCCATTGCCGAAACGCTGACCAGAGAAGCAACAACATTATGCTACGACCAGGAACCACAAGGTGAGGCTGTTGCCTGGGGTCTGGATGGTCAGGCTTATTTTACCTTAAGCGAAAACGCCAAGGGACAGCGGGCCCGGTTATACGTTTATAAAAGAAAAACGGATCAGCGCTGACGGTCAGCCAACGCTTCTGCAAAACTGACGAGTGTTGATGTATTCGCTTGTGATGAAAGACTCTTCAGGCTTTCAAAACCCAGATTAAAATGTTCAGCTACCTGGGCTTCCGCAGCTCTTCTTACACCCAAGCGGTCGTACAACGCCGTCACTGCCGCTACTTTCCTGCGCTTGTTGAATGTTTTCTTCTGCAGCCAGTTATTCAGTTCCTTTTTATCCGCACCACGCGCCTGTTGCAGAGCATGTATAAGCAAATAGGTTTTCTTGTTGGCGATGATATCACCTCCCACTTGCTTGCCGAATTTCTTTTTGTCTGCGTAAACGTCAAGAAGATCATCCTTGAGCTGGAAACCAATGCCCAGTTGCTCCCCTGCATCGCGAAGAACGAGGGCATCCTTTTCCGGTGCATCGGCCAGGACGGCCCCCAACTCAAGTGCAAACCCCAGCAAGACTGCAGTCTTCAGCCGGATCATGTGGATATATTCCTTTTTGGTCACCGTCTTTCTGGATTCAAACTCCATATCCCACTGCTGTCCTTCACATACACCTGTGGCGCAGGCATTAAACAGCCCAAGGACCCTCCTAAGTTTGGATTCTTCAAGCCCCAGCAGCATTTCGTAAACTTTCACCAGCATCACATCTCCCGACAGTATTGCCGTGCTCACATTCCATTTTTCATGTACGGTAGGCTTGCCTCGTCTCAATGGCGCATGATCCATGATATCGTCGTGCATGAGTGTGAAGTTATGGAACGCCTCCACTGCGACCGCAAAGGGAACAGCCTTCTCTACGTCCTTGCGGTAGAGGTTGTAGGATAAGAGGGTCAACATCGGCCTCAGCCGCTTGCCACCTAGGGAAAGAATATACCTGATAGGCTCATAGAGCGAGCGTGGGCTCCCATCAAAATGCTGATCATTGATATTTGTCTCAATCAGCTCCAGGTAATGATTAATCTCCTTCATCAATCTTCAAAAGTCAGGTCCATGGTTCTGCGATCCACATCTGTCTTTTTGATCCTTACTGACACTTCATCTCCCAACCGGTAAATCTTTTTTCTCCTGCGACCTATAACCCTATAGTTGCGTTCCTCAAATTCATAGAAATCATCTTTCATGTCCGCCAGCCTGACCATGCCTTCGCATTTGGTTTCGATGATTTCCACAAAGATTCCGAAATCTGTCACACCCGTTATAATTCCGTCATAAAGCTTGTCCTCCGCGAGGCTCATGAATTCCACCTGTTTGTATTTGATGGAGGCCCGCTCCGCATCAGCCGCCCGTTTCTCTCTTTCAGAAGAATGCAGACACCTGGATTCATACTCAGGCTTGCTTACGGGTTTGCCCTGGTCCAGATAATGCTGCAGCAGCCGATGAACCATCATATCAGGGTAGCGGCGAATTGGCGATGTAAAATGCGTGTAATGATCAAACGCGAGACCGAAATGCGCCTTCGCGTCCGTGGTGTACTTGGCCTTGGCCATGGCACGCACGGCGAGTGACTGAAGAACATTCTGCTCAGGTTTACCCTCTATCTCATCCATCAATTTGTTTAGCGATCTGGAAATCGCACTTTCCTCGGTTTGCAATTGGTGGCCAAACTGCTTGGCAAATTTTGCGAAGTCCGAAACTTTCTCCGGATCCGGAAAGTCGTGCGTGCGGTAGACAAATGTGTTCCTTTCCCCTCCCTTTTTCAGTTTATAAATGAATGTGGCCACACCCTTGTTGGCGAGCAACATGAATTCCTCTATCAGCTTATGAGCGTCCTTGCGGACTTTAGGGACTACCGCTAACGGACGTCCCTTTGCATCCAGTTTGAATTTAACTTCCGTTGTTTCAAAGTTTACGGCACCACGTGCGAAACGCTCCTTCCGCAATTTATGTGCAATGTCGTTTAGGAGAATTAGTTCTTCTCCAAACTTTCCTTCGCCCTTTTCAAGAACCTCCTGGGCCTGTTCATAAGTAAACCTATGGTCAGAATGGATGACGGTACGGCCATACCATTCCTTATGTACCTTCCCGTGCCGGTCCATTTCGAATACTGCAGCAAAGGTCAGTTTCGTTTCATCCGGCCTTAGGGAACACAGTTCATTTGACAGCCTCTCCGGCAGCATCGGCACCGTGCGGTCCACGAGATACACAGATGTGGCGCGGTCAAAGGCGTCTTCATCCAGCACGGTTCCGGGCTTTACATAGTGCGTTACATCCGCAATGTGAACGCCAATTTCAATGTGACCATGGTCCAGCTTGCGAAAAGAAATCGCATCATCGAAATCCTTGGCGTCCTCCGGGTCGATGGTGAAGGTGAGCACATCCCGAAAATCCTTCCGGCGACGAATTTCCTCCTCGGTGATCTCCCCGTTGATTCGCTCCGCTTCGTGCGACACTTGCTGCGGGAAACGGAATGGAAGGTCAAATTCAGCCATGATAGAGTGAATCTCCGCTTCGTTTTCACCTGTCTTTCCCAGTATTTCAATGACTTTGGCCTCAGGATTCCTGTCTCCGTCACCCCACTTGGTGACCTCAAACAGCACCTTGTCGTTGTTCTTCGCCTTGCCAATGTTTTCCTGATAAATGAAGAAGTCCTGGTAGATCTTCCTGAAGTCCGGGACCACAAATGCAAATCGATTCGGAGAAACCTCTAGTCTCCCCACAAACCGTGTGCGATTCCGTTTGACAATCTCTTCCACACGGCCTTCAGGCTTCTCACCCTGTCGCTTTGAAAGAATGCTTATCCGAACTGTATCGCCATGAAGCGCAGTGGCGAGATCTCTGGTTTTCACATAAATGTCGGTGCCCGTGCCGGTATTGATGTAGGCAAAGCGGGGATTGACATGATCGACCACCCCTTCCAGCATCTCAGTTTCCCTGGTGGAAGCATAACTGCCATCGCTCAGTTGACGGATTTTTCCATCATCAGCCAACTGCTCCAGCAGTTTGAAGAGTTCCTTGTTCAGCGCCTTGTTCTTCGGCCCCAGCGCCTTTGCCAGTTCACGAAGCTGAAAAGACTCACCGGGATTTTCATCAAAGAAGCGGAGCATCGCAGACCTGAGCGACTTTCCTTCTTCCTTCTTTTTTCTCTCCTGTCGCTGTTTGAATATCTTTTTGGACATGATGTCTTGTTCGTGACTAATTATTCAGGATGTTTTGTTGAATGACTACAGGAGCGCCTTTGAGACGAAGGTACAACTGGGCTACAGCCACCACATCGGCTGTGCAATAAGCAGCTATCTTGTCCAGGTTGTTTTCCTGATAGTAGACTTCGTTCACCTTTGACCCATCCATGTCCCCTTTGCTGGATGGAATATCAAAAAGCGTGGTAAGCAAATCCAGGGATGTATAGTGTTTGTAGTCACCAAACTTCCACATGTCCATGGTATCCAGGAAAGGCACTTCCCAGTTCTTCTTGCCCGACATATTGAGAACAGATGGCAAGGTGATTCCATTCACCAGCATGCGGCGGCACAGATAAGGAAAATCAAATTCCTTCCCGTTATGCGCACAGAGTTTCAAAACAGACTGATCCATCTTTTCAAGTGCGGCTTTGAAATCCAGCAGTATCTGCTTTTCGTCATCACCCGCAAAGTATTTTGTCCGCAGAGTTCTCTCTCCTTTTTCGGTCTCGCCGAATTTGCCCATGGCGATCACAATGATCTTTCCGAATTCAGCATATATGCCTGCCTTCTCATTAAAAAGTTGCTCATCTGTCTGGGCATTGTCCCTGTGACGGAAGAAAGCTGCCTTGCGTGCCCATTGCACCTTCAGGCGATCATCCAGTGACGAATAGCTTTGTGAGCATGCAACCGTTTCAATGTCAAGGAAAAGAATGGTCCTGAACTCGTCCATCAGACTGCAAGATACTTTAAAACGGCCTCGGCAAATTCTGCAGGCCTTTCTGCCTGCACCCAATGGCCAGTGTCAAGGAACTGAATCGTAGCGGCCGGAAATATTTTCTTGATCAACTTTTCATCACCCGGCAAGTAATAATTAGACCGACTGCCCATCAGGAAAAGAGTGCTTCCTTCATAGCTGCCAGGAAAAACCATTCCTTCTCCCATCGCTTCAATGTTACGCTCAATGGCATCTAGATTGATCTTCCATTCGAAGCCACCCTCTGACTTTCTTGCAAGATTTTTAAGCAGGAATTGTCGTACATCAGGCTCGGGGACGAATCGTGAAAGAATGCCA
This sequence comes from Cyclobacteriaceae bacterium, assembly GCA_039810905.1. Taxonomy (GTDB): domain Bacteria; phylum Bacteroidota; class Bacteroidia; order Cytophagales; family Cyclobacteriaceae; genus ELB16-189. The sequence goes on along the minus strand of JBDHXU010000003.1, from coordinate 67,641 downwards.
TCCGCCTCACTGCGTGAATTCAGATGGGGTAGAGAAATGGACTTCAACCCCTCCAGAATATGGTCATGATGTACCGGATACTCTTTGGGTACAATATCCACTATTATCAGATCTTGAACCCGATCAGGATGGCAAACTGTAAAATTCATTGTCGTCTTCCCACCCATGGAATGCCCTAGCAAAACAGCACGTTCCAGGCGGTGATGATCCATGAACTCCTTCAGATCCTCTGTCAGTACTGCATAATCCAAAGCAGAATTGTGAGGTGACTGTCCATGATTGCGCTGGTCCACCAGGTACACTGTAAAATGTTCTGCAAAGGTTTTGGCCAGCGTGTACCAATTGTCTGACGATCCGAACAGGCCATGTAGTATAACCAAAGGCTTTCCTTGTCCAGACTTCCTGTAAAACAACTCCATCGGTCAAAGTTAGTGAACGGTGATGAACGTCCACCATCCTGTATATTTGCCCTTCTCATTTGTATGGAAAACATTACAGGCAAGTACGGGATTCAAGGGCTGAGCTTCCGGTCGCTCGCGGATCAATTCGGTACTCCACTTTATATATACGACAGTGCCCGCATCATTGCGCAGATCTCGACGCTTCGGTCAAAGGTACAAGACTTAAGAATCAAATATGCGGCCAAGGCGCTTACGAATCTTTCCATATTGAAACTGATGCGCCGGCACGATGTGGGCGTTGATGTGGTTTCCATTCAGGAGGCGCAGATTGCCTGTTTGGCAGGTTATGAATCACACGAGATAATGTTCACTCCCAACAGCGTATCATTCGATGAAATTGTCGCTGGTGTAGAAATGGGGCTTAACATCAATCTCGATAACCTTTCCATGCTCGAGAAGTTCGGCGCCAAATACGGAAATAGCTATCCGTGCTGCCTGAGGCTGAATCCCAACATTATGGCTGGGGGCAATTACAAAATTTCAACAGGCCATAGTCATTCGAAGTTTGGAATCAACATTCTTCAGAAGGAATCCATTCTGAATACCATTAAGAGACATAATATCTATGTCAATGGTCTGCATATTCACACCGGCTCCGAAATTCTTGATCTTGAAGTATTTCAGAAAATGGCAGACATCCTTTTCGGACTGGCGGAAGCATTCAGTGATGTTAGTTTCCTGGATTTTGGTGGAGGTATCAAGGTGGCCTACAGAACCGGAGAACCTGTCACTGATATCGACGCATTGGGTCAGATGTTGTCTGATGCAAGGCAAGCCTTTGCCAGCAAGACAGGCAGGAGGCCTGAACTTTGGATGGAGCCTGGCAAGTTTTTAGTCAGCGAAGCCGGTTATCTGTTGGTCAAAACCAACGTGGTGAAAGAAACACCTGCAGTAACTTTTGTTGGTGTCGACTCGGGGCTCAATCAACTGGTACGACCCATGATGTATGATGCCTACCACGAAATTGTCAATGTTTCCAACACCAGCGGCGACAAGAAAATCTACACCGTGGTGGGAAACGTATGTGAGACAGATACCTTCGGCAAGGACCGTGAATTGCATGAAGTCCATGAGGGTGACTTGCTGGTCATCCTGAATGCCGGAGCGTACGGGTATTCAATGGCCTCCAATTACAATTCCAGGCTGAGGCCCGCTGAAGTTCTGATCCACGAGGGGGTCGCCAGACTCATCCGCAAAAGAGACACGCTGGAGCAAATACTTGCGGGTCAGATTGATGTGTTTGAGTAATCAGAATGAGATTGACATTCTGACCAGGGACTGCTGAATACTGGTGTACATTTGTGGCGTCATGCGATCAGGTCTGATCTGTCGGTTGATGAAATAGCCTTCTGGTGAAAAACGCATCGAAAATCTGTATTTGCCACTTGTGTCTAAACTACCCTGAACACCCATAGCAAAATTCCTCTTCTTATAAGAGTGAAACAGTGACTGCTCTACTATCAGTGCAAATGCGGTTGGAATTCCGATGGTCAAAGCCGAGGATTCGGTTTTTGTCCACGCCACGATTCCAAGACCCACAAGGGCGGAACCAGCAGTAGCGAGATTAAGCGTCGTGCCCTGCTGATCAGTCAAATGAGCACCCCGTACTGCCTTTTGCGCAAGAATAGTGCCCGCAACAGATCCGAGTGCCGGGATCAGCCAGTACAACCTGTTCTCGTTAGGATTATTTTCTCCAACGACGGAAAGACCTACCCCGGTTGTAATCAGTGTCAGCGAACTGATAGCATCCACATCTCCCCTGCTATAGTTGTACAGATTAAACACTTTGTTTCCAACAGGGATACCGGCAAGCCCTCCCGCAACAATGGAGGCCCCTGCAACATTTGAGCTTTGGTTGCCTAAGGCAGCGGTGAGTGATAGCGCTATCCACGGGCCCAGTATTCCGTAGTGACGTGCCATCTCCACTCTTCCTGCGCTTATCTGTTCCTGCTTAGCTTTTTTGAATGCGATCTCCCCAGCGACTATGCTTCCAAAGGCGGACAAACCAAGTATCCATTTGGGTGTGTCATCCGAGTTTGAGCCAACGGCCAAACCAAGTCCGGTTCCATAAACTAGTCCCAAAAGTCTTCCGGTGTTCAGGGTCCGGATTTGTGTACGGGTCACATTATCGAACTTGCGTCTGTTGATTGCCGGGCCAAGCAGCCATGCTCCGCTTGTCAGTAATGGTATCGCTGTCGCAGCAGCCTGATCGTTGAGGTCGAACGCACCAACCGCAGCAGCACCATAGTACAAACCATAAATTCCGTTTGCCAGTCTGTCTTTAGTTCTCCACTCGAATGCATCACTTGTTGATGAAGTCTGGGTTGAGCTGTTTCCTGTCGCAACCAATTCCTTGTCCCATGTTTCCTTCATGCGGAAATAATCGTCCCGCTCCACCTGAGACATTTTCTGAAAGTAGGCTTTCAGAAAACTTTCAAAATCCTCCCGATAACTCTTTTCTTCTTTTGACAGACTGTCACCCCGCTGAATCTTTTGCAGGATATTTCGATAAGCAGGCTTTGTCGTTTCTTCCCAGTACCCGCGGCTCGTGTACAAGTTGCCCTGCGCCAACGCGCCAAAGACTGAAAAGAGTACGAGCACCAGCAGATAACAGGTCCTGCGTTGCATAGAATAACTTAAAAGTTACTAAAAAGTCGCCGGTGAATCCCTTCGGCAAAGGGGAAACAAAAAAGCCTCCATGGGAGGCTTTGGTGGTGACGGAGGGAATTGAACCCCCGACACAAGGATTTTCAGTCCTTTGCTCTACCAACTGAGCTACGTCACCGGATGTGATTGAGAACGGGCCACAAAAGTATATAAAATTAGAAAGGCTGCAAATGACCGGTTCAAAATGGCATTTGCCTGAATTAGTTGGTTAATTTGGGTCAATCCTCCTTTCATGCACGCTATTCAGCAAATTTCCTTTCTCGTTACACTGGCCATCGCCGGCTATCTGATCCGCAAACGTGCCCTCCGGATCCTTTCCAATATCAGGCTGGGGAAAGCCCTTAACATCAAGGACCGCATGGATGAAAGGTGGCGCAATGTGGTGCTGGTAGCCCTGGGTCAGAAGAAAATGTTCAAACGGCCGGTGCCTGCATTGCTGCACTTTCTCATCTATGCCGGATTTTTGATCATCAATCTGGAAGTGCTGGAGTTCATCATCGATGGTCTGCTGGGTACCCATAGAATTTTCGCACCGTGGCTGGGTTCACTCTATACCATTCTTATGAATGGATTTGAATTCCTTGCCGCCGGTGTTCTCCTGGCATGCGTGGTTTTTCTTATCAGGCGAAACCTACTGAGAGTGCCGAGATTTTGGTCAGCAGAAATGACATCCTGGCCGCGGCTTGATGCCAATCTGATCCTCACCATCGAGATCGTACTGATGATGGCTGTCTTCACTATGAACGCTTCCGATCAGTTGCTGCAGGGGCATATTGATCACTATACGCCTACGGGCAGGCTGATTCTATCGTCGCATCTGATGCCGGTGTTTTCCGGCTGGACTCCCGAATCGCTCGTTGTTGTGGAGCGTTTTGCCTGGTGGTTTCACATCACTGGAATTCTTGGATTTGCAGTTTATATCACGTGGTCAAAGCATCTCCATATTATCCTGGCCTTCTTCAATACATGGTACGCAAGACTGGAACCGAAAGGTCATATTCACAACATGCCTGCGGTAACCAATGAAGTCAAATCCATGCTGGGTCTGTCAGGCGCGCAACCTGCAAGCGGAGAACCGGGGCGTTTCGGGGCAAAGGACATTAATGATCTGTCGTGGAACCAGCTCCTTGCCGCTTACTCCTGCACAGAGTGCGGGCGCTGTACGTCCGAATGTCCGGCCAATTTGACGGGTAAGAAACTTTCACCCAGAAAGGTGATGATGGATATCCGGGATCGCATGGAAACAGTTGGAGTTAGTCTTGAAAATGGAGGGCCAGGACTTAATGATGGAAAATTTCTGTTGGGGGATTACATCACCAAGGAAGAGATTAATGCCTGTACTAGCTGCAATGCCTGCGTGGAAGCCTGCCCAGTGATGATCAATCCGCTGGACATCATTATAGAACTGCGTCGATATGTGGCCATGGAAGAGTCCGGATCGCCTGCTTCCTGGAACTCCATGTTTCAAAACATTGAAACCAATTTTGCTCCCTGGAAATTTCCAGCGGCAGATCGATTCAATTGGGCTAAGGAAGACAAGTAGTTATGTGGAGACAATATTTTGAATGGACCTTTGAACCGGTGATACTAGAACCTCAAGCATGAACATACCTACACTGGCTGAAATGACTGCACGTGGCGAAGCGCCCGAAATTCTTTTCTGGGTTGGTTGCGCCGGCTCCTATGACGATCGCTATAAGAGAGTCACCAAGGCGTTTGCACGAATCCTTGAAAGCACTGGAATGAAGTTCGCAGTGTTGGGCACAGAGGAAACCTGCACTGGGGATCCTGCCCGAAGAGCAGGCAATGATTTCCTCTTTCAGATGCAGGCCTTAAATGTGATTCAGACATTAAATGGGTATGGTGTCAAAAAAATTGTCACCGCCTGTCCCCATTGTTTCAATGTGTTAAAGAATGAATACCCTGAATTGGGAGGAACTTATGAGGTAATACACCATACCCAATTGCTTCAAAATCTGATTGCCGAAGGGAGGATAAAAATGAAGGAGGGAGGCAGTTTCAAAGGGCAGAAGATCACCTACCATGACTCATGCTACCTGGGACGTGCCAACAATGTATACGAGGCCCCTCGTTCAATCCTGGCCGCACTCGATGTTGATCTTGTTGAAATGAAACGTTGCAGGACAACCGGTCTTTGCTGCGGTGCTGGCGGCGGACAAATGTTCAAGGAACCCGAGAAAGGGAGGAAGGACATCAATATTGAACGGACTGAAGAGGCGCTTTCAACCGGGGCAAAGACCATAGCTGTGGCCTGCCCCTTTTGTATGACCATGATGTCCGACGGTGTGAAAAACAAAGAGAAGGAAGGAGAGGTTAAAGTGAAAGATTTGGCGGAACTTGTCGCCGAATCCCAGGGACTTTAAAGAACGGATGAATAAGTTAAGATATGGCTGGCTGGTGCTTTTGACTGCAGGATGTGTTCAGACGGAACCAGCAAATAAGAAAGAATTTGATTTTGATGCCCTGCTCGATGAGCAGGTCAGTCTTCTGAGTCAGAGCGGCGCTGTGTTGGAAAAGTCTGCAGTGATGGAAAGTCAGGGCAGCGATACCACTTTCCTGCCGACTGCCGACGGTTGGCAGAAGGAGCTGGAACTTTTCAGGCAAATGGATTTGCTTAACAAACCTGCTAACCTGCTGTCATTTGTCAAGCAAGATTCCATCAAGGACTCCAAAAGCAACCTCAGGATTCGTGAATACACTTCAACCTCTGCTCCTCTAAGTCAAATGAAGATTTATTATCTGGATAATATCAACAGAATCCGGAGAATAGAAGCAGTCATTACCGACAAGAACCTGCTTCACATGACACAACAACGGCTTCAGCTGAATTTTGAAGAAGACAACCAAAGACCGCTGCTAAACTCCTACGCAATTGAGGGATATGAGAAGATGATTCTGTCCGACACCGTCCGTTACTCCATCAGAGGACACATAGACTGGTAATCACGAACAACTGTGGCAAAGCGATCATTCCTTGACGAAGGGGAAAAGAAGGCCGTCAATATTTCCAATCTGAGGAAACTGCTGGGGATATTCCAGTTTGTGTTACCCTACCGGGGAACTTTCCTCATAGGCCTTGTTGCCCTTGCTTTGTCAAGCGCAACGGTTTTATCCTTCCCTTTCCTCGCCGGTAAATTGCTCGATGTGGCTTCAGGAAAGCATGAATTCTTTCTGGACAGTGTAGACCAGATTGCACTTGCCTTGTTGGGTGTACTCGCCATTCAAAGTGTCTTTTCCTTTCTGAGGGTCTATACGTTCACCATTGTTACAGAACGCTCTCTTGCCGATCTCCGGCAGGCTGTTTATGAGAAGATGATCTGGTTGCCCATGTCCTTTTTTGATGCCAGAAGGGTGGGGGAACTTCTCAGCCGGATTACTTCCGATGTTGGCACTTTACAAGATACTTTCACCACTACGCTCGCTGAACTGCTCCGTCAGGTCCTGGTACTGCTTATTGGCGTGAGTATCATTTTTACTCTCACGCCAAAGCTGACATTTTTCATGATTATGACATTCCCGGTACTGATCATCGGCGCTTTGATCTTCGGGAGATTCATACGTCGTTTGTCAAAAAAGACCCAGGACCAACTCGCAGGAACCAACGTGATCGTAGAAGAAACCATGCAGTCTATTGCAGTGGTGAAGGCATTCACCAATGAAAGGTTTGAATCTACTCGTTATAGGAATTCTTTGAGAGAGGTTGTACGCACAGCTATCCACGCTGCAGGCTATCGCGGTTTGTTTATTTCCTTTACCATCCTGGCCCTATTTGGCGGAATTGTCGCTGTTATTTGGTATGGGGGAACCTTGGTTCAGCGAAATGAAATCACAGTTGGAGAATTGCTTTCATTTGTCCTTTACACCACATTCATCGGCGGATCTATCGCAGGATTGGGTGATATCTACAGCCAAATTCAACGATCCATCGGTGCCTCCGAACGACTGCTTGAAATACTTTCCGAACAAGATGAGTCCACATCACATTTACCTCCCGTAAAATTATCCGGGGAAGTACGATATGATCAGGTGGAATTTTCCTATCCAACACGGCCCGAAGTTCAGGTGCTCAAGTCCATAAGTTTGTCTATACGTCCCGGCGAGAAAATTGCGCTTGTGGGACCCAGCGGCTCGGGAAAATCCACAATGGTCAGCCTGTTGCTGCGATACTATTCAGCGAACAAGGGAAGCATTCAATGCGATGGCAAGAACATTCGGCAATACAATCTCACAGCTTTCAGGGAAAACATCGGCATTGTTCCCCAGGAAGTCATACTGTTTGGCGGCACAATCGGCGAGAATATCAGTTATGGAAGACCCGATGCTACCAAAGAAGAGGTCTTTGAGGCCGCAAGACAAGCAAATGCCCTTGAATTCATTGAAGGATTTCCTGACAGGTTTGAGACGGTTGTCGGTGACAGAGGTGTAAAGCTTTCCGGGGGACAAAGGCAACGGATAGCCATTGCAAGGGCCATCCTGAAGAATCCGTCCATCCTCATTCTGGACGAAGCAACCAGCTCCTTGGATGCCCAATCAGAACACCTCGTGCAGCAAGCGTTGGAAACCCTCATGCGAAATCGCACAACTGTGATTATTGCGCACCGCCTGAGCACAATCAGAAAGGCCGATCGTATCCTGGTCATAAAGGACGGCCAAATTGCTGAATCCGGAACACACGAAGAATTATCCCTTTTGCCCGATGGCATTTACCACAATCTGGTGAAACTGCAATGGGAATGGCAATCTCAGGCTTGAATTATGTTGGGTAACCAAAAAGAATTGCTTTGGAGATGCACGGTTTCCTTACATCATTGCAGGGTATATATCCGGCGTAATTTTAGCGTTTAAGATTAAGTTTTTAGATTTGGCAGCTGATGGGTGATTATTTGGCCTTTCGACCGATAATCACCTTTTTTTAGTGCTGCTGCAGGAAACAGATAACCCAAATGCTCCTTTTCTCCCTGTTCAGGAATCACAGTACCACCGAAACCATTCTATTTGGGGTTTTTGCCATTATCATAACGGTTTTTCTCCTGCTGGACCTGGGCGTATTTCATAAGACAGCCCACAGGATTACCACTAAAACCGCCCTATACCAATCGATCTTTTGGGTTTTGGTGAGCACCGCATTTGGCTATGCAGTCTATCTTTTTGATGACAGCGCGGACGGCGGTGCTGATGCACTTCTTGAATATTTTTCAGCTTACCTGACGGAATATGCACTTTCAGTTGACAACATTTTTGTAATCCTCCTTATTCTTAAATACTTCACTGTACAGGAGGAATATTATCACAAGGTTCTTTTCTGGGGCATCCTGGGTGCTGTACTGTTTCGGGGAGTCTTTATTTTTGTAGGCGCCTACTTGATTGGTCAATTCCATTGGATCCTCTACGTGTTCGGCGTGTTCCTGATCTACTCCGGCATCAAGATATACTTCGAAGACAGCGACGAAAAGATTGATCCCGAGAAGAATCCCATCATGCGGCTGAGTCGCGCGTACCTCCCCATCAGCAAGGATGCGCAAGGCGGACAATTCATGGTGACCGAGAATGACAAATTCAAGTTCACGCCGCTTTTTCTTGTCGTCATTCTCATTGAAACCACCGACCTCATCTTTGCGGTGGATTCCATTCCTGCAGCTTTCGCCATCACGCAAAATGAGTTTCTTATTTATACGTCCAACATTTTTGCCGTGCTGGGGCTCAGGGCCATGTTTTTCCTACTTGCCGGGATTATCGACAAGTTCTATCTCCTGCAAAAAGGTTTGTCTGTGATTCTATTTTTTATCGGAGCCAAGATGCTGCTGGAAATTATTCATTTCGAGATTCCAGTGGTACTTTCTTTCCTTGTAATCATTATCACATTGACTCTGGCTGTTGTCTTTTCCGTACTTATACCTAAAAAGGACAAGCCTTCAGAGGAACTCAATTGACCTCGAGGCTTTCTGCGATGAAATTCTTTGGCAGAATTTGCATCAGGATTGGCAGCGTTAGAAATCGCTGCGGGAGAGAAATCAATACAAAAGACGGGATGGATCGCAGGACGTCGATGAGTAGCCGACGAAGCGCGTCTTTCTCTTGCGCACTGAGTTCCCGTGAACGCGCTTCTGAAAGTATCTCCATCAGGTGATCGCTGTTCCTGGCCTCCTTAAGCAGACGACTCTTGTTCTTGCCGGTCATCCTGGACATTCTTTCGATGTATTGCCCCGTAACTTCTTGAAAGTTCTTCTTGTCCTGAAGATAATTGAGTTCCTCCCAGTGCTCCAGTACAAATCCCTCGATTGCAATCAGGCTGTGTTCCAGGTCGTCTTCAGAAAAAGACAAAGTTTCAGCAAAGCGTCTTAGAAACTCAAGTTCACTTTCCTCCACCTTCTTATCGGCCCAAATGGTGAGGATTGCTATTTCCAGGAAGTATTTTTTAAGAATCCACGAATTGTTTGTAGGGACATTGATCTCCTCCACCGATAATCCCTGTTCAAATATCCGCTGACATTCTTTCTTCTTTTCTGGTGGGAGGTTGGCACTCTGGAGGAAATAATCCATCAATCTCCGCTCCTCCAACTCCAGAATGTGGTTAGAGTGCGCCGCCGCCGCCATGATTTTCACAAGACTTGTACGAAGCTCCTCACGCTCGTACTTGAAGAAATCCGAAACAATTTTGTCAGCATTCGTATGGATCCACTGGCCAAAAATGAAAATGTCAAGGAAAAGCAGGCTGTTGTGAAAGAAATGGGTCCAGAAATTCCCCCTGAAGGCTGAAGTCCTTTCAATTCTCTTTTCAAGTATGCGCTCGACCACTTCGAGTGTGCTTCTCTTTTGTCCGAACAGGGTCTTCGTCGGAGTGGCCAATTCAGGAAAAACGTGATTGTAGAAATCAGTGATCCGCTCCAGCGTTTTCATAATGACCTCTGACATTTCATCAACTGTATCCACCGATTTGTCGTGAAAAAGGAGGGAACTGCTGATGAGACTTTCCGCAAGAAGAATTTTCATGCGGTCCTTATCGTCCCATTGAGCTGACTCCGGATGTTGAAACAGACTAATTGGCTGGCCGTACATCAGACCGGTGGGCTGAATGATCCGGTAAAGGGAGTGGTCAGGATGGGCAGTATTTCGCCCGTTAGCTGTTACGTTACGGAGCAAGTCTTTCCTGAATTCCAGGTACTCTTTGAGCCAACCCTTCGAACCGGGATCCATGAGCGTCCTAAATGAACGAGAATTTAGGACTATTTCGGCAGTATAAGTTTGAAAGGATGCGTCTATTTTTCCCTTGTGCCTTTCCAGCCCTTTTTTTCAAGATCGGCTGCGGCCTGCAATACCTTTTTTTCCAGCGAAAGCTTGAATTGGTCCAGCTTCCTTGCCAGGTTCTTATCCTGGCTGCCTAAAATCTGCGCCGCAAGAATCCCGGCATTTTTCGCACCATTTAACGCCACCGTAGCAACCGGGACACCCGCAGGCATCTGCAGAATGGAAAGGACAGAATCCCAGCCATCAATGGAATTGGAGGACTTCACTGGCACACCGATCACGGGAAGTGAAGTACCCGATGCAATCATCCCCGGCAAATGGGCCGCACCGCCCGCTCCAGCTATGATGACGCGCAATCCCCGCTTGCGGGCTTCCAAAGCATAGCTCGCCAACCTGGCTGGCGTACGATGAGCTGAAACGATGGTTACTTCAAAGGACACACCAAGCTCTTCCAATACTTCGGCAGCATCCTTCATCACCGGGAGATCAGATTGGCTTCCCATGATAATTCCGACCACTGGTTTGCTCATGCTTTTACTTTGAGAGTGTTCCTGACAAAATTCGCCTTCTTCTTCAAACTTTCCACATCCTGGTCAATGATGGTCACATGCCCCATCTTCCGAAAAGGTCTGGTTTGAACTTTACCATAGAGATGGATAAATACACCCTCAGTCGCCAGAACTTCTTCCAGTCCTTCATAACGCGCCGGCCCCTCATACCCGGGTTCCCCTAACAAGTTAACCATTGCCCCCGGGCTCCGCATGGTGGTGGCTCCCAGCGGTAAATTCAGAATTGCCCTCAGGTGCTGCTCATACTGGGAGGTGATATTCGCTTCAATGGATTGATGTCCGCTGTTGTGCGGCCTGGGTGCCATTTCATTTATCAGCACACGGTCATCCTTGGTAACAAACATCTCAACTGCCAGGAGACCGACAAGATCCAACTTCTCTATAACCACTTGGGCCAGATGTTCGGCCTCCCGTTCCACCGATGCCGAAATCTCCGCCGGTGCAAACAGATATTCAACCAGGTTGGCCTCAGGATGAAAGACCATCTCTACAGCCGGAAATGATTTTACTTCTCCTGAGGAATTGCGCGCAACAATAACGGATATTTCTGCCTTGAAGTCGACAAATTTTTCCAGCACCCCCGGTGCATCAAATGCCTTCGGAAGGTCTGCCTCAGATCTCAATACCTGAACCCCTCTTCCATCATAACCTTCACGGCCAAGCTTGTGAACAGCCGGAAGAAAATGAGCCTTGTGCGCAATAACATCCTGTCGATTGTTGGTCAATAGAAATTCTGAGGTGGGTAATCCATTATCAAGGTAGAATTGTTTTTGGGTGCGTTTGTCCTGAATGACTTCAATGCAACGGGGCTGGGGATAAACCTTCTTGCCTCTTCTTTCCAGCTCATGCAATGCGGCGGTGTTGACATTTTCGATTTCGATAGTTATCAAATCGCAGTCTTCACCAAACTTCAGAACCGTATCAAAATCTGTCAGTTTCCCCTGACTGAAGTCTGAAATGCCGGAACACGGTGCAGAGGAGTCCGGATCCAGCACCTTGAACCTTATATTCCAGTCGATACCTTTTTGGATCAACATCCTTCCCAGCTGACCTCCTCCCAACATACCAATGCGCTGCGGTTTCATCTTCCGTTCCGGTTAATAAGTCGAGCCTCCTTTATCTGATCACCCACTTCTAATCGATCAACTACTCCCATTCCTTCTTCAACTACAGCAAAAATGGTATAGCGCCCATCCAGGTGAGGCGTTGGCGAATGGGTGATGAACCATTGCGTCCCCTCGGTATCTTTTCCCGCAGAGGCCATACCCACCGAGCCGCGCTGGTAACGACGAGTTGAGAATTCGGATCGTATAGAGTAATCCTCGCTCCCATAACCGTCACCGCGATTGCAGCCTGTCTGCACAACAAAATTTGGTACCACCCGGTGAAAGATCTTGCCATTGAAATATCCCTGATTGGTTAAGGAGACAAAGTTCTCAACTGATGCAGGACATTCCTCAACGACTAGTCGCATAATAATCTCTCCCTTGTTGGTTGAGATGGAAACTCTTTGGTCTGCCGGAATTTTCCTGACACTCTCCCAACTGATCGGATGATTAAATTCGTTCTTCAGCAGCTTGGGTTTATCCCTGCCCTCCATCCAGGCAATGGCTTCTTCAAGCGGCTGCATCGATTCAATGTCCCTCGGTAATTGATATCTCTTCCTTGCTTCGTACAGGAATGAATCTTTTCCAATGAGCTTCCTGAATGATCTTCCCGGATCAGAGAGCGCCTCACACACGATCCCCGCACAAACTTTGTCGCCGCTTAGAATGATTCTCCTGTATACACGCAGAAACGTACTGTCTGGAAGTCGAGCCTTTTTATTAAGTGCGACCAGAGCCTGAGCCGCCGTGCTGCCAGTCACTTTTGCCTCTGTTGTATCATTTGCTGTTGCTGCCAGGACAGAAAAGGTATTTCGCACCATTTCAGGTTCTGAAGATTCTCCCAAGGCAGAGAGAATTGCCGCTCTGTCATATGGATTCGGGTCGTTCAGCAGTGTGCCGAGATCAGAAAACATGGAATCTTTTGATCCTGCTTTCAACATTGCGGCTAGCAAATTAGCCCTAACTCTCATCACGGTCGCGCGGCGAGCCTCCTCCTCCATACCGGGCAGCCCCAGATTTCTGATTACTTCTGAAGCGGCAACCGCTACCATTTCCGAAGGATCGTGAAGTGCCGCAATCAGAAGGCCAGATCTTTCGTCCGCAAGAAGGTTTTGCAGCGCCCGCACTGCACTCACCCTTACACGATAGTCCCTTTCATTTTGGAGGATTTCACTGATCAATGGCATCGCAACGCTTGCCGCCAGGTGCCTGAATCCCAGAACTGCTGCAATGCGCACTTCTGCATCTTTGTCCTTTGTTCCTGCTTCAAGGAGCTGCCGTTCAAAACCTTTTCCGGTGACTTTGGCAGATCTGCCGAAAAAATGTGCAGCGCCAAGTCGTGTACCCCTGGAGTTTGTCGGGAAGAGCAGACCTGCAACCCGCTTTACAACCATGCTGTCGGCTATTCTTCGAAGTGCCATCTGGTAACAGGCCCAGGCCAGACCCTCCTGCAGAAGTGTGTCGGACGAGTTGAATGAGATCAATGCACTGCGGTCCATGTCACCTACCGTCTTGCCCAACGACTCCAACACCTCTCTGACCACGTACCTGTCTTTGTCTGATAATCCAGGCAGCAGGGCATTCACCGATTGGAATCCTCCTGTCTGCCCAAGCGCAAAGGCTGCGCTCTTTCTTACGGACGGGTCTGTATCCTCCAGCAACAATGCTCCCAATGGAAGACCTGCAATCGAATCCTGCACCGTTGCAAATGCCAGTGCCGCTTCACGTCGATAGACTGCCTGGTCAGACTTCAAATATCTCAACAGACTGTCCGTCAACCTGCGGTCCTTCCATTCATAGATTTTGACGATGGTCCCGTCAGAAAATTTATTTGCAGAGTCTTTCCACGTACAGGAAAAGAGCACAAGGCTGGACAAAAGCAATAATGACCGCATAGTGAATTCCCGAAAGATAGTGATCAGGACAAGAGCTGAAAAACAATGAGCGCCGATGTGTAGGCAAGTCCGCTCATGTAGAACAGTTGGAGCAACGGCCATTTCCAACCTTTTGTTTCCCTTTTCACAATAGCCAGCGTGCTCATGCATTGCATGGCAAAGACGTAGAAAATCAGGAGAGAAAATCCTACTGCCGGCGTAAACTGGGGTTGTCCTGTTTCAGGATTGATCTCGTCTTTCAGCCTGTTTCGGATGGTCACATTGTCTTCAGCACTACCCAGGCTGTAGATCGTGGCGATGGTGCTTACAAATACTTCTCTCGCAGCAAAGGAGGTAATCAATGCAATTCCAATCTTCCAATCAAAGCCAAGTGGCTTAATAATGGGTTCCATGAACTTTCCGATTGTGCCCGCATACGAGTGCTCGAGTTTGTAGGCAGCGACACTGTTTTCAAATTGCTCCTCTGTCAACTGCTGGTCAGCCGTCTGCTCACGGACAACCTGTCTCGCCTGGTTCATGACCTCTTTCGGCCCGTAGCTTGCCAATACCCACAAAATGATGGACACAGCGACAATGATCTTCCCTGCCTGCAATACAAAAGTCTTTGTCTTCTCGACAATGGTGAATCCCACATTTGACCACTTGGGAACTTTGTAGGTTGGCATCTCCATGATGAAGAAGCTGCGCTCGGTGTTCTTCACAAAGGATTTAAGCAGCAATGCAGAAAGCAAAGCGGCGATGAATCCCAATAAATAAAGTCCCATGAGCGCCGCTCCCTGCAACCCGATCAAGCCGAAGATTCTTATGTCAGGAATAATAAGTGCTACCAGAATGGCAAATACAGGCAGGCGGGCAGAACAACTCATTAGCGGAGTAACAAAAATGGTAATGAGCCTCTCCTTCCAGTTTTCAATTGTGCGTGTTGCCATAATCGCAGGAATGGCACATGCCAGACCGGACATGAGTGGCACCACGCTCCTTCCGCTTAGTCCGAAATGCCGCATGACCTTATCCATCAGGAAGACCACCCTCGACATGTAGCCGCTTTCTTCCAGCATAGAAATAAACGCAAACAAGATGGCTATCTGAGGAATGAAAATGATGATCCCGCCGATACCCGGTACGATGCCGTTCGAAATGAGCTCAAACAATGGACCTGAAGGCAACCTGGCATTAAGCCATGCACTCAGATCGGCAAACCCCCGATCGATTGCGTCCATGGGAAGCTGGGCAAGGGCAAAGACGGATTGAAAAATTGAAAACAGAATGACCAGAAATATCACGTATCCCCATATGCGGTGCGTGAGGATTTTGTCCAGGCGATTTGTACCTACCTTCCAATTTTGCTTTGCTGATTTTACAACGACCACGTCCAGTACCTCCTGAATATAGCCGTATCGGTGGATCGTTTCAGCGCCCTGGTATTTGTGAGGAAAAAAAGAATGCTCTGAAGCAACGCGTTTGATGAAATCCTTTTCCTGGCCGGAAAGGAACTTGAGGTTGTCCGGCTGTTGCAGATACTGAAACGCCTCATAGAAACTGCTAAGCGTGAAGTGCTCCTTAACGGCATTGACGGCGCTGCTCATCCCGTTAAGGGTATCAAAAATTCTCTTTCCTGAAGGCTTGAGGTTTCCAGCCAATTGCCTCTTTAATTCATCAATCCCAAACCCCTGCCTTGCGTTTAGCATGACCACCGGCACATCGAAAAGGGCAGAAAGTTTCTTGACGTCCAGGTTCAGTCCTGACTTGGCGGCGAGATCCATCATGTTAAGCCCGAGTACAACGGGCAAGCCCAGATCGATGAGTTGTGTCAGCAATAGGAGGCAGTTGCGTAGGTTGGTGGCATCGGCAATGACCGCTATTCGATCGGGATAGTCCGGACTCTTTTTGTTGGTAAGAATTTCAACAACAATTTTCTCATCGAGCGTGCGGGGATAAAGACTGTAGATCCCAGGCAAATCGATGATGTCCGCTTCCGTGTGGTCGTTCAGCTGGCATGAGCCTGTTCGCTTGTCTACAGTAATGCCCGGGAAGTTTCCGATCTTTTGCTTAAGGCCCGTAAGCGCATTGAATAAAGAAGATTTCCCCGAATTCGGTTTACCTACCAATGCGATCCTGAGTCTCCTTTCAATGGCCATCAATCAATAACTGAAATAGTGGCCGCTTCTTCGAGCCGCAGTGAAACATCAAAACCGGAAATATTAACACAAACCGGATCGCCCAATGGCGCGGCGAAATTGAAAACTACCACGTTGCCCGGAAGAAAACCCATCTCAAGAAGCTTGACAGAAAGCGGTTCATCACTGAAACCGGCAATAACAGCCGCTTCGCCAGGTTTCATCGTTGCCACTGTTTTGTCCATTGAAGACAGGCTTATTTAGATTAATTTTAAACAGGCGAATATAGAGGGAGGTTCATTAATTATCATGATACTCGCCGATTATTTGAATGCCATGAACAGTTCAATGAAGAAGAATGGTAAGAAGAAAGTCGCTGAAAAGCATGCGGTCAAAAAGCCAAATGAGCCGGCTGAGCTTCATGCCAGCGAGAAGTCTTATGGAGGGCTTCCGGACAGAAATCTGAAAAAGAATCTTGGGTGTGGGTAGCGCAAAAAAGTAGAGGGGAGGCGAATCCCTTCAGGCACCAGGCGGGTACCTGTTAATTTTCTGAAGGAGCTTTTCAAGCCTTCACGGACTCCTTTGTCTCCGAGCGCAAGGCCATTCGGATTTGTTCCATTGCCTGTTGCCGGAACTTGCGGTCATCCTTTGGCTGGTCCTTCTTCAGCATCTCTTTGATGTATGAAAGAACCTTTTCCATCTGGATGTGATCCATTGCATCCAGCGATTCCAGGATGGCAAGTTTTCGCATCATTCTCATAGTTCGTAGTGGTTATGTAAATAACGCAATAACCAACCCTGTGGTTCAAGCTCATCCTGGCTAAATCAGTGAAATACAACATTTTGGTAACAAAGGCTGAAGTCGAATATGCCAATTCAGGCCTGTTTAATTGAAGCTTTACTTCACCTGGAACAAACATCATCAGGTTTTCCGTCATCAGTGTTCTCTTCCTCGCCTCTTTATGCATGCTTGGGCCTAAACCCACTTTTCGCTATCTTTTCAATCTAACCACCCCAAAACACCATGAGACTCATCTCAGGAGCGTTTCTGCTCTTAGTCACTATCATTCTGATATCGGGCTGCGGCCGGCAAAAAGACTCAGGGCGGGAGGAAGACTCAGCCGCTTTTGACTCAGTTGAAATGCCTGCCTATTCTGGCAACACTGCGATCGGAGTGACCCAGTCGGTCAAGGATTTTGCTCAATGGAAACAAGTCTTTGACAGCGTCACCGACCCTGCAGCGGTCTTAAGCATATTTGCCAGCCCCGATGACCCCCAATTGGTTACAGTATTTGAATTGACCCACAGTCACCAGGATGCAAAAAAACATTTTCATTCCGCCGATCTGATGGGTGCGATGGATCGCGCCGGAGTCACCTCAGAACCCCAGTTCAGGTACTATGACATCAAGTTTCGTGAACCTGGACCGACGCCAAAGATATACCGCGTTGCTGTCTCTCATGAAGTTGAAGACTATGACAAGTGGAAGAAGGTCTTCGATGAAGATGAGCCCATACGGTCGAAAGCCAATCTTGAGTTGAGGGCCATCAGTGTAGATGCCGACGATCCGCATTTGGTTAATATCATGTTCGCAACCGATAATATCGATAAAGCCAAAGAGGTGATCAATTCAGATGAATTGCGCAGGCGGATGAAGGAAGCCGGGGTAGTATCTGAACCGCTTATCACCGTACTAAAAGTGGCTGGACGTTGAACATTTGGTTTTAATATCATGTCCGTTACATTAATTTGGGCCTGGTGAAAAAGACCTTCTTTCGTATTCTGGCAAGCATTAACAAGGCGATACTCCCCAGAATATCCAGGAAGGACATTACCCGTCTTTCGAAAACAGATAAAGCTATCGTTGCTTTCCGGTACTGGGTAACTATTAACTCACTTGATTGATTATGTTAAAAAAGATTTTGATCGGTCTGGTCGTTGTCATTGCAGTAGCCGCTATTGCACTTTGGTATCTCAATTACCGCAATAGGACCCTCAGCCCCTCTGACAAAACTGAGCTCAAGAATGGCAACCTGGTGGCGTCCATATCCTATAGCC
Source organism: Cyclobacteriaceae bacterium (assembly GCA_039810905.1). GTDB lineage: Bacteria > Bacteroidota > Bacteroidia > Cytophagales > Cyclobacteriaceae > ELB16-189. The sequence continues at coordinate 49,502 of JBDHXU010000003.1, read as the reverse complement.
GGCCTTCCGTACGAAACAGAGTCATCTTTGGCCCTAAAGAGCAAGGAGCGCTTCAACCCTATGGTGCATACTGGAGATTGGGCGCCAATGAATCAACAGAGTTGACTGTGAATACTGCTTTCATGGTTGCGGGTAAGATGGTCCTGGCAGGCACTTATAAGATCTATGCCATCCCGGGTCCTGATGAGTTCGAAATTGTCTTCAATTCAGAATTGGGAACATGGGGAGCTGGTGAACCCAATCACAGTCTGGATGTCATGCGCGTGAGCGTGCCTGTTGAGAATGTCAATCCGCCAGTGGAACAATTCACCATCAAAATGAACACCTATCCGGGGGAGTCTGACAACCAGGCTGGAATTCAGATCATTTTTGAATGGTCAGACGTGCGTTTCATTTTGCCCATACTTCAGGCCATCTGAAGTTTACTTGGAGATGCTTTCTGTCATTCAAAAGGCCAAAGAGCATTTGAAAGGCCGTGCTATTCTTGCTGATGGACGGGAGACCATCTATGAAGAATTGATCTTCCGATCGGCGGCGCTTGCCCGTATCCTCCTGGATGATAAACCAGACCTGCGGGAGGAAAGGGTGTCTTTCATGGTTACGCCCGGTGAGGATTATGTAATCACTCTTTGGGCCATTTGGCAAGCTGGTGGTATCGCTGTGCCATTATGTACTGATCACCCGGTGCCCTCGCTGAAATATGCCATCACTGACAGCGGCAGCTCTATTCTCGTTGTTTCTCCCACATTCCATGAAATGATGTGGCCATTGACAGAGGAACTGGGAATGCGATTTCTGATCATCTCAAAACAGTTGGAAGATCAGGCAGGAACACTCCCAGAAGTAAGCGCGAACCGGCGCGCCATGATACTATACACTAGCGGAACCACCAATCTTCCTAAGGGCGTGGTAACAACGCATGCCAATATTACGGCTCAAATTGATACGCTTGTGAAAGCATGGAAATGGAGGTCCGATGATCACATCCTTTGCGTGTTGCCGCTGCACCATGTTCACGGTATTATCAACGTTGTGAGCTGTTCATTGTGGTCTGGGGCCTGTTGTGAGTTCTCTCACTTCCAACCAGATCGGGTATTCCAAATATTTCTCCAGGGCAAAGTGAATGTATTTATGGCTGTTCCAACCATCTACTTCAAACTGACCTCGCATTGGGAAACGCTGCCGGAAGAAAAGAGGTCAGTTGTTTCTGAATGTCTGAGAAAGTTCCGCCTTATGGTTTCCGGCTCGGCTGCGTTACCGGTGTCCCTGCTTGAAAAATGGAAGAAGATCAGTCACCATACCCTGCTGGAGCGTTACGGCATGACGGAGTTGGGTATGGCGATCAGCAATCCATATGAAGGAGAAAGAAAACCCGGGCACGTTGGCCAACCATTACCCGGCGTACAAATCCGATTATGCAATGAGAAGGACGAGCCGGCAGGTGAGGGTCCCGGCGAGATTCAGGTTAAAGGATCGAATGTATTTCTTGAATATTGGAAGAAGCCTGACGCCACCAGGCTGGCATTCACAGCCGATGGATGGTTTCGCACCGGCGATACAGCAGTGCTGGATAAGGGCTATTACAGAATCCTGGGTCGCACATCTGTTGATATTATCAAATCGGGCGGTTACAAGATTTCTGCATTAGAAGTTGAGGAGGTTCTCCGAACCCACCCTGCCATTGCAGACTGTTCAGTTGTTGGATTGGAGGATGATGAATGGGGCGAGGTGGTCGGAGCGGCAATCATTTGCAAAGGACCTTTGATGGAATCTGAACTTGTATCCTGGATGAAACAGCAAATGCCGGCCTACAAAATTCCCAGGAGGCTGGTGTGGTTGAATGATCTTCCACGAAATACTATGGGCAAAGTCACAAAGAATGAAGTAAAGAAGAAGTTCGTATGATTTATGGAATAGCCGTATTGTCCGCCTGCTTCCTGTTGGGTCAGCTTATCGGGACCTGGTTGGGTCTATGGCTCGGAATAGATGCCAACGTGGGAGGTGTGGGCTTCGCCATGGTATTTCTCATTCTCAGCAATCAATGGCTGCGTACACGCAAATTGTTTACTGCTGATATGGAAGGGGGCATTGTGTTCTGGAGTAATCTGTACATTCCGGTTATCGTGGCGATGTCTGCCACACAAAATGTGAAGGGTGCAATCTCGGGAGGCTGGATGGCACTACTTGCAGGAACAATTCCCACCGCCTTATGCGTCTTGCTGATTCCGGTATTGTCACGCAGAAAAGCCAACGATCCGAAGGAAATGGCACAAGCTTCATGAAAGAACTATTAAGCAAAAATGGCCTTGTCACGGCCCTGCTAGCCACCGGGCTGGTCATGCTGGCGTCAGCGTGGATTTCAGCGCGACTTACCGGAAAAAGAATCCCCATGGCAGCCATAGCTATTTTTGCCGGATTGTTGCTGGCCTACCTGGGGGGTCTATATACAAACGGAAAGAACGGGATCGCTGACGTAAGCATCTTTTCTGGATTCACCCTGATGGGGGGCTCCATGCTTAGAGACTTCACTATTGTTGCGACGGCAATGGGGGCAACTTTTGAAGAAATGAAGAAGGCCGGATGGGCTGGTTTCATCTCCTTACTTCTTGGTGTTGTTGTGGCATTCTTTACAGGAGTGGCTCTTGCTTTCGCGATGGGTTATGAAGATGTCAAAAGCATGGCAACCATTGGAGCAGGAGCCTGCACTTTCATTGTTGGGCCTGTGACTGGTGCGGCGGTCGGCGCCTCCTCTGAAGTCATCGCACTAAGTATTGCAGCCGGTGTATTCAAATCCATCATGGTTACGATCGGCACTCCCTGGATTGCCCGATTCATAGGGCTAAATAACCCGCAGAGCGCAATGGTGTATGGCGGTTTGATTGGAACCACTTCAGGAGTCGCTGCAGGCCTTGCAGCAACCGACCCCAGACTCGTACCCTACGGTGCCATCACAGCGACATTTTATACTGGGTTGGGCTGCCTCTTGTGTCCATCCGTCCTTTACCTCATACTTCAACAACTTCTGTAATTAGAAGAACACCGACTTGCTGAGTTGTGATGTAGCATGAACATGCGCAGGTGCCTGTGTCCTCGCAGGTACCTTTACCAATACCTCAATTCTCGTAAACGCCTGTGACGAGTTATTTCGAAGGAACCGCTTGTACCAGCAACCGCATTGCATTCTTTAAAGCCGCTGTACCCTTTGTGGCCCCTTTGAAGTGACCCAGTCGGACGATAACCAGATCATGGCTTGGGATGATCCATGTAAACTGACCTCCGGCACCTGCCATATAATAAGCCTCTTTGGGAACAGGATACTCGCCATCACCGTTAAGCCAGAAGAAGCCTCCATATATTGGCCTGCCATCGGCCTCCCATGCAGGCGCCAATGTGCTTACAAACTTTGTAAAGCCTTCCGGCAGAATTCTTTCTCCATCCCAGACTCCATCTTGTAAATAAAGATTCCCTAGCCTTGCCCAGTCTCGGCCCGTGGCAAACTCATACCCTTGAGTCAAAAAGTCTCCGTACGGATCGGTCTCCATAATCATGCTCCTGATTCCAATCTTGTCGAAGAGTGCCCGACGTGGAAAGGCATGATAATCCTGGCCTGGTTTGTCAACTGCGAGTCTAATCAGGTAGTTGGTCAAAACCGGGTCCGTGTTTCTGTAACGACCTACCGTGTTGGGCGGCCATTGCTGAGGGCGAGTCGCTGCATAGTGAAATGAATTGACCCCTCCGGTGTACAGGTAAAGGTGATCAGGATAGCCAAGAGAAGGGTCATAATCCGGATCTTGAGGGGCACGGATGCGAATTCCGCTCGACATATGCAGTATATCGGAGATTCGGATCTTGGCACGATCGTCCCCCTGCCATTCCGGAATAGGCGCAGGCTGATCGAGCTTATACACGCCCTGCTGAATGAGAATTCCCATGAGCGTCGCCGTGAGGCTCTTCCCCATGGACCAGCTTTCCAGGGGAGTCGTTCTCGTAATACCCTCACCGTATCGCTCGGCAATCAGCTGACCTTTGTAGGTCACAACAAATGCTGCAGTCAACCCGTCGGCAGGTTCAAATGCTGCTTCCACGGCCTGGTTCAGTTTTTCTGCATCAACGCCATCCGGGAGCGTTGCGTTACCTACGACTTCACCCATTGGCCAGGGCGTCTTTTCAGCGTCAGGCAAAGTGGATGCAATCTTGTGCGGCTTGTGGTAAAGTGAATCGCTTCCTTCCGGCAAAGTCACACAGCCCTGATCACCTACATAAATGGCTGTCCTCTTGATACCATTGGGCAACTGTATACTGACTGACTTGCGGTTCCAGTCAATCTCAGGCTTTCCAACTTTGGCTCTTTGATCGTAAGGACTTGTGAAGTACCCAACATTCTCTGCTGCAAATTCCGGCTTCAGTCCCGTAATGAAAACTGCCGAACACATGATTTTCGCATACCCAGCTGTGTGATGGGACAAAGGATCTCCCGGTGGAGCAACATATTCAGTGGGAAGCTCGAGTGAGTCAGCACGGGCGATCAATTTCCTTTTCTTGAGGTCACTTTCACTGCCGGTTTCGGCCTTCCTGTCGCAAGAAGCTAACCCAATAACGATAACTAATAGCAGGTACAGAAATCTCATAACTCAGAACTTTTTTCTTAATGTAAACAAATGCCCAAGGATAGTCCAGACAAATGATGCGGGGAGGAAATGCACCCGTGGTGATTTGTTCAACCTACAGATCAGTACGCCTCCACTGTTTTTTCTCTCCCTTTCTGCGCTTGGTTTCCAGCCTCCTGGCAATGGATGATTTGGTTGGACGGGTGGCCTTCCTCTTCTTCCTGACAGCCAATCCTTTTGAAATCAGGGATTCAAATTTTCTGATCACCTGTTCGCGATTATCGTGTTGGGATCGATGCTGCTGTGAAGAGATTGACAACAGCCCCTCGCGGGTTACTTTGTTACCAAGGAATCTTGTGAGACGATCCTTCTCTTCCGGCCCAAGAAAAGACAACTGACTCACGTTCAAGGTGCCTGTCACCCTTGAGTTGGTCTTGTTTACATGCTGCCCTCCCGGGCCCGAACTTCTCGAAACAGAAAAAACCAATTCGTGCCTGAGTTGAGCGATGCGAATAGGATCCATACACCAGAATCTCTAAAACGGCACGAATGAACAATCAGGATTCATATCCTTCCACCATGATCATCCGCGTAATGGAAGCTGCTTGCCGAATGGCCTTTGCGGGAGCATAGCCCTCTGAAGACCACCAGGCCTTCGCCTTTTCCATGGAAGGGAATTCAAGGACAACTATTCTGCCGGGTTCCCAATCTCCTTCAAGCACCTCCGTGTGTCCGCCACGAACGATAAATTTCCCGTCAAAAGGTTTTAAGGATGCCGGCGTCAGCTTCCTGTAATCATCGTAACGCTGTGGATCAGTAATCTTGACGTCAACAATTATATAGCCTTTCATGAGTTCAGGAATTCAGCCATTTCATAAACCGACCCCATATGGTCTTTGGGCGCTCTTCCGGTAGTGGGGCCATTTCCTCCACTTCTTCTTTGTGAATGCGGGCAGGTTTGGTTGGCGCCCCTGTTTTAACCCGGCTCAAATAATACTCCTTCTTCCTTTCCTTTTGCTGCTCAAGCTGAGCCTCACGTTTGCGTCTGGCCTCTTCTTGCTCCCGTTCGCGCTGTAAGGCAACCGGATTTTTGCGACTCTGTTCCTTGCGTGGACGCTCTTCCCACCTACGTGGACTTCTCCGTGGACTATTTTCCGGGGCTGCGCTTTGCTGACCCTCAGGCTCTGCTGATGGGTTCTCTGTATTCTCTGTTTCCTTTTTCTTTTTTTCTGGAAGTTCAATTTTTCCGAGCACTCTCAATCCGGCCAATTCCACTTTGGGTGCACGAATGACTTCGGTTAGCGCACCCTCCTCTGTTACGTCAGTTGGTACAGCTTCGGCTTTAACCTCTGATTGTTCTTCCTTCTGGTCGCTGCGCGCCGGATCGGGTCGTTGTTCCGGCCTTTCCGACATTTCTTCTTCTGTAAGAGTTGTGCCGGGAGAAAAGTGCTGTGTTACCAATTGTGCGTGCTCATCCTGCAGTTTTGTGTTGTTCCCTGATTCAATAGTGATTCCTTTTGAAGCAAGTAGCGCGACGATTTCGTCTGTTCGCAAATTAAGTTTACGTGCCAGTTGACCAAGGCGCATAGATTTGAGGGGCAGGGGCACAAATATAGCGTCCGCGAATGGACATGAAAAGCCGTGTTCTATTTCAGCTTTGTGAGCGTAACCCGCCGGAATTCAACTTCTGAGCCTTCAGCCTGGAGCGCAATGTGGCCTTTACTGGCTGTGCAGTTGGTTCCAACATTGACGAAAACACCATTTACCCAGACACGGATACTGCTGTTTCTGCATTCCACAGTTAATGCATTCCATTGCCCAAGCGGTTTTTCGGATCCATCGGTCAGGTTGACAATCCTCCTCCGCTTTCCCTCTGTAATGCCCCACTCCTCCCTCGGGCCACGACGGCTTTCCATGTCCGGAACGGTGATGTCTTCCACAATGCACCAAAAGTCACCTGCATTCCCATGTTCGAGCTGAACCTCAATTGATTTTGGGAACATCTTGTACAGGGCTCTCGGTGCAGAAGCATGAACCAGCACACCGCAATTGCCAGGCTGACCCGGAAATCTATACTCGACATCCAGCCGATAGTTCTGAAAGATTGAGTCTGTGATCAAATGGCCCTCAGGGGTACCTTGGCTCACCAGCATGCTGTCCTGCACGATAAATGGGCTCGCCACATTGGTTGTATCCATTGCAGGCACGTCTGCATGCCATCCCGACAAAGATTTGCCGTCAAAGAGTTCAATGGTCTTTTGCTCCTCATGTACCGGCATTGTGCAACTGGCAGTCAACAAAATACAGAGGATTGCTGGGATGTAATGGAGTGAAGTTCGAATCATGATACCAATGGTAAAGCCTTTCTTTGCTGATTCTAATTTGCAGGGTTTTTGTTACTTGCACCAATGAAAAAGCAAAAAGCAGGTCACTCCAAGCTGACACAATCCGTTCATGCGGGATCGCTGGGCGACCCTCAATATGGAGGGCTGATCACCCCGGTATTCCCTTCGTCTGCATACAACTACGATCAAGTCGTTCGCTACCCGCGTTATTTCAATACCCCAAACCAGAAGGCTGTGGCGGATAAATTGGCGGCCCTGGAGAATACTGAATCCGCTTTGGTTTTCAGCTCCGGGATGGCAGCCATTCTCACCTCCGTTTTCGCCTTCATGAAAACCGGTGATCACATAGTCCTTCAAAGCGATCTCTACGGAGGTACTCATCACGCCATCCTTCATGAGATTCCGCGGTATGGGATGACTTATACAATGGTTGATGGTTCTGACCCTTCAAACTTTGAAAAGGCGATCCGTAAAGAAACCAGGGTGCTGTTCATTGAGACGCCATCAAACCCGCTGCTCCGCATTATCGACATTGCCGCTGTAAGCCGGATCGCACGCGAGCATGGGTTGATCACCATGATAGACAATACGTTTGCTTCACCCGTGAACCAAAACCCTGCTGATTTGGGAATCGATATCATTTTGCACAGTGGCACGAAATATATCGGCGGTCATAGCGATCTATCCTGTGGGGTCATGGCCGGTTCTGCTAAACTGACTGAACAAGTACTTGGAAGTGCCCTGCATTTTGGCGGTAGCCTGGATGCCCATACATGTTATCTGGTGGAACGCAGCCTTAAAACGCTGGTGCTTCGGGTAAGACAACAGAATCAGAATGCGATGCAGATTGCATCCTTTTTGAAGTCGGAGCCAAAAATAGCAGCAGTCAATTACCCCGGGCTTAAGAATCATTCCGGTCATGCCATCGCGAAGCGGCAGATGCCCGAAGGATTTGGAGGCATGCTTTCATTTGAAGTCAAAACTGATCCTGAAAAGTTCATTAGCCGGCTCAAAATCATCAGGAAAGCTGTAAGTCTTGGAGGGGTGGAATCCACAATTTGCTCTCCGGTAAAAACTTCTCACTCCAAGGTGACAGCCTCAGAGCGAAAGAAAATGGGAATCTCAGATAAGCTGCTCAGACTTTCGGTGGGTATTGAGGACGCCCAGGATCTTATCCATGACCTTAAGGAAGCAATAGGATGAAAGGACCTGATTCAGGGACGATGATAATCCGCGAAGCCAAACCATCTGACATTCCTTCCATACTGGATTTCCAGCTTAAAATGGCATTGGAGACAGAAGACGTCCAGTTGGAGATTTCAACTTTGACACAGGGCGTTAACCGCCTTTTCAGGGATCCCACAAAAGGAAAATACTTCGTCGCTGTCAATGGCGAAGAAGTAGCAGGATGCCTCATGATCACCTATGAATGGAGTGATTGGCGATGCGGAACCATCTGGTGGATACAATCCGTCTATGTGGCAGACAAATGGAGAGGGAAAGGTGTTTATACAAAATTGTATGAGCACATTCGCGAGCTGGTCACCCAGGATGCGGATGCTCGCGGGATACGCCTTTACGTGGACAAGCGTAACGAGACAGCCCAAAAGGTGTATAGCCACCTGGGTATGAACGGCGACCACTATTCCACTTTCGAGTGGATGAAAGATTAAGGTCTACTCAGCGCCCCTCGCAATATCAATAAAGTCTCTCGCTTTCAGCGACGCGCCTCCAACGAGTCCGCCGTCAACATCCTGGCATGCAAACAATTCCTTTGCATTGTCAGGCTTCACGCTACCCCCATACAGGATCGGTATCGTCTGTGCAACAGCATCTCCGTATTTGCCGGCGATGTACTTACGGATCACAGCATGCATCTCCTGAGCCTGCTGAGAAGTGGCAGTCTTTCCTGTTCCGATCGCCCAAACCGGCTCATAGGCGATGATCACTTTCTTAAGATCATCTGCTGGAAGATGAAACAAGCTCTGTTGCACCTGTTCTTTCACCAGCGCTTCATGTGTACCCTTTTCGCGAATCTCAAGGGGTTCACCACAGCAAAAAATTGGCGTAAGGCCGCTTGCCAGAACTTTGTCCACCTTTTTTGCCAAAAGCGGACCATTTTCACCAAAATATTGTCGGCGCTCACTGTGGCCAAGAATAACATGGGAGATTCCCGCAGACTTGATCATGCTGACGGATACTTCACCGGTATAAGCGCCTGAGTCATGCTCGCTGCAGTTTTGTGCACCTACACCGACAGCGGAGCCTTCTGTCTGGGCACGGGTTTGCATCAGGTACGGGAATGGAACACAGAGAATCAACTTTGCTTTCCCTTTCAACTCTGCGTGCGAAAGATTTATAACATCAGCCGTGAGTGCTTTGGCTTCCTCGGCTGTCTTATTCATCTTCCAGTTTCCGGCTACAATTTTTTGACGGGTCATAGTGGTGGGATTATTTGACTTCAAATTTCAAAACATCTGTCGGCTTGTCCCGGATAAGCCTGAGGCTTTTTACGGGGCCTTTGTAAGTGACATGCACAAGGTTGGATTGATCTGCATGGGTTTCCTGGATCACGTCATTGGTGATCTCAATCGTCTTGAACTTCTTCACATTTTCAATTTCCAGATAGCAAACGACTGCAGGGTTTTCCACTTCATGAGCGAGGTAGTTTATTTTCGCCGGCTTACCGTCAAGCTTCACATGGAAATGATCTGCCAAATACTCGCGAAGGTACTGATCGGTAGTGGTGCCAGGTTTGGGCGAGAGTAATTCAAAATTTTCATCGTGAATCTTTGACCCGATGGAAAGCTCCAGATCATCAATGAAAATTCTGGATGTAATCTGAAGGGCTTTGTTCTTTTCATTGAACTCGATTTCCGTCACCGAAATATGAATGGGATGCGGGAAAAAGAGCAGGATGAGAAAATGAAGGAGTGCCACATGCAAAAATACTCAGGGCATCGGTCTTCAAAAAGCCCTGCGTCAGGAGTGTCGGGTTTTTATTTAATCGGAAGGGTGACTAAACTTGATGTTTCAATCTATTCCTTGTGTCTGAATTCCAACTGTACTTTCTTCTTGGCAAGGACCATATCCTTGACTATGCGAACGGTTATGATCACATTCTTTTTGTGGTGGCCCTGTGCGCCCTGTATGGGGTCAAGGACTGGAAGCGACTGCTCATTCTCGTAACTGCCTTTACCATCGGTCACTCCATTACCCTGGCGCTTGCCACGTTAGACCTGATCTCCATCAATTCGGCACTTGTGGAGTTCCTCATACCCCTCACCATCTTCATCACAGCCGGATCCAATCTTTTCAAATCAGAATCGTCCATATCCGGACACAATATCCAGATCAACTACTTCTTTGCCCTCTTCTTCGGTCTCATTCACGGCATGGGCTTTTCCAACTATCTAAAAGCCTTGCTGGGCAAAGATGAGAGCATTCTGGTCCAACTCCTGGCCTTCAATGTGGGTCTGGAATTTGGTCAAATAATAATCGTTGGGATTTTTCTGGGGGTTAGTTTTATTGCACTAAACCTTTTGGGTGCCAACCGGAGGGACTGGAGAATGGTTATCTCGTCTGCGATAGCCGGGATATCCTTGATCCTCATCAAAGATCGCTTTCCCTGGTAACCCAATTACTGAATTAATTATACTATTGTTAATATGATGAAAAGAATACCTGTCTTTCTGATTGCATTACTTTGTACACTTCACCTGGCTGCCCAGGAATCTCCCAACAAGGGCCAGTGGAAAGGAAAATTTGAACAGCTCGAGCAGCTTTTGCCAACGCCCAATGAGTATCGATCTGGCTCCGGCTCACCCGGGCCCAAATACTGGCAGCAGCGCGCAGATTACGTGATCAACGCTGAACTGCATGATGATACCCAAAGTATCACGGGCTCAGAGACGATCACGTATTACAACAACTCTCCAGATCCATTGAAATACCTGTGGCTTCAGCTGGATCAGAATATCAACGCCAAAGACAACAATACCCTGAAGACTGCCGCATCCAGCATCCGCGACAGCACCAATACAAAGACAATGGCCAGCAGCCTCGGCCTTTATGATTTTGATGGAGGATATAAGATAAAGGGCGTAAAAGATGCTTCAGGAACCAATCTCGCCACGCTTGTCAACTTCACTATGATGCGAGTGGATTTGCCCAAGCCCTTGCTCCCCGGACAGAAATTTGTCTTCTCTGTTGATTGGGCATTCAATATCAACGATCGCATGAAGGGTATTACGCCCAACGATGCGCGAAGTGGTCTTGAGTACTTTCCAGAGGATGGAAATTATTCTTACATCATTGCGCAGTGGTTTCCGCGCATGTGTGTATACGATGACGTGGTGGGATGGCAGAACAAACAATTCCTCGGACAGGGTGAGTTCACACTGACTTTTGGAAACTATGAGGTCAACCTGACCGTACCCGCAGACCACATTGTGGCAGCAACCGGAATGGTACAGAATCCACAGGAAGTGTTGACGCCAGAACAACAAGCACGCTTCGAACAGGCAAAGAAATCATTTGACAAGCCGGTCATTATTGCCACCCAGGCCGAAGCTGTAGAGAGAGAGAAATCGAAATCCACACAAAAGAAGACTTGGAAGTTCAAGGCAGACAACGTACGTGATTTCGCCTTTGCCACATCTCGGAAATTTATCTGGGACGCCCAGGCTGTAAAGGTTGGTGATAAGACTCCGCTGGCAATGTCCTATTATCCCAAGGAAGGCAATCCACTCTGGGAACAGGAATCTACCAAAGCAGTGAAGAATTGCCTGGTCACATACTCCAAATATTCAGTTGATTACCCTTATCCGCAGGCTACCTCTGTACACCATGCCGCCATCGGGATGGAGTATCCAATGATCTGCTTCAATGGTGCCCGCCCCAACAAAGACGGTACTTACAGTGATCGCACCAAATGGGGTCTGGTTGGCGTGGTGATTCACGAAGTGGGGCATAATTTCTTTCCCATGATCATCAACAACGATGAGCGCCAGTGGACCTGGATGGATGAAGGTCTTAACACTTTCGTGCAATATCGTACCCAAGTGGAGAACTATCCCGACATGCCCAACCGCCGTGGCCCTGCATCCATGATTGTTCCCTACATGCGGGGCGATCAATCGCTTCAGCGTCCGCTAATGGTAAACTCAGAAAGTGTTGTGCGGCAGAATTTTGGCAATGAGCAATATGCCAAATGCGCCACTGCTCTCAACATACTTCGTGAGACCGTGATGGGTCCCGAATTGTTCGACAAGGCCTTCAAGGAATATGCGCAGCGCTGGGCCTTTAAACATCCAAAGCCCGCAGACTTCTTCCGTACCCTGGAAGATGCTTCAGCCGTAGACCTGGATTGGTTCTGGCGCGGCTGGTTCTATACTACTGATGTGAACGACCAATCCATCGACAAGGTTGTTTGGTACAAGGTGAGGAAAGATGAGGTCAGCGTGGAGAACAAAGGCAAAACAACAAAGAAAGGTGACCTGGCTGCGGCATCGCAGCAATCCAACCCTGATGATTTTTCAGGCGGCCCCCAGCCTTTCTCGGTGATTCCTACCGATGCCAGGTTCTATGGCGAATTCCAGAGCCGGGTTGACGACAAGGCCTTGATTTCAAAAATGGAAGGCAAGAACTTCTATCAGATCACTTTCTCCAACAAAGGCGGCCTGGTGATGCCTGTCATTATTGAGTGGACTTATAAGGATGGCACAAAAGAAATTGAACGGATCCCGGCCGAAATCTGGAGAACAAATGAATCAACGGTAACCAAGGTGTTCATGAAAGAGAAAGAAGTGACCAAGATTGTTCTCGATCCCAAGGAAGAAACTGCCGATATCAGCACCGGGGACAATGTGTTCCCCAAATCCGCAGCAGTAAATAAGTTCGACGAAATCAAAAAGAAGTCTAATTGATTGCATCTGACATGTCTATGAAAAACATATTCATTCTATTTCTGATGCTGTGCGCCCAGCTCGTGCTGGCCCAGGAACAGCCCAAATGGCAGGGAAAGTTTGAACAACTGGATCAAATGCTCCCTACGCCCAATACCTATAGAAGCAGCTCCGGCGCTCCGGGTCCAGCTTACTGGCAACAACAGGCAGACTATGAAATCAATGTCGAAATCAATGATGAAACCCAGGTGCTCACGGGCTCTGAGAGGATCACCTATTTCAACAATGCACCTGAACCCTTGAAGTTCCTGTGGGTCCAGCTTGACCAGAACATAGCCGCAGACAAAAGTATGACGCGTCAGACCAGCGGAGGAAGCATAAGAGATTCTATTCCCGCGAAGTTTCTTGCCACCACTGTTGGCGCCATTGACTACAAAGGCGGATTCAGTATTAAGGCAGTCAAGGATGCAGCGGGAAAGGATCTGACCTACTTCATCAACTACACGATGATGCGAATAGATCTGCCCGCTCCCATGAAGACAGGGGAGAAATTTACCTTTTCCATCGACTGGTCCTATAACATCAACGACCGGATGATGGTCTCCTCTACGGGGCGTGGCGGAATGGAATACTTTCCGGAAGACAACAACTACATCTACACCATGGCGCAGTGGTTCCCGAGAATGTGCGTCTTCGACGACTATGAAGGCTGGCAGAATAAACAGTTTCTTGGCGCTGGTGAGTTTACACTCACGTTCGGCAATTATCGCGTGAAGATCACTGTGCCTTCCGATCACATCGTTGGAGCGTCCGGCAATCTTCTTAACGCCAAGGATGTTTTGACCAAAGAACAGCAGGAGCGACTGGAGCAGGCGAAGAAGAGTTTTGACAAGCAGGTGTGGATCGTTACGCAGGAAGAAGCAACGAAAAAAGAGAAAGAGAAATCCAGGAAGAAGAGCACGTGGGAGTTCTATGCTGAAAACGTCCGTGACTTCGCGTTTGCCACATCTCGTAAGTTTATCTGGGACGCCATGGCCGTGAAGATTCATGATAAGACTCCACTGGCTCAGTCGCTTTATTCAAAAGAAGCAGTTCCGCTCTGGTCAAAGGAATCCACACTGGCTGTGAAGAATGCGCTTGAAGTCTACTCTCAGCGCACACTGGATTATCCCTATCCTACTGCTTACTCGGTCAACTGGGTTGGCGGAGGCATGGAATACCCCATGATCAGCTTCAATGGCCGCCGCCCCAAGAAGGACGGAACCTATGATCAGCGAACACTGGAAAGAATGGTGGCAGTTATTGTTCACGAAGTGGGTCATAATTTCTTCCCGATGATTGTCAATTCAGACGAACGCCAGACCACGTGGATGGACGAAGGACTGAATTCATTCCTGGAAAAGGAAACCATCCGCGAACGCTATCCCAACTTTGATTATTCCTCCAACACGCCGAAGGGTATAGTCAATTTCATGAAGGGTGACAAAAGCATCATGCGGCCCGTGATGGCCTCCTCCGATAACCAGGGATCCAGTTTTGGCCCTAACGGCTATAACAAACCTGCTGCAGCACTCACTCTGCTTCGGGAAACCGTAATGGGGCCTGAACTTTTTGACAAGGCCTTCAAGGAGTATGCAACACGCTGGGCTTTCAAGCATCCCAAACCTGCTGATTTCTTCCGCACAATGGAAGATGCATCGGCAGTTGATCTCGACTGGTTCTGGCGAGGATGGTTTTACACCACTGACAACGTAGACCTTACCCTTGACGAGGTTAAATGGTTTAAGGTAAAATCGTCTCAGATCGATCCTGAAAAGAAAAACGTCAAGACCAAGGAAGGCGATCTCGCTTCAAAGGGAGACAAGAATGCCAAGGCTTCCGACTTCAGTCAGGGCGCAAAGGAAATCAGCGTGCTCAACACCCCTGACGCCGCTTACGGTGACTTCCGCGCACGTATTGACGATAATGCAGTGAGAGGAAAACTGGAAGGGAAGAATCTGTATGAAATCACCCTGAAGAACAGCGGAGGGCTGGTATCACCTGTCATCATTGAGTGGACTTTCAAGGACGGCACCAAAGAACTCGAACGCATCCCCGCCGAAATCTGGAGATTGAATGAGACTGAGGTGAAGAAAGTGTTTATCAAGGACAAGGAGGTGGTAAATGTGGTGATCGACCCTAACCTGGAAACGGCCGATGTGAATGTAAATGACAACGTATTTCCGAAAAAGCCTGCCGAAAACAAGTTTGAACAGCTGAAGAAAGGCAATTAGAGTTGTCGACGCTGGTTATCAAGAAGCATCCGTCAAAGGACGGATGCTTTTTCTTTTTAACACCTCGCCCCGCGATTGACTATTTTTGTGGTGGTGAAAACCGCCGGTCGCTATATAAGAACAATGAAAGAAGCCCTCGCGTTTTTGGTTTTTACGTGCACCCTGATTCGGTCAGAGGCTCAAATCATTGTCCGTACCGTCACGGAAAAACGGTTCGAAAAACTTGAATATCCCAATCAATCCCTTAAGTCAAAGTACAGCATGCCAGTGAAGGGCGTGGTGAACCTAAAGGACGGAACTACATTGAGAGGAACGCTCGTCTGCTTCAGGAAAAATGACGCACTCGAAAAAGTCCGGGTGACTACCGGCAATACGAAAAAGGAAATCTCTGCCACGGCCATCAAATCCGTCAAACTCGATCCGGTTGTTGAGGAGCAGAAGTACCCCAACAATTACAAGAATCCTGAACGGAATTTTCAAACCGGTTACATGCTGCTAAGGGATGGCGCCCGCATCAAAGGCAAAATAGCGCAGGAACGTGAAAGCGGGGATTACGATTTCTTCATCCATGGTATCTTCTTTCTTCCGGATCAGTCGAATGTGGCATCTTTCATCCGGGGAGGAGCGCTCCATGAGTTTGGCCAGGAGATTGATGGAACGCTGCAGATTTGGGATGGATATGCGGATGGTTACCTCAAGCGCCTGGTGGATGGAAGATATCGCCTCACGCGCAAGCCGTATTCCTCTTCATCGGAGGAGTGGTTTACAAGCCTTAAAGATCCAACCATGGATACCCTTACTGCCAAAGCCGCCACGGAAGCATTTTCAGAAGACATCAAATCGGGAAAGGACATCAATAGTTCCATTGAAGATGTGGTGAGCGCCGGAGATTTTGTCGAGGCCCTGGGCAACATCGATCTTAGCGGAAAAGAATATTTTATTTACGACACCAGGAAAAGAACGTTGCTGACGGTGAACAAAGACCACTTCAAAGAAATCAGCGAAGAACTGACCAAGCCGTGTAAGGACAAACTTCCCTCCGATCCTGCTGAAAGGCAGGAGCTGACTTCATGGGATCACCTTGAAGAATTCGTGCAATTCCTTAATACCTCCTGCAAATAATCAGGATTGACTGCTGAATAGTTTTCCAAGTCTTTCAGGATCAACATTGCCGCCTGAAAGAATAATGCCGACTTTCTTCCCGGCGAATTTGGCCTTCCCCTTCATCACTGCCGCAAATGGAACAGTCGCCGAGGGCTCAACCACTATTTTCAAACGCTCGTAAAGAAGCCGCATCGCACTTACAATCTCGTCGTCGGAGACTGTTATGATCTCTTTGACATACTTGCGGATGATTGGGAAAGTTTTGTCACCCAGCGTGGTCAGCAGTCCGTCCGCTATCGTGTTGGATTGTGCTGGTTCTATTTTACCAGATAAGAGCGAACGGAACGCATCATCTGAACCAGCGGGCTCCCCTGCAATTATGGCCGTTTGTGGCGCAAAGTAATGCGCGGCAAGTGCGGTACCGCTTAATAATCCGCCTCCACCTACCGGAGCAAGCAGGAAATCAAGAGGTCCTACTTCATCGAGAAGCTCCTTGGCACACGTTGCCTGGCCCTCTATTACATCATCATTGTTGAAAGGGTGAATTTCCGTGGCGCCTGTCCTTGTAATGACCTCCGCCAAAGTTGACTCGCGTGCCTGGAGCGTAGGCTCGCACTCAAAGATCTCACCGCCATATCCTTTCACCCCACGCTTCTTGATCTCGGGGGCAGTACGGGGCATGACGATATAGGCTTTTACGCCGAGGATCTTGGCGGCACGGGCGAGGGCTTGGGCGTGATTGCCGGAAGAGTGCGTGGCTACTCCTTTCCTGAGTTGTTCAGGGCCAAGTTTCAGTATCGCATTCATGGCACCCCTTGCTTTGAAGGCGCCAACTTTCTGGAAGTTCTCACACTTGAAGTACAACTGACAACCTGCCATCTCATTCAGTGAGGCGCTGGTGAGAACTGGAGTCTTGTGGATATAGGGCTTAATCCTCTCGTGTGCTTCTGCGATTGATTGTTTGTCTGGAATCATGAATGTTAATTTGATCAAATAATCCTTCCCTGCTACTCTGCCACCCATTTCATCTTATCCTCCACAGGAGATCTTCTCGATGGCCGGGGCCATTCCTTTGGCATGCCCAGGTGCATAAAACCGAGAAGCTTGTCTGCGGGGCCAAGGTCAAAAAATTCCTTCGCCTCTGGGAAATAGGTGACACCGCCTGTGCTAAGATAACATGCGACACCATGCACGGCCGCGGTCAGGTAGATGTTCTCCACAGCACAAAAAACGGCCCCGAGTTCTTCAACTTCGGGTACGGAATTTTTGGGGTCCCTCTTCATCCCGATACTAATAATGTGGCTCGACTGTGCCGGCTTGGTCAACAAACCCTCATAGCGTTCCTGCCTGAAAGTTCCATCCCGTTCCGTTACCTGTTTGTAGCATTGCGCCTGAAATGCGGCCAGCTTCTGTATCCCCTGGCCGGTGAATACAACAAATCTCCAGGGCTCCGTCAGCTTATGGGTTGGTGCATGGTGAGCATTTTCAATCATCTGTCTCACGATGCTGTCATCAACACGCGCTCCGGTGTAGTCCCTGGGAAATATTGATCTGCGATGGCTGATCAGTTGCTGAAAGTCTGAGGAATTCATAATGGGGTTATCGTCTAGTAAGTTTCGCTGTTAATTTTGGCTAATTTAGTTTCAAAATCACCCCTCATGATAAACCTGCGCAGTTTATTTGGGACGCTCAGCTTCGCAGCGTTGGTTTTCAATTCCTGCTCGCCCATCTATATTCCCAACACGCGGAACACACCGCTCTTTCGCGAACAGGGAGAGGCACAAATTTCCGGATATCTCACAAGCGGTGGACTGGACGCACAAGCCGCCTATGCGCTCACTGATCATGTCGCTGTGGTCGGAAGCTATTCTTACGGAAACGTAAAGAGGACCACACAGGATGGAATTGAATACAACCGCAAGAACAGCTATGGCGAACTCGGGGTCGGTTATTTCGACCGGTCCAGGAGCACGCGGTGGGAAGTGTTGGCGGGATATGGCGCCGGCCAGGGCACCAGCTACGATCAATATTATTTCTTCGGGACTAAGACTGTTGTGGCGACGGGGAAGATGAGCAGATTTTTTATTCAGCCGTCCATCGGTACCAACAACAGGGATTTCAATTTCACATTTACACCACGGTTTACATGGGTAGACTTTTCAGAATTCACCAGCAACGGCACAACGGTCAAACCGAATGAGAAGGCCCAATTTTTTCTTGAGCCTGCCATCACCGGTAAGTGGAGAATTACTGGAAACATCCATGCCATTGTTCAAGTGGGTTTGACCGTTGGCATTCCAAGCGAAGTTTTCTTCGACTTTCAGCCCATGCAGGCCGCCGCCGGAATCCAGATCGATACGGGGGGCTTGAAGACACGGGTTTATTGATTGTTTGATTGCCTATTCTTGATTGTTGATTACATCAGGATGCAACCGCCCAGGATGTAGATTTTGCATTCAATCTCACAGTCTCCGGCTGCTACCTCAGGACTCAACACTCTATCCACCGACTACCGTCTACGGTCCACAGTCCACACTTACAACGCCCTCATATGATTCTCCGCTTCATCTCATAAGTTTCTCAGACCTTTCTCAGTCACTTCTCAGTCACTTCTCAGTCAACTCTCAGTCATTTCTCAGTCTCTGCTTAGAGTCACATCAGACGTTGCCTAGACTCACTATAGACGCTGCCTAGACTCACTATAGACGCTGCTTAGACTCACTATAGTCCTAATCCAGTCCTGTCCAGTCACTGTCCACACTTGTCCAGTCTCTTCTCCTGTCTGTCCACACCTGTTCCGCAGGAGATCGATGGCACTGAGCCAGAAAGATGCGCTTTCAGCCTGTTTTCAGCGAAAAAAGGCACGATTTTGGTTATCTTTGTATACACCAATCGACAATTCAAAATGAAATTCCTGACAGGGTGCGCGGCGTTTGTCCTGGCGGTTTGCCTGGCCTCGCCAACTTCTGCACAATTCCTGAAGAAACTTCAGCAAAAGGCAGAGCAAGCCGGCGAAAAAGCCGTTGACAAAGAGCTGGGCCTCAATCAGCAACAGCAGCAGCAGCAGCAACAACAACAAGGACAACAGGGACAAAATGCCGGCAACACAGGCGGCATGAGTACCAACAAATCCGGCGGTGGGCTAAGCCAGAATCAGGGCGGAGGTGGACTGATCTCCACTCCCCCAGATGTGAAACAAAATCTGAGTGACGCCGAAACGGCCTACAAAGGCGGCAAATACGGGGAAGCCCGTTACGCCGTTCAGCAGGCCATGCTGGGTGTTGAGCTGGAAATCGGAAATAAGGTGCTGAAGTCGCTGCCCGAAACGGTGAGCGGATTGAACAAGAATCCTCAGGAAGATCAGGTTACCAGCACGGGCTATGGCTGGGCAGGACTTACCATCGTCAGAAAATACGACGATGGGAAGGATAAGGACTTTCGCACTACCATCGCCAACAACGCCGCCTGGATGTCGGCTGTAAACATGTACCTGAGCTCTGGCGGATACGCGCAGCAAACCGCCGGTCAGCAGAACTGGAAACAGACGAAGGTGAAAGGCTACCGCGCCATCATTGAATACAGCGAAGGCAGCGGATACAAGCTATCCGTTCCCATAGGGCAATCGTCACTGATTATTTTTGAAGGCGTAAACTTCGCTTCAGAGAACGACATGATGTCCGCAGCCAACGTGTTTGACATTGACGGCATCAAGAAAATGCTGGGTGAACAATAACCTGAAAATGCAAACAATCATGAAAGCCATTCAACGTATTAAAGGATTTGCGACCGCTGTCCTGTTTCTCGCCGCCATAGTGGTGCAGGCCCAGGATTTTGACAAGAACCTGGCATCAGCCCGTTCTGCCTATTCATCAGGCAACCTGAGTGACTCCCGCTTCGCCATGGAGCAGATGCTCTCCAACCTCGACGCCGCGATCGGGAAAGAGATTCTGAAAATGCTTCCCACACAGATGGGGTCACTGAAAGTCAACGACAAAGATGACAACGTGACGGGTAGCACGGCCGGCTTTACGGCAGGCCTCTATGTTCACCGGTCTTATGGAGCAACTCCGAAAGTTGCCAACCTGGAAATTGTCAACAACTCCCCGCTGATGAATTCGCTGGGTGCCATTCTGAATACGCCGCTGATGGGCGGCATGATGCAGAATGAGAATCAGAAGACGGTAAAGGTTCAGGGTTACAAATCACTGCTGACAAAAAACCTGGACAGCGACACCGGCAAGACCAACTACGAGTTGCAAATTCCGATGAACAACACACTGGTCACCCTGAAAGTGGATGACACGAATGAAGGGGAGATAACTTCCTGGGCGAATACAATTCCCCTGGCCAAGATCCTTCAGCTCGCGCAATAAGAATCATTTGCCAAATGATGGCAACCCCGGTCTGCTAAAGTCCGGGGTTTATTTTTTTATGGCTGACAACTACGGTTCTCAGGAGATCTTTGATGGTCGATTCCTGGGTGATGGCAAGTTCAGGCAACTGCGTGCCGAGTCTCCGCTCTGTTTCAAAAAGGATCCAATTGACTTCCTGCTGGGATGCCCCCAGGCTCTTGAATTTCAAATGCCTGCTAATGGGTCTGCGCTGTACCATCAACACCTTCTGCAACACATCCAATACCACTTTGTTGTACATAATGCTCCGTTTTCGGGTCTTTAACCTGTTTCTATTTACGTAGGGAAACCTTTTTAGGTTGGTTGTCCCTTACATAGACGCCGTTGAGGGTGTTTTATTTAATCCGGGTCACAGAAATACCGCAAATTCGGTATTAACCCGGCTCACTATTGTTGGGAATAGGGGTTTTGTCAGAGTGGAGTGTCCTAACCACAGGCGCGCAAAGCCGTACATTGCACTGAGCATTCTCATTCAGCAGTGGAATTCAGCGATGAAAAGGTACTTGCCGCCCTTCAGAATGGAAGCAAAGCCGCTTTTGAGATGCTTTTCAAGACCTATTACCGCCCCCTTTGTACATACGCCAACACCTTTTTGCATGATCGCGATGAGGCTGAAGAAATTGTGCAGAATGCCTTTATCACATTCTGGGACCGGAGACAATCCACAGAAATAGAAAAGTCGGTAAAGGCCTACCTGTACAGGATGGTGAGGAATAGTTGCCTTAACACCCTGCGTCACGAAAAGGTCAAACGAGAGCATGCCTCAGAACAATTGAAAACCACAGTGGATGCACACGATCCTGTTTCCCAGTCATTGGCATCCGACGAACTAGAACAACGCATCCAGACGGCCATGCAGTCATTGCCGGAACAGTGCAGGCTGGTCTTCCAACTCAGTCGGTTCGAGGAGTTGAAATACCAGGAGATCGCCGGCCAGCTAAATATATCGGTGAAGACAGTGGAAAATCACATGGGGAAAGCGTTGAAGATCATGAGAGAACAATTAAAGGATTATCTGCCCTTGTTTCTATTGCTTGTAACAGATTCCATTATTCTGTGAAACCGGAGAACTACGATATTGTCGACCTGATAGGGAAGGAATTAACCGGTGAAGCCACTGCGGAAGAGAAAGCGCACGTGGAAAGATGGCGCATGGCCGATTCTGAAAATGAGAAAGAATATCAGCGTTTCCTTCTTGTATTCCAAAAATCAGGCTCGTCATCCAATGAATTTGACGCTGAAGCAGCATGGAAGAAGGTGCAGGAAAGAATTCCACAGACTCAATCGGGCAACACCCGAACACTATATTTTACGTGGGCGCGACTCGCTGCCGCCATTGCCCTGGTAGCGATCAGCGCATTGCTGGTGATCGTGTTCCGGCAACAGCCGGTTCAACAGTATGCCGTCAGCACTGGAGCGTCCATATTACGAGACACCCTGCCGGATGGGAGTAAAGCCTTTCTGAACAAAGAATCCAGCATCACCTATGCTGTGAACCGGTCACTTCGTCAGAGAACGGTCAAGCTGGAGGGAGAGGCGTTCTTCGAGGTACACCATCAGGAGGAACAGTCTTTCGTGATTGAGGCGCAGGAGGTGCTGATCCAGGACATAGGCACCAGTTTTAATGTGCAGGCTTATCCTGACAAGGATACGATTACCATTTCTGTCAAAACCGGTCAGGTGCGGGCATTCACCCCCACATCTGATGGTGTGGTCCTCGATGCCGGCCAGTCAGCAGTTTACTCCCGCACATCAAAGACATTCCACAAACTTGAGAAGGCAGATACCAATGTGCTGGCTTATCAGAACAAGGTGTTCACCTTCAACAACACAGATCTTAAGACTATTGTGGAGAAGATCAACGAGGTGTATGGCTCCCGTATCATTCTTCATAATCCTGCTCTGGACAATTGCAGGGTTACCGTCAATTTTAATAATGAAAATCCGGACACGATCGCCGAGGTCCTGGCCGAGACACTGAGGTTGACAATTATCCGGGAAGAGGACCGGATCATTTTGAACGGAGAAGGTTGTAAATGATCGGAAAAGAGATGAACAGGATTGCACTCATACTATTTCTGATTATAGCAACAGGGGCTCATGCCCAAAAGTCGACTCCAATTCTGGAGAGGAAGATTACGTTGCAGTTGTTTCAGGAAAAAGTCCCCTATGTGCTGGATCAGATTGCACGTGCAGGAGGATTCTCGTTCTCTTACAATAACTCCATCATTTCACCGGAAGAGCGCGTTACAGTTAATGCATCGGAAAGCTCAGTGAGAGAAGTGCTGGCAGGCATTTTTGGTCAGACTATGGAGTACCGCGAAAAAGGCAACCACCTGATTCTGCGGAAAGCCGAAACAAAAGATTCACCTCCGCCTTACATTATGTTTACCGGATATGTGCAGGATGCAATCACCGGCAAGAGAATCCCTGACGCCAGTGTGTACGACAAGAAGTCCATCTCCTCTGTTATCACTGATGAATACGGTTTCTTCCGGTTGAAGCTGGACAAGAAAAACGAGCCGATTGTCGTGCAAGTCAACAAGATTCATTATCGCGACACAGCGGTTACGCTGGGCAATGCACTCACACAACATCTCATTATCGGGATCCATCATCTGCCTGACACCCTGACCAGAAAAGAACTAGCTCCCGATACGCTTCAGAAAGAAAGTCTTGAAATGCCTTATGAAGAGGATGTCAATGTTCAGAATATCGATCAGCCGATTTATCGTGACATCCAGATTTCATTCCTGCCTTTCCTCGGCTCTAACGGTTCACTGAGCGGAAACGTCATCAACAATTATTCTATTAACATGCTGGGAGGTTATTCCAGGGGAACCCGACAGATCGAACTTGGCTTTATTGTCAATATGGACAGGGAAGATGTCAGCTGGATGCAGGTGGCCGGCATAGGCAATCTGGTGGGAGGAAATGTTTATGGTCTGCAGGCCTCAGGTTTCTTCAATGTTAATGGAGGAGAAACCAAAGCGGCTCAGCTCACCGGCTTCGGAAATGTCAATTTTGACGATGTACAGGGGGTTCAGGTCGCCGGCGCCGCAAATACCAATCTCGCTTCCACGCAGGGAGTACAAATTGCAGGAATCGGCAACTTTAACCGCTTCTCCTCCAAAGGTGTGCAGGTGGCGGGCGTAGCCAATGTCCAGATCGGGGACTATACCGGCTCGCAGTTTTCGGCGATAAGCAATTTTACTTCGCAGAGAATCAGCGGATCTCAAATTGCAGCAGTCTTTAATTACGGTCGCAAGGTCCACGGAACACAGATTGGTTTAGTCAACTATGCTGATAGCCTTGGCGGCGTACCCGTGGGATTGATAAGCTTTGTCAACAAGGGTTATCATAAACTCGAACTCTCGGCTGATGAAATCTTCTACACTAACATGGCATTTCGTACGGGCGTCCGGCAGTTCTACAACATAATTCTTGCCGGCTACAAACCGGAAAGCTCTTCCAGCGCCGAGCCGGTCTGGACAGTAGGATACGGAATTGGAACTGCACCCAGGCTGACCAAGTGGCTGCATTTTAACTTTGACCTCACTGCACAGCATGTTGACCAGGGAACCTACACTTCACAACTCAGCCTGCTTAACAAGCTGCACATTGGTTTGGATTTCCGGGTCGCACGAAAGCTTTCATTATATGGCGGTGTAACATTGAATGGCTACCTCACCAAAACAGGCTACCCCGATTATCCAGTACTCTTTACCAACAACCAGCCCAATATCTTCTTTGAGCAAACCTATTCCAACGGCAACAATCTCAAGATGTGGTGGGGGCTGAAGGCAGGCATCCGTCTCCTGTAACAACTGAAGAATCAGTTTCCCGGTTTTGTCTATCTTTCAGCGATGCTGCTCGCCTTTGATATCGGTAACAGTGACATCACCATGGGGTTGTGGAATGGGAACTCCTGGCAGCAGTGGCGTATTCCTTCCAGAACCGATCAGCCTGAGTTATTCTATGGTATCAAAGTAAGGGATCATTTTCTTGAATCCTCACTTTCCACAGACAAGGTCAATGCCATAGTGGTCAGCAGTGTCGTCCCCGGCCTCACTGACAAGTTGCGAAATGTGGTGCGCTCACTTTTCAAGAGAGAGCCTATCGTACTTGGGCCCGATGTCTACGAAAAACTGCCACTTGAAATACTAAACCCCTTTGAAATCGGCTCTGACCTGGTTGCGAACGCCACTGCCGCATGGTTCAAATTCCGGCAGACCTGCATAGTCGTGGATTTCGGAACTGCACTTACGTTCACCACCATTTCAGGTGAAGGAAAAATCGTAGGCGTTTCGATTGTGCCCGGCCTCCGCACTGCAGTTCGCGCGCTGTCACAAAATACGGCCAAATTATTCGACGTGCCTCTTGAAATGCCTCAGTCCGCTCTCGGCATCAACACAGTAACTGCCATTCAATCCGGCATTGTCATCGGCTATGAAGGCCTTGTCAAACATGTGGTCGACTCCATTCGTACAGAACTCAAAGTGCAGTGCCCGGCCATCGCTACGGGGGGGCTTTCTTTTGTCATCACACCCCTCAAATCATATTTTCAGATTGTTGATCCTCTTCTGACGCTTGACGGACTCAGGGTTATAGGTGAACTGGTGAATGGAAAAAAGAATTGAGCCCCGCTCCATACCAACTGCTGCATGAGTCAACCTGACTTCAAACCTGCCCTGGGTTGGTGGGATGCCACCATGATTGTGGCGGGTTCCATGATTGGTTCAGGTATTTTCATTGTGAGCGCCGACATCACGCGACATGTGGGTAGTGCAGGATGGCTCCTGGCCGTGTGGGGTATCACAGGATTTATGACCATCACCGCGGCGGTAAGCTACGGAGAATTAAGCGGTATGTTCCCAAAAGCTGGGGGGCAATATGTTTATCTGAAAGAAGCTTACAATCCCCTTGTTGCCTTCCTGTACGGGTGGAGTCTTTTTGGAGTCATCCAAACGGGTACCATCGCCGCAGTGGGCGTCGCCTTTGCCAAATTCACCGCTTACCTGTTGCCTTACTTCAGCGAGGATAATATTCTTTTTCGGATAGATGCCTTTTCGGTCTCTGCGGGGCAGATGTTGTCCATTGGCCTGATTGCGATGCTCACATTTGTGAATTCGCGTGGTGTGGAGGGTGGGAAGCGCATTCAAACTTTCTTCACCTCTGTTAAGCTGCTTAGTCTGTTCATGCTGATTGTTTTCGGATTGGCGTTGTCTGATAAAAGGGTGTGGAACGCCAACTGGTCTGATGCCTGGAGTCTTCATGCATTGCAAAGCGATGGAACATTTAATGCCTACACCACCTTTGCGGCAATGGGAGCTGTCGTTTCTGCGATGGTCGGTGCGATCTTCAGCAGCGATGCATGGAACAATGTCACTTTTATTGCCAAAGAAATAAGAAACCCGCAACGAAACATTGGCCTCAGCCTCTTCCTGGGAGCCGCTATAGTTATCGTCATTTACTTGCTTACCAATTTGATGTACACCGCTGTGCTTCCCATGCCTGAAATTGCATCAGCTGACAAGGATCGTGTTGCGGCAGCGGTTGCTCAAAACATTCTTGGAGACGCCGGAATGCTCCTCATCGCGGTGATGATCATGATTTCCGCTTTCGGCTGCGCGAATGGAATGATTCTCACTGGGGCGCGTGTACTCTACACAATGGCAAAGGACGGTCTGTTTTTCCCTCAGGCAGGACACCTCAACAGGTTTGCTGTCCCGGCCAAGGCGCTCTGGATTCAGTTCATTGCTGCGGGTTTGTTGTGTGTTAGCGGACGTTACGGTGACATTCTCGATATGATTTCCTTTGTGGTTGTCATTTTCTATGTATTGACCATCGCCGGGATTTTCATCCTGAGAAAAACGCGACCCGAAGCAAGCAGGCCTTATCTTGCCTTCGGCTATCCCTGGCTTCCCGGTATTTACATTATAATGGGTACGGCATTCTGCGTTTTTCTGATCCTCTTCAAACCGGCCTATACCATTTTTGGCTTGATGATCGCCCTGGCAGGCGTGCCGGTGTATTACAGGCTCATCAGAAGTCAAAAAGCGGCTCAAACCATTGCTGATCCATAACCGGTTACTATCCTTGGCCGTATCATATCATATAGCTGATAACTTAATCCATGGGCATAGCCATTAACAAATCATTTCCGGGGTTATTACTGTGTCTGTTGCATTTGCTTTTCCTCAGCTCCTGCAAAGAGGTTTCTTTTCCTCAGCCTCAACCTGCCGGTATTTCCGCCTTGAAGGAAGTGCCCGCAGCACTTCGGGGCGAGTACAAGGCCGGAGATGCCCAGAACCCTGATGCAGATACCTTGATCATCGAGTCATGGGGTTATCATTTCCGTGACGGCAAGGACAATGACTGGTTGGGGAAAGGCGTATTAAGCGACTCCCTGGTTGTAAAGTTTTACCAGAACTATTACTTCGTGAACTTTAGAAGTGGTACACAGTGGGTCCTTCGGTTGATAAGGCAAAAGCCTTCAGGCGCTCTGGAATTTCTTTCCATTGATCTCTCGGACGATGAAAAGACCCGGGAGATGCTGAAGAAATTATCCAAAAAGACTTCCGTGAAGGAGGTGCATGGCAATGAAGAGACCTACTATCAAATCAATCCTTCGCGCGATCAATTGATGCAACTCATCCGGGAAGGATATTTTACCGGCGCTGAACTCACGCGCATCAAGTAGCCATCACTACTCATTTTTTTTCTTCTTCAACAGGTTCTGAAGCTTGTTCTGGAGCAGTTGTGACGCATCTGTCTTGGTGCTGTCCTTTTTAGTGCTGTCGGGTTTAGGGGTGCCTCCCACAAGATTCTTCACCACATCTTCAGGCTTAGCACCTTCTGTAATTTGCTTCACGGCTTCCTGGCTTTTCTGTTCCACGACATTGGATGCAGCCTGTTTCACTTGTTCCTTTTGTTCAGCTGCCAGAAGCTTGGGTTTGGGGTCATTGTATGTGCCACCGAGACCAATGCTCAATGGTATTTTGTCAGTGGGATTAGTGGTTCCAGCGTATTGATTGACAAATCCCTGAAGCTGGGATCCCAACTGTCCGGCAGGCACCATCATCTTGAGGGAATAGTCAATCGATCCGTCCAGTCCGGTACTTCCGGATACGGTTGTTGCATAGCTCCCGAACTGTACATCAAATGGTTTAACGCTAAGTCTTCCATTGCTGATACTGGCAGACATCAAAACATCTTTCAGAGTCACCTTGTCCGTATTGTTCAGATTGGTCAGTGAAGTGATGCCTGACACCAATTTTGATTGAGTTAAAACTGCTTCAGCTACTTTGATCAGGCCTCCGCCATTTACCGTTCCCATGTCAGGCATGAGGTTTTGCTTAAGCTCACCGCTTACCTTAAAGTCTGTGCTGAAATTTCCAGCTACCAGTCCGGCAATAGGTGCATAGGTTTTGACAATTGAGAATGACTGAGCTGCCTGTTGAATAGCAAGATTCTGTATTCCCAGCGCAAAGTCATACTTAGGATGTTTGAGATCTCTAGGGTCATAGGAGCCATTCACAGCAAAGGCGCCACCCAGCATATTAAATTTTAATCCGCTCAGATTGGCCACGCCATTTTTCACTACAATATCACCTGAGGCACCGGTCATGGTGTAGTCCATCATCTTCACTGTGGCAATTTTGGACTGAAGTGTGAAGTCGATGTTCTTAGGGATGGGAATCACCCCAAAGGAAGTGGTGTCCTTTGTCGTTGTGGATGTGCTTTCGGTCATGAATTCATTCAGGTCAAGCAGGTTGGAATTGAAGTTCACTTTACCCTGAATAACCTCGTTATTCAACACATACGCGATATAATTGCTCACCAGGCCATTAACAGAGAAATCGCTTCTGCCAATCGTACCTTCCATTTTAGACAGTTCAATCTTCTTCGGATCGAATGACATCGATGCCTGTGAAATCCCAACTGCCGGCATGTCTTTGGTAGTGTATTT
Organism: Cyclobacteriaceae bacterium; assembly: GCA_039810905.1. GTDB lineage: Bacteria > Bacteroidota > Bacteroidia > Cytophagales > Cyclobacteriaceae > ELB16-189. The sequence goes on along the minus strand of JBDHXU010000003.1, from coordinate 20,883 downwards.
GAAGTTCTTAAGTGAGGCGGAACCGGAGGTTGGAAGTTTGTCATAACGCTTTGCGTTGACATCAGACATTTTGCCGGAGGTTTCCAGGTTGGCCCGCACAAGGCCTGCAACGGTCATCCCCTGCAGCGGGAAGATCTTGGTGATCTTCTCCAGATCAATACCGCCATTTGCCTTGATTTTCCATGAAGGGTCATCCAGGTTCTGAATGATCATGCTGGCTGTCATCTTTTCATTTTCCATCACCATGGAAAAGTCGGGAACGCTCACGACTGTCTCAGCCATCTTGCCGCTGGCATTTGCCACAGTGGCATGAACATTCATTTGCTCCAGTGGAATTGGGAACTGCGAGGCTTTGACATAACCATCCTTTAAATCCATCTTCACGTTCATGGCAGGTATGATTTTGCGAATACTGTCATAAGTTCCCTTGGCAGTTGCCTCCATGAAAAACAGACCTTTCATGGTAAGTCCCTCCATGGGAAACATTTTGCCCAATTCTTCCAAGTTCAACTTTGCCTTGATGGCAGCGTCGACAGGGTAGGTTTTAAGATTGCCAATCAAGAGTCTTGCATCCACCGGGTTCGCTCCAAAATTCAAGTGCATGCTTTTAAGGTCAACCAGTGTATTGTCTACAACTCCATCCTTGTTGTCTACAAGAAGATCCATATGAATATCTGAAATAGCTGTAGGAAGTTCAGGATACTTGAACATGGCATCACTCACCTTCAGGTTTACATTGAATGCCGGCAACTGCTTTTCGCTGTAAGTTCCCTTCACAAATCCCGCAAACTGAAGTTCGCCCTTCGTTTCAATATCCTTGAAACCCTTCGTGTAGACTCCTGGTACCAGAGACAGCAGGCTTTTGAATGAGTTCTCCGGGCTCTTGAAGGTGATGTCCATTCCATAGTTGTCAGGATTCATTTTGAACCAGCCATCAAAATTCAATGCGAAGTCATTGATCTTCGCGCTGTTCTCTTTGAAAGTGAACTTTGAAATGTTGTCACTGATGGTAATGACCGCATCAATTTCTGCCCGTTTGTTGGTCAGGAACTGCATGGCTCCCATCCCCGTGGTTACCGTGTCGGCCACCGAGTGTGTCCTCAGGTCAAACACGTCCTGCGTAAAATCCCCGCTGCCCGTATGTTGCAGTTTCCTGACCTCGAGGAAATAAGGTATGGATTGATCGTCATAAACGATGTCTCCATCAATTACTTCCCAATGATCGATGCGGAATGAGAATTTGGAAGGCGCCTCCTCCTTTTTTACTGTATCTGCTGAAGGGATTGCGATGTCATAATTGGCTTTGCCATCTTTCAAGACCTTCACGTTGATCTGGGGCTTCACCAGGGTAATTCCCTTCAGCTTCATCTGCTTCCCAAAGAGGATGTCCATCAGGTTGATTTCCACATCCAGCCTTTCCACCACAAATAGATGCTCTCCCTCAAAAGGAGCGCGGTTGAATACACCTAATTCGCGTATCTCAGCCGTGATATTGGGAAAGTGCCTGAAAATACTCAGACTGAAGTTGTTCACATCAAATACCACATCAGCATTCACCGATGCTGCGATCTGCTTATCGATCGCCGCCTTGATGTCGTCCTTGAATAAGGAAGGAAGAATAGCAGCGGCCGTCACCATAATAACCAGGAATATTGCTATGCCAATGAGAAGTTTTTTAAGAAGCTTCATATTCGTATTGACTTGAATGGGGTTACAAAATTAATCAACAGGTATTTTCAACATTTTGATCTTTCATGCTGTACAGGGAGACTTTCGTCATCTCTGCACTAGAACCACTTCAGCAGAATATCAACGACTTTTTTCATCCCTTGCGTATAGGGTGGATGCAAAAGATAGGGTCCAGCCCAGCCTGATCTCTGGTGTAAGACCGGCTTTTCATTGGAAAATGCAAGAAACCCGAACCGTCCATGCGATTTCCCTATTCCACTGTTATTCACTCCGCCAAACGGAAGGTTTGGATGTGTAAACTGAAGCACACACTCATTAATACAAACGCTGCCGGCGGAAGTGCGGGCCAGAATGAACTCGCGGAATTTCTTGTTCTGCGCAAAAACATACAACGCCAGCGGCTTTGGTTTATCGTTTACCCGTCGGACTACTTCCTCCCTGTTTGTGAATGTCACCACCGGTAACAACGGTCCGAAAATTTCTTCCTGCATGATCCGGGCCGTTATTGGAACCTGGGTAAGGATTACGGGAGGCATAAAGTTGGTCGCGCGGTTGGGCGTGCCCAATACCTCTGGCCTTGCGCCGACCTGAACTGCTTCTGAGAGCAGACTGGTTACACGATCATAATGCCTTTCATTGACAATTCTTGAATAGTTGGGCGAATCCTCTCCAATTGCACCCTTGTCTCCGAAGAGTCTTAGCGTTTGTTTCTTAAGCTCTTCAACAAATACATCCCTGATTTTCTCCTCCACCAAAATGTAATCCGGAGCGATGCAGGTTTGGCCATTATTGAAGAACTTTCCGAATGCGATCCTTCTTGCTGCATCGCTGATGTTGGCAGAAGAATCAATAATGGCTGGAGACTTGCCGCCAAGTTCCAAAGTGACTGAGGTGAGGTTGTTCGCAGCCGCCTGCATTACAACCTTGCCTATTGCAGGGCTCCCTGTAAAGAATATGTGATCAAAAGGTTGTTCAATAAGGCTTTGCGATACCTCCGGGCCTCCTTCCAATACAACAACAATTCCGGGTTCAATGGCCTCATTCGCCATGTCACGGATAAGGGACGAAGTATGGGGGGTAAGTTCGGAAGGCTTGATACATGCAGTATTACCTGCTGCCAGACAGGAAACCAGCGGGCCGACACAGAGGTTGAACGGGAAATTCCACGGAGCTATTATCAAACAGGCACCCTTTGGCTCAAATCTTATCTCCGACCTGGTTCCCAGATAGGCGGCAGTTGCATCAACTTTCACCGGGCGGACCCATCCTTCAAGATGATGAATGGCATGCCTAAGTTCAGTCAGGACCGGATAGATTTCCGAAGTGTCAACCTCCAGAAGTGGTTTATTGAAGTCGGCATGAACGGCAGACTTGATCCTTTCCCGGTTGGCGCTGATCCAGTCCAGAAGGCTGCCAAGCCTCTTTTTTCTGTTTCGCACGGGTTCCGACCTGAGCGCCAAGGCCCTCTCTTTTAGTTGGCCTAGTACAGCCGATGTCTCCACAGGTAAGATGGACACCTTTTCCATAGGTCCTTGTTTGACCCAAAGTTAGCCAGCAAACCGCCAAGTCATATTAAAATAGGCTAATGTTAAGTCAATATGAACTAATTGCCTCTTTTATTAACTTTATATTATCCATGTTACCGAATTGTTAAGTCAAGATTTTGAATAAAGCGCTGGCCATATTGTTCATTGCAGCCTCATCTCAGCTTTGGGCCCAAACGCTTGAGGAAGACTTGATTCAATATGTGAAGCTGGACAGCCAGGATGCGACTAACGTCTGGGGGCGGTTCGATAAGGTGATTGCAGCTATTCAAGCTGATGGTTCTTCCTCAGAAATGAAGATGCTGAAAAGGACCTATAGACTGGTGAGGGAAGAGTTCTTACTGAAATACAGGGTGCATGCAAGTCTAAGTGAGACTCTGGAATCCGGCATTTATGATTGTCTGACTGCTACTGCACTGTACGCAGCAACACTGGAGCGGCTTCACATCCGGTATGACATCATGGAAACGAACTATCACATCTTCATCATGATCTATACCACAAGAGGCACCGTACTGCTTGAAGCCACTGATCCGGTGAGCGGGCTGGTAACGGGAGCTGATGAAATCCATGACCACCTTACATCCTATCACCTTCAGCAACCCACGTTGCCCTCCAACAGGGTGTTGAATAACTATTCATTTGAAATCTTCAGGAGCATATCCAATCATAGTCTTATAGGATTGCTTTACTTCAACCAATCGGCCAGAGCATTCAACGACGGGGATTATCTCAGTAGCGCTCAGCTGCTCCGCGAGGCTAAATCATGGTACGATACACCCCGGTGTGAAACCCTCGGGGGTCTACTCCAAAAAGCAGTAGAGGCAAGTAAGATGGATGAAAAAGCCAGGCTGGAATGTCTGACCCTGCTGAAGCAGCAACCGACTGAAAATCCCGCTCCGACCTTATTTGAAGATTAGTTTTCAAGGACCCGAACTTCCACCCTTCTATTCAAGCGGTGAGCTTCTTCGGTATTCTCCTTGCTGAGAGGCATGGTGCCGCCAAATGCTTTCAGTTTGATACGTGATTTTGCAACACCTTTAGAAACAAGATAATCGCGTACGGACTCCACCCGGTCTTCAGAAAGCTTCAGATTCAATTTTGCATCACCCCGCGTATCCGTGTGGCCTTCGAGCTGAATGACCATTCTTGGATTATCATGAAGCATTTTAGCCACTGAATTCAATTCTGGATAGGACTCAGGGCTGATAATTGAGGAGCGCTGCTGAAATACCAGTGCATCGAGCCTCATTACTTTTCCTACATGATGTGTAGTTTCTGCCACTACTCCGGCCTTTGGAGGAAGCCCCATCTCAATGTCCTGCACTACAATTCTGCTGGCATTTGCTGTGGCCGGGTCCAGCATGTACTTGGCGGTTGCATAGCCAGGGGCCTCTACGGTGATGGAATACCTGGTCTTCTCATAAAACGGAAACTTGTAGGATGTTCCTGACAGCGACCCAACAATGTTACCGTAGGGTAGACTCTCGTACGAAATAGTTGCGTGTACTGGCTCTTTAGTCTGATGGTTATATATCTTCCCTTCGGCGTATACAAGGGTATCGCTCAACTGCGCGGTTGCAGTCAAGCAAAGCGATACTGACAGAAGGGTGAGGGATGTTTTCAGTATCATATTCGTCAGAGTTTAATGATCTTGAATTCAACCCTTCTGTTCTTTCTTCTGCCTGCGACAGTTGCATTAGAGACGGCTGGTTTTTTCTCGCCATACGCAACGGTACTTACTCTGCTCTTGTCCACACCGTGCTCTGTTAAATAGTCGGATACCGCCTTCGCCCTCCGGCCTGAAAGAGCCATATTATAATCATCTGGACCAGTGGAATCGGCATGGCCGCCAATTTCAACCGTCATGGTGCTGCGTTCCTGCATCAGCGTTACAATCCGGTTCAATTCAGGAAATGACTCGGGCTTAAGGACCGACTTGTCAAAATCGAAGAATATATTGTTAAGCACGATCGTGGCCTCTGGTTCGATAGCCTTCACCTCTATCGGAGCCAGGCTGATGTTTCTTATTTCAATCGTGCCGTCTTTGGTGTCCCCTCTCAGATCAAGGTTCTGATTCTCTGAAATGTGACCTTCTGCCTCAGCACGCACACCGTAGAGATAACCGCCCGGAAGATGAATTTCATACTCACCTGTAACCGGATCTGATAGTACAACGCCCACTTCCTTACCATCAGGCAAACGTTCGTAAATGATCTTCGCGCCAATCGGTTTTCCGGTCTTGCCATCGATAAGCTTTCCCTTCACAATAACCACAGGTTCAGGGCTTTTATAGATAGGTAGCTTGACTCTGAAAATATCTGAATTCTCTTCCGTCACCCCCCGAGAATAATAGGCAAAATCACTGTTGGAGGGAACGTTGAAAAAGAGATCGTCGAGCTTCGAGTTGATATCAGGTCCCATATTCTGCGGCTCTGACCAATTGGTCCAGGTGTCATCCAGACGCTTGGACATATACACATCCGCTCCGCCATAACCACTGAATCCGTTGGACGAGTAGTACAGCGTCTTATCATCGGAAGCCAAAAATGGCGCTGATTCTTCACCGGCAGTGTTTACCACTGACCCAAGATTTAACGGTTCCGTCCAGGTACTATCGTTCTTCTGAAATGAAACATAAATGTCGCGCGAGCCCCGGGAGTCCTCCCTTTCAATCGACATCAGCAAAGTCTTGCGTGTATTGGCAAGGAAATAGTTCGCCTTCTCGCTGTAGTTGTAATCATTTTCAATTTCTATCGGTGCAGGTTTAGTCCAGCTGTTGCCTTGATGGGTGCTGATTGATACACCGGCCAGCATCTTTCCATTGGGCATATATTTGTTGCCAAGGACCAGCACTGTGTTGCCGTCCGGTGTGGATGATACCGCATTGACAAAATTGGGTCCCGCATTATTGAATTGAGGACCCATGTTTTTTGCGAGTGCCCATTTCCCATCGGGTGTAAGTTCAGAGTACCAGATGTCTTCCTTGTCATTGACTCCGCCAATATTATCAGGGTGATTCTTGCGGGAGAAATACATGGTCTTCCCATCTGGTGACAAAAGCGGATTCAGTTCACTGTAGTCGCTGTTCACGTTCTTGTCGAGGTGTTCGATTGTCAGCCCTTTGCTTAGTAATTCGGGCACTGCAATATCTGCTATGATCGGAATGGCTACATCCGCGATGGCAACGGCGTCTATGGAGAAATAGTCCGTAACCGCATCTCCTGCAAACTCCAATTTGATGGCCGCAACCTTATAAGGAGTCTTTTCGAGCATATAATTGAGCATTCTCGCCTTTAACGGAATCGGTGCCGGATTAAATGTTCGCAAAAGATGCTCGCCGCCCTGTTCATCATACGCATAGAGTCTGAAGAGTGCTCCCGGGTTGTAGGATTCTGCAATGGCCACCTGCTGAATTTGCATGGGAGTGGCATATCCCAGCTTGATAAATTCCTGCCGCTTTGGTTTGTCCGGTGTCCACGCGTTTGGATTTTGTCCTCCTGCTGGCATCACATTGGGTTTGCCCAATGCCTGGTCCGCAGAATATTGAACGGAAGTCAGCTCAGATGAGAACTCAATTACTTTTGATGCCCATTGTACAGTTTGACTGAATCCTTGCTGAACTGATGCCAGCAGAAGAATTAGGATAAATCTCTTCATGTCTTGGTGTAAGCCGGGGTGGTAGATTCCGGCTTTAAACATACTTAAATTTTTGTAAGGAACATTATTCAAAGTGGCCCAGCAGGCCAAAAAAGCACATTTTGACGACTTACTCCAAAGAAGTATTGCGGTACATGAGGAACCCGACATGAAGGAGAATACCTAAAGGGTCCTTCTTTCCTTCATAATAATTCACACTAAAACTGATCGGACCGATGGTGGAGTGCAGAACCAGACCGGCAGTGCCGGCAAAAGATACTTTCGTCAAATCAGTAGTGAGTACCGCCTCTTGGCCGGAACCTCTGACAATGCTTTGGAACGGTTTGAAAGCATAACCTTCAAGGCGAAGATCGAGACTCTTCCGCAGGGTAAAAACATTCCTCCATCCGCCGGCGATAAAATTGAATGCCCTGAAGTTGTCCAGGATCCAGGTCCTGCTATCCTGGATCGGAAAGAATCCCGGCGCATTGATGATCGTGCCCTGGTAGTTTTGAAACAAGGGTTGATTGGAAAACGTGGCGTGCAAATAATATCCAGAGCTGTAGATGCCTTTTCTGAAGTACTGCTCCGCAACCAAAGATGCCCGGACCCAGCTGCGATTCACATCATTGACAGCGGATTTATATAAAGTGGAGGTGTTGCCGGGCAGAAATGATTCCCAGAGGTTAAGATAATCTACACCAAACTCAATGAATTTTCCTGCATTCGCGTATTGCTTCCGGTTGAGGTTGTTGGTTGTAAAATGAAAACTGTATTTACCGCCGCTGAGAAGAAGTTGGTCTAGCGTGTCGGAAGTAACCAATACTTCCTTGTCGATATAACGATCTGTGTTGCTGATAAAATAAGCACCCAATGATGCCTTGAATTGCTTCCCTACAGGCCACCCTACGCTCGCTCCTACTTTCCTGTCAATTCTGTCGAGCACCGTGCTGCTGCTTCCTTCCTGGATGATGTCATCGATGCTTGTGTAGTCCCAGCTATTCATTCGTGCCACAGGCTCGATGTAGAATTGCCCCAGAAAAGGAAAGTCAATTCGTGCCTTTACTTCCCCCGACTTATAAAAGCTTCCTGTACTGAAGTTAGCACTGAAGTGTTTGAGCATCCTGTTGAAATCATAGTAATTCAAACCAAGAAAAATGTTGCTGATGTTTCTCGTCGCGATTACTCCCCCGAAGTCAACCTGAAAGTTGTTGTGCTGCCTGCGTGTCAATTGAAAATCAAACTGGTTGGTCACTGTGTCAGGCACAAAACTCGGATAGATATTCTTGAAATAGTCATCCGATACCAGTCTGTAGTATCCGGATTTGATATCCCTGAGGTAAAGTTGCTGACCACCTTTTCCAAAAAAGCGGCTGATGTATCGATTTTGCTTATTGTTGTAGCCCTGGGCAAGAATATGATCCACAATCAGCGGCCGGCTTCGGTTGTTAAATAAATTTCTTGCCGCGGCAACATCCTCGCATGTTTTTCTTCCCGCAATTTTGGCTTTGATCTCAGGCATTTTCCGCATGGTCTCGGCGTATCCGCTGTCAATGAGTGCTTTCGCTTTTGCGAAATCAAATCCACTGAAATCTTTGAGGTTGGGTTGAATGTATATCCCCGAGGCCGGGACCCTTCCGGGATCAGACTTGTCAAGAAGAAGGTAGATCAGGGACTTGCTGATAAGCTTCTCGTCATCGTTCTTGGGATATTCGCTGTATACCTTGCTGGACACATTGCAACCGATGATTATATCAGGATTAAATTCATTAACGGCAACGTCCACAGGAAAATTGTTGTAGACTCCCCCATCAAACAAGTACTTGCCGTTTACGCGAATAGGTGTGTAGAAAAACGGCACCGTTTGGGTGGCGCGCAGCGCATCTCCCAGCGATCCGCTTTTTATAATGACCTGACTTTGCGTGAAGATTTCCGCCGCCACAACCCTCAATGGAACAAAAAGGCTGTCAAAATTGCCCTTGGCAATGGCTGACGGTTGTGCCATTTTTTCGGCCATTGCAAAATTGAGCGACAGATCATTGGCTAAAGTAGTATTGAGATTGAAATTGAAAGTTGAGTCGAGTGAAAGGTTCAATTTCAAAAAGGAAGGAGATGGCTCGTCCTTGTTGTAATAGTAGTTATAGCCATCCTCAAGTTGCCCATTGATCCACCTGAGAAGTTGCTTATCCACCATCACCTCCTCAATCTGTTCAGGGCTCAACCCGGCTGCATAGCAGCCGGCGATGATACCACCCATGGATGTGCCTACAACATAATCAATCGGGATTTCATTTTCTTCCAGGGCTTTGAGCATCCCAATATGCGCCATGCCTTTGGCAGCACCACCGCTCATTACAACGCCCACTCTTTGAGCGCGGATATCCCACGATACCCAACATAAGACTATAAAGAACAGGAGCGTGCGCACAATAATACCTTCCCTGAAAGGCGCAAATTACGGAAACTGGATTTCAATGATGAATTACTCAGTAAGCGACCATTGTAACCGGCGGCTCAGGAAGAAAAATCCGGTTCAGCCTTCGTTGAACATCAAGCTTGGATAGTTCAAAAGTGCCCATCTGTTCTTCTTTGACCGGCTGTGATGGAGGAAGTTCCACTCTCAAAGGGTCCACTTGAACCCCATTCTTCCAAAAGCGGTAACATAAATGGGGGCCGGTGGACAACCCTGTGCTTCCCACAAATCCTATCACCTCGCCCTGCCTAACACGAACTCCTGGGTGCACACCCTCGGCTATTCTGGACATATGAAGGTACTGCGTGGAGTAAGTGTCGTTATGTCGAATCTTCACATAATTCCCGTTCCAACCCTTGTACTGTGCTTCCAGTACAATTCCGTCACCCACACTCCTGATAGGTGTGCCCAATGCTGCAACAAAGTCAATTCCCGGATGAGATGTGAACGATTTCAGAATAGGATGAAAGCGCTTATGGGTATAACCTGAACTGATACGCGTAAACTCTATCGGGTACTTCAGCAACGCCTTCCTCAGGCTGTTTCCTCTTTCATCAAAATAATCCAGCCCTTCACCCTGATCAAACGGTATGGCATAATATACATTACCGAAATGTTCAAAGTATATTCCCAGGATTCTTCCAATGCCAACCGGCAAAGCGTCAACTAGTTTTTCTTCATAAATAAGTTTGAAACGATCGCCTTTCTGCAGCATCTGAAAGTCGATCTGCCAGGCGAAAATGTCCACGAAACGGTTGGTAAGTTCATGGGACAGCCCGATAGTATTGATGGTCTCAGATAAACTGGAACCAATGACGCCCGCTACCTGTTTCTCTACGATCGTAACTTCACGATGTCCTTCTGTAATTCGGAAAGAATCTTTCAGGTAAAAGACGAAATAATCTGTAGCGCTCGGTTCATAGATAAGAGCCTGAAGAGACCTGGCTGAATCCCGCTCAGAAAGCAGGGTGTATTTACGTCCGGACACGATCTTACGGAAATCAAATTGTGAACGAGTTAACGTGTTCAATTGACGCGTGACGGTCGGGCTTACGTAGTGGCCATCCAGCAGATCAGCAAACCTCTTCCCTGGACGTACCGTCTCTTCAAGAACATCTAGGTTTTTTACATCCATACCAAAAAGAAGAGACGGGACTTCCGTCATCTGAGCGGGCGTCACAGACTGAGGTTCCACTGACACATCATCTTCTGAAACCTGCGACAGCAAAAAAATCCCCAAGGCTGCCGTTAAGAGTCCGGTACCGATTAAAACAAATTTTTTGAGATAGGGCTTCATCTTCAGAGCTATTCCTGCAAAAAATCATACATCAGGAGCTCAAAACTAACAATTTCAGGGGTATAGTTCCCTGTACTTCCTTTTGCCGGCATCAAGGAAATGAATAAACTTCTCAGGGCTCCGATCATAGCCATAAGGCCAGGCGAGAACCCGTTCGTCCTTTCCCACCAACACATAGAAGGGTTGCGCATTATTCTGGAGGTTGTTGATCTGCAAATCGGCGTTTTGCTTGCCAATGGTCTTCTTCACCTTCCCGTCGTATTTGGAGGTGTACCATTGCGTTTCCGGTAATTCAGTTTTGTCATCCACATACAACGCCACAACCACATAATCATTCTGAAGCCGTGCCAGTACCTGAGGATCACTCCACACTACTGCTTCCATTTCACGACAGTTGGTGCAGCCGTGTCCGGTAAAGTCGATGAAGAGCGGCTTGTTCATCTGACGGGCGCAGGCAATCGCCTGCTTGTAATCGAAATAACCCTGCAAGCCGTGAGGGAGATGAAGGAAGTCTGCATATTGCGGGTCCTCACAAGTTTCATTCACGCTGGTTTTGCGCGTCAATGAGACAAGATCAAAATCATGCGTGTAGAGCGGCGGCAGATATCCGGCAAGCGCCTTGAGAGGAGCCCCCCACATTCCAGGAATCAGATAAAGTACAAATGAAAACGTGGCCGTAGCAAGCAACAGTCTTGGTACCGTTATTTTCTCGACAGGGCTGTCATGAGGTAACAGAATCTTGCCCAGAAAATAGAAGCCCATCAAAGAAAATATCACGATCCACAATGCAATATTCACTTCCCTGTCCAAAAGTCCCCAGTGATAAGCCTGATCCGCAATGCTGAAGAACTTCAAGCATAGCGCCAGCTCCAGGAACCCGAGCGTTACCTTGACAGAATTCAGCCAGCCACCAGATTTGGGAAGGCCTTTGATCCATTCCGGGAAGGCAGCAAACAAGGTGAAAGGGATGGCAAATGCCAGCGAGTAGAAAAACATGGATAGAATGGGTCTCAGAATCTGGCCGCTCGCGGTGAGAAACAGCACGCTTCCAACAATGGGTACCGTACAGCTGAACGAAACCAGCACTAGAGTTGCGGCCATGAAGAAGATACCTACAAGTCCACCCCGGTCAGCCTGACGATCTGCCTTGTTCACCAGTTGATGTGGCGCGTTGATTTCAAATAGTCCGAAGAAGGAGAGGGCAAAGACGATGAAGATTCCAAATACGAAGAGATTGGGAATCCAATGCGTGGCCAACGCATTCAAACCATCAGTGCCCAGCAGAACTGCAAACAATGTTCCTGCTGAAGTGTAGATGACAATGATCGATGCGCCGAAGATCAGCGCCTTTCGAATTCCCTGCGCCCTCGTCTGGTTGTCCTTGAGAAAGAAAGTTACCGTCATGGGAATCATGGGGAAGACGCATGGAGTAATAAGAGAAGTGAATCCGATGATGAATGCAAAAAGAAGATAGCCCCAGAGAGAACTGTTCTCAAGTTCCGACTTGCCCTCGAGAATGGACTTGTCGAGAGTTGGTCCATTGACCGCTGTTGAAGTGACGTCTGCAGCAATTGTCTCTGATTGATTTTGAGAAGCGATGGGGTTTGAATCCGCTGCGGTTTCTATTGCCTGCCCTGAAGCCTTTATCCCTGAGAAATCAAACTCATCACTGAATGGTATGCACTTCCCGTCGACGTCACTGCAAACCTGGTATTCATATTCTCCTGAAATGCGCAGGTCAGGCTTGAGCACTTTGATTTTCTGCCGGAATTCACCTGTCCCCTTGAAGATCCTTACGTCGCACTCAAAAATTTCGTCATGCTTGTCAACTGGATTAATGGCCCGTACACTGCCGACTAGCTGGTAGCTGGGATCAGGCTTAAATGTGAACGTTGTCTTGATGGGACCGTCTTCGCAGGGAAATTCTGTGCTGTAGAGGTACCACTTCTTGTCGATGGTTGCTTTGAAGACAAGTTCAATTTCATCTCCCACTGCAGGTGAAGGGGAAGAAACAGAATTTGACCATTTGGCCGGAGTAAGCACCTGAGCTGAAAGAGAGACGGAAAGAAGGGTCATCAGCAGGAATACCAGGTAGCGCATGCAGAAATATTTTGGGTCGTAAAGTTAACCGAACAGCGGTCAAAATAGTTTGAATGGGAGCACTTGCTTATTTTTTACAGGTCGCAAGGCAACAAATTGACCGATTTATTCGTCAGAAGCGTGTAGCAGGGCATGGGCCCGCGATTTTGCATAATTTTGTATTCTTCACGTTCAAACTCAACCAATACCTTTAACATATGAAGCTTAGATCGCTCTTTCTAGCCCTTGCCGTTATCACCTTTACGGCATCGAACGGTCAAAATGTGGACGAAATACTCAGTAAGTATTTCACTAACACCGGAGGCCTTGACAAATGGAAGGCCCTTAAGTCAAGGACCTCAGCTGGTAAAGCCATGATGGGACCAGGCCAGGAGTTCCCTTTTTCAGTATATGAAATGGCTCCCAACAAGCAGAAGTTCGTCATCAATGTGCAGGGCACCGAATTGATTGCACAGGCCTATGACGGAAAAGATGCCTGGATGCTGAATCCATTTGCCGGTGGTAAGGACCCTGTCAAAATGGACGATGAGCAGGCCAAGGATGTGAAGGATGAAACTTTTGAGGACAACTTCATCGACTATGGCAAGAAAGGTCATGAAGTGACGCTGGAGGGGACGGAGGAAATTGACGGCGTTAAGTGTTTCAAGCTTAAACTTGTCCGTAACAAGAAAAATGAAAAAGACGACATTACGGAATATCACTTTTTCGACTCAGAGAACTTTGTCCCAATTGTCGTTGCCCGCTACATCCGCAGCGGTCCACAGAAAGGAACCGAAGTCAGAACCTATCTGAGCGATTACCAGGAAGTGGGCGGACTTATGTTCCCTTTCTCCATGGAGCAAAAAGTCAACGGTCAGACAGGCTTCAAAATGACCATTGAGAAGATCTCGCTCAACGACATTACAGACGAAAGCATTTTTGCATTCCCCAAAAAATGATTCTTAACCAAATCAGGAAAAGAGACTTCAAAGTCTCTTTTTCTGTTTTTCTATACCCTATGAAAAAAATATTTACCCTATGCTTGGGCTTGATCGCTGCATGGTCAGCAACGGGCCAAACGGAAATGTCAGGAAAAGCGATCCTCGGAGGCCTGCGTGCACGTCACATCGGGCCAGCGGTCATGAGCGGACGCATCGCTGACATTGAGGTTGTCAACCGTAAGCCTACCATTATTTATGTGGGAAGTGCAGGCGGCGGCGTCTGGAAATCCATAAGCGCAGGCGCTGACTTCAGGCCCGTGTTTGATGATTACACCATGTCCATCGGCAAGATCACGCTGGATCAGAAACATCCCGATACCCTTTGGGTTGGCACCGGCGAACCATGGGTGCGGAACAGTGTGAGTGTGGGAACAGGCATATACAGATCAGTGAATGGCGGAACAACCTGGGAACATTTGGGTCTGAAAGACACCGAGCATATCAGCGACATCATTATTCATCCCAATGATGGGAATACCGTATATGTGGCTGCGCAGGGCCATCTCTGGAATGCCAACCAGGAGAGGGGTGTTTACAAAACCACTGACGGTGGCAAGACATGGAACCGCATTCTGTTCATTGATGAAAATACAGGTTGTGCAGACATGGAAATGGATCCAAGAAATCCCGATATAATCTATGCTGCCATGTGGAGTCACCGGCGTTATCCTGATTTCTTCGATTCAGGATTTACAGGCACCAGTGGTCTCTATAAAAGCATCGACGGGGGCAAGACATGGAACAAGATTCATAATGGATTCCCTTCCGGAATGCTGGGACGCATTGGCATTGCAGCCGCTCCCTCCAATCCCAATGTACTTTATGCAAGTGTGGAGTCTAAGGACATCAAAGGCATGTACAAATCAACTGATGCAGGGGCCAGCTGGAAGCTGGTGAACAGTGACTTCAACAATGGAGTTCGTCCTTTTTACTTTTCACGCCTAACCGTTGATCCCAAACATGACAGCATTCTTGTGAAGTGCGCCTTCACTCCAATTATCAGTACGGACGGTGGAAAGAAATTCAGACCCATTCAGAGCGTTCACTCTGACGTTCATGCAGCCTGGATAGATCCGAACAACTCCTATCATATTCTGCTCGGAACGGACGGCGGCGTTTACGAATCATTGGACCAGGGCTACACTTTCAAAATGTGGATGAATCTGCCGGTAGGGCAATTCTATCATGTTGCAGTGGACAAGCAGACGCCATTCCGCGTATACGGAGGGCTTCAGGATAATGGTTCGTGGTATGGCCCATCTCAGAAGCCAGGAGGCATAACCAACAAAGACTGGGAGGTTACATATGGCGGTGATGGATTCTGGTCTTCTCCGCACCCAACAGACAACGACATTGTATATGCCGAATACCAGGGAGGGCATATGGCCAGATACAACAAAAAGACCGGGCAGGCCAAGGACATCAAGCCATACCAGGAGCTGAATGGCCCCAAACTTCGCTTCAACTGGAATACCCCAATTGTTCAAAGTCCGAATAAACCGGATCGCATTTATGCAGGCGCCCAGTTCCTTTTCATGTCAGAAGATCGTGGTGACACCTGGAAGAGGATTTCACCTGATCTGACCACCAATGATCCAAAGCGTCAGCGGCAGAGCAAGACGGGCGGACTTTCCATCGACAACTCATCAGCCGAAAACAACGCCACCGTTTATTATGTTGCTGAGTCCCCCAAAGACGAGAAGGTTATCTGGGCAGGCACCGATGATGGATATCTGCAGGTGACTGAAAACCAGGGGGCGAATTGGAGTAATGTTACTGCTCAAATTCCCGGACTGCCGACAGGAAACTGGTGCTCATCCATTGAAGCCGGTCATTTTGATCGAGCAACGGCTTACGTCACGTTTGACAATCACCGCAATGGTGATATGAAGACTTATGTTTTCAAGACTTCAGATCTCGGCAAGACGTGGACTCCCCTTGCCACCGCTGATATTGAAGGCTATGCATGGGTAATCCGTGAGGACCGCGTGAACCCCAATCTCCTCTATCTTGGCACTGAGTTCGGCTTATACATCTCCATTGATGGAGGTAAGAAATGGTCACGCTTTGAAAACAACGTGCCCAAGGTTGCAGTGCATGACATCGCCATTCACCCTGTCGAAGACGCCGTGGTGCTCGCGACGCATGGCCGGGCGCTGATGATCATCGATGATATTTCGCCGCTCAGGCAATTGACGCCTGAAGTAATGGCGAAGAGTATCCACTTCTTTCAAACACGACCCACTGAACTGAACGATCCTGGTGCAGGTGGTGGATGGTTTGGAGGAGATGGAAACTACAGTGGTGAAAATCCAAGCCGCGTGGCGAAAATCATCTACTTCATGAACAAACGTCACACCTTTGGCAAGATGGCCATTGAAGTATATGACCAAAACGACAACCTTATACGCGAACTCCCGGCAGGGAAAAGTGCGGGGATCAATGTTGTTGAGATGACCGCCACGCTGGAAAAACCAAAGGCTGCGCCATCTGAAAATCCGCAGGCCCTGTTCGGTTCTATCTTTGGCCCCAATTTGCCAGCCGGCACATACAAGGTGAAAGTCATCAAGGGAAAGGAAGAATTCTGGACCAGTTTTACGCTCAAGTATCCCGACAATTCGCCTTATACCGCTGAAGACAGAAAGCTACAACAGGAAACAACGATGAGACTTTACCGTCAAACAGAGCACCTCGCTTACCTGTATGCCGCTCAGGATGGAATGGCGAAGCAGGCCAAATCGGTTGTTGAAAAGAATCCAAAGATGGGCAAGCTAGTGAACCCTTTCATCAAGGAGGTGGAGGACCAGAATAGCTCATTGGTTTTCAGGGGCGGGGACTTCTATATTAATACTGATGAGAAGTTGGCGGAACAAATTTCCGAACTCTACGGTCAGGTAAGTGGGTATCCAGGTCGCCCAGGCTCCGCCCAGATTGAACGCGTTGGCACACTGGATGAAGAGTTGAATAAGGCAAACACCAAATTCGAACAACTCAAAAATGATAAACTGAAGAAGATCAACGACAAGCTTACGTCAGACAAGCTTTTTGCTCCCATCAAGGTAATGACGGAAGAAGAATTCAAGAAGGGGCAAGGGTCAGGAGGAATGAATCCAAAAAATAATTGGTCATCATTGCCCTTCCTGATTTATTCGATGCAATAATCGCTCTAAAAAAACCCCGGTGAAAGTCGGGGTTTTTTGTTTGTCACAATTGTTGGCCTTACTTTCCGAAGTGCTTGTAAAAGGCTACGATGGTCTCGATTCCTATAAAGAAGTTCTTCAACCCATAATGCTCGTTGGGCGAATGAAGTGCATCGGAGTCCAGACCAAATCCCATCAGCACAGTGTCAAGCCCCAGCTCTTTCTTGAAGAGCGCCACAATTGGTATGCTGCCCCCATCACGGGTGGGAATGGGTGACTTACCCCATACTTCTTCAAACGCACTTGCAGCCGCCTTGAAGGCCTTCGAGTCGGTGGGGGTAACGGCAGGCTCCCCGCCATGATGCGGTATCACCTTAACCTTAACCGTTGGGGGTGCTATGCTGAGCAGATGACGGGTGAAGAGTTCGCTGATTTCTTTTGAATTCTGGTGCGGTACCAAACGCATGGAAATTTTTGCATGTGCCTTCGAAGGCAGCACAGTCTTTGCCCCTTCACCAGTATAACCACCCCAAATGCCATTGACCTCCAGAGTAGGACGGATTCCGGTTCGTTCCAGGGTTGTATAGCCTTTCTCTCCATATACCTCACCAATTTCCAAATCACTTTTGTATGCCTGCAGGTCAAATGGAGCTTTGTTCATGTCTTGCCTTTCAGCAGACGATAGTTCATCCACTTGATCGTAGAAACCCGGAATGGTAATCCTGCCATTCGCATCATGTAGTGAGGCAATCATTTTACAAAGCACAGTAGCGGGATTGGCAACAGCTCCTCCGTACACACCGGAATGTAGATCACGGTTCGGTCCCGTAACCTCAACTTCCATGTAGCTCAATCCGCGAAGGCCCACTGTGATAGATGGCTGATCAAGCGATATCAAGGAAGTATCCGAGATGAGAATGACATCAGCCTTCAGCAGCTCCTTATTCTCTTTCACGAAGATTCCCAGATTATCAGAACCTACTTCCTCCTCACCTTCAATCATGAACTTGACATTGCAGTTGATCAGCCCTTTCTTCATCATGATTTCAAAGGCTTTGATGTGCATGTAGAATTGCCCTTTGTCATCGCAGGCTCCGCGGGCATAGATCTTGCCATCTCTCACTGTAGGTTCAAACGGTGGCGTGATCCACTTATCAAGGGGATCAGGAGGTTGAACATCGTAATGTCCATAGACCAATACTGTTGGGTTTGAAGCCCCTGTCATTTTTTCACCATAAACAATGGGATGTCCCTTTGTCTCTTTTATTTCAACCTTATCAGCGCCCGCCTCTTTGATTCTGTCGCGAACATATTCTGCCGCCTTTCTAATGTCCCCCTTATGGCGACTGTCTGCGCTGACGGATGGGATCCGGATGAGATCATACAACTCGGTAAGAAATCTGTCCTGATTGGTTTCGATATACTGACGTACCATGCTGAAGGGTTTAGCGGCAATAAAAGTAATGAATAGGTAATTCGAAATTTGCCTGACAAGTTGCCAAAAAGGGAAGAAAGCCTTCTTTACAAACGATTCCACTACTAAGTGTTAGTTAGCGGGAAGACTTTTTTTTGAGATTCCTCTTCAAAAATCATCAACGGATTGTAGTGTGAACTAAATTTCAACTTCACCTAAACGAGAATTGGACGCAACTAACCCCCGCGGATTGTACGATCCGTCATTTGAGCATGACTCCTGCGGAGTAGGATTCATTGCCAACATCAAATCCAGAAAATCCCATCAACTGGTCTTGGATGCCATTACCATGCTTGAGCGCATGAGCCATCGTGGCGCCTGCGGTTGTGAGTCAAATACAGGAGATGGAGCCGGAATTCTGATTCAAATTCCTCATGAATTTCTTACCAACGAGTGCGGCAGGCTCGGTATCAAGCTCCCTTCAGCAGGTCAGTATGGAGTCGGAATGGTATTCTTTCCACGGGAACCCAAAGTGCGGGAAGAATGCCGGACCGTGCTCAACCGGCAAATCAAGAAAATGAAGATGACCCTACTCGGTTATCGTGTAATTCCAACACGCAACGATGAAATTGGTGAAACGGCACTGCGGGCCGAGCCGCAAATGGAACAGATTTTCATCAAGCGGCCGGAATCACTTAAGAATCCAGACGACTTTGAAAGAAAGCTCTTCATCCTTCGCAAGTATATAACCCGCATTGTAACGGAATCGGTTCAGGGCGTTAACTACCAATTCTACTTCTCTTCACTCTCCTATAAAACGATTGCCTATAAAGGCATGCTGACTTCCCGGCAGTTGAAGCATTATTTCGCAGATCTCGAAAATGAGGAAGTTGTATCATCACTTGCAGTCATTCACTCCAGGTTTTCAACGAATACTTTCCCA
Organism: Cyclobacteriaceae bacterium; assembly: GCA_039810905.1. Classification (GTDB taxonomy): domain Bacteria; phylum Bacteroidota; class Bacteroidia; order Cytophagales; family Cyclobacteriaceae; genus ELB16-189. The sequence goes on along the minus strand of JBDHXU010000003.1, from coordinate 1,664 downwards.
TCGTGGCGGCTTTCTCAGCCCTTCCGGTTCATCGCCCATAATGGTGAGATCAATACGGTTCAGGGTAACATCAATTGGCTCAAGTCCAAGGAAGCATTTTTTGTGTCCCCCTACTTCACCAGGGAAGAGCTGGACATGATCTTGCCAGTCTGCAACCCTGCACAGTCAGATTCATCCAACCTGGATAATGTTGTTGAGCTTCTGCTGCATTCCGGAAGAAGTCTTCCGCATGTGATGATGATGCTGATTCCGGAAGCCTGGGATGGCAATGAACAGATGTCGCAGGAGAAGAAAGACTTTTATGAATACCATGCCAACCTCATGGAGCCATGGGACGGGCCGGCCTCCATCACTTTCACCGACGGGAAAATAGTAGGCGCTACGCTCGATCGAAATGGCTTGCGACCTTCCCGCTACGTGATTACCGACGACGATCGTGTGGTTATGGCCTCCGAAGCCGGTGTGCTGGATATAGATCCGGCGAGGATTATAACCAAAGGACGTCTGCAGCCTGGGAAAATGTTTGTGGTGGACCTGGAACAAGGCAGGGTGATTAGCGATGACGAGCTAAAGCAAAAGATCTGCACACAGAGACCTTATGGCGAATGGGTGCGAAACAACAAGGTGCGTCTTCAGGATCTTCCTGAGGCGGGCGGGAGCTTCCATAAATATGATCCAAGAACATTTGTCAAGAGACAGATATCCTTTGGCTACACCACAGAGGATTTGCGGGTTGTTCTTTCTCAAATGTGCGAAACAGGGAAGGAGGCACTGGGATCAATGGGAAGTGACATACCGCTGGCCGTTCTTTCGAACCAGGCGCAACACCTTTCAAGTTATTTCAAGCAATTGTTTGCGCAGGTTACCAATCCCCCGATTGATCCCATACGGGAACGAATGGTAATGTCTTTGCTTACGCATGTCGGAGGTTCACTTAACCTTCTCGAAGAAACAGCCGAGCATTGCATCACTTTGGAATTGCCGATCCCCGTCCTTTCCAACAGTGAGCTGGAAAAGATCCGGTACATCGATCATCGGCACCTTCAGACCAAAACGGTTTACACCTATTTCAAGGCAGACGGCAAACCTGGTTCACTTCAAAAGGGACTTGATCGTGTGTGTCAATATGTGACAGATGCAATCGAAGATGGTTTTACGATCATAATTCTTTCCGACAGGAGCTTCGACAGCGGTCATGCGCAAATACCTTCATTGCTGGCACTCGGAGCCGTACATCATGATCTGATCCGCAAAGGCCTCAGGGGTAAAGTTGGTCTTCTTGTTGAAGCTGGCGACGTATGGGAAACCCATCACTACGCGACTCTCCTTGGGTACGGGGCATCAGGGATCAATCCCTACCTGGTGTATCAGACCATCCATGACATGAAGAAACGCAACCTGCTCCGTGAAGACGTTACAGAGGAACAGGCAATTTACAATTACAAAAAAGCAGTGTGCGGCGAACTACTGAAGATCATGAGCAAAATGGGAATCAGTACACTGCAATCTTACCATGGAGCGCAAATCTTTGAGGTGTTGGGCATCAGCAAGGAAGTGGCAGACCAGTTCTTCACCGGAACCGTTTCCCGCATTGGCGGACTTTCACTCGATGATATCGCACGGGAGGCGTTGATCAAACACCGCCTTGCATTTTCCAATCAGGG
>JBDHXU010000002.1:0-85847 GCA_039810905.1 Cyclobacteriaceae bacterium | reverse complement strand
CAGGATGCGCATCCAGTCCCTTTGGCACCAAGGTAAAGGAACCCTTCCGAGGAGGAGCCTATGAGTCCAATAACCGCTTCTTCCGCGCCACCGGCAAAGGAGAAAGCAGTTCGGACAACATCGCCCGTGGCAAGGCCGATATCGACGCGAAGACGATACTCGCCGGACAGATCAATACTACCATGAAACAGGTGGCGGACAACTATATGGGCCAGACGGAGAATGAGCGCGCAGCCGATGTGGCCGAGAAGTTTCAGAGCCTTTCAAGACAAGTCATGAATACGGACATGGCTGACCTGCGCAAGATCGGTGAACAGAAATATTTCAACAAGAAAGAGAACAAGTATACAGTCTTCATCGCCTACGAAATCAAGAAGAATGCAATGTTCCGCTTCATGAAGAAGCAGGCTAAACTGGATAACACGATCAATGAAAAGCAGCAGGCACTGATCCAGAAGATCCTCGATGAAGAGGAAAAGAAGGCCGACGCCGAAGACAAGAACTGATTACTTCCCTTCCAACATCTTCTCCGCATTGTCAGCAATGCGGAGCTGCTCTATGAAATCATCGATCTCCCCGTTCATGATGGCGGGGAGATTGTGCTGTGTAAAGCCGATGCGGTGATCGGTGACGCGGCTCTGCGGATAATTGTAGGTCCTGATCTTCTCTGAGCGATCTCCGCTTCTCACCTGTGACCTCCTCGAAGCGCCTATCTCGGCGTTTTGCTTCTCCACTTCCATCTCATACAGCTTGGTGCGGAGCATCTGCAATGCCCGCTCCCGGTTGGCATGCTGTGAACGCTCGATCTGGCAGGTAATCACAATGCCCGTGGGCTTGTGGGTGAGCTGCACCTTGGTTTCCACCTTGTTCACGTTCTGACCGCCGGCACCGCTACTTCGCGCAGTCTGGTATTCGAGGTCGGCGGGATTGATGGTGACATCGACTTCCTCGGCCTCGGGCAACACCACCACAGACGCCGCTGAAGTGTGCACGCGACCCTGCTGCTCTGTTTCGGGCACGCGCTGCACGCGGTGCACGCCGGATTCATATTTGAAAATGCCAAAGGCGCCTTCGCCTTCCACGAGACTGATCACTTCCTTGTAGCCGCCTGCCGATCCTTCTGTAACGTCCATCACGGACATCTTAAGTCCCTTGCGGTCGCAGAAGCGCTGGTACATGCGCCACAAATCGCCGGCGAATATGGCAGCTTCATCTCCTCCTGTGCCGGCCCTGATTTCAAGTATGCAGTTGCGATCATCATTGGGGTCCTTGGGCATCAGGAGATCTTTCAATTCCTTCTCCAGTGCCTCGCGCTTGGGTGTAAGCTCGTCGAGTTCCATTTTGGCAAGCTCGCGCAATTCGGCATCCTTCTCCTTTTCAAGCACCTCCTTCGCGTGATCAAGCCCCTCCTGCACTTTTATAAATTCCTTGTAGCGAACTACAACTTTCTCCAGGTCGCGGTATTCCTTGCTCAGCTGGGTGAACTTCTTAATATCCTTGACGATGTCCTGTTGTCCCAGCAACTGACCCACTTCTTCGAAACGCAGCCTTATCTCTTCGAGTTTTTCTAGCATAGTGCTTTTGGCCCGGCAAAGTTAGAAAAATAGCCTTCAGTAATAAGTGTTCATTTTTGGGAGTAACTTTGAAAAGTCCATTTCTATGAAACGATTTCTATTTCTTCTCCTGCTGGTCGGTGCGGCCTGCGGAGGAAAACTCAGTAACGAAGAGAGAAAGAAACTGCACGAAGGCATGTCTTCGCAGGATATCAAGCGCGTGACAGATGCGGAGTTGCAGGAGGCAGCTTTGTCCTACGGTAAGCGTGTACTGGAAGCAGTGGAAAAAACGGACAGGTACCTCAACCAGAAATCGAAAATAGATTCCATTGGTTCTGCCTATCAGGTCAAGATCTATCCACTGATACCCACCGCCGGTGAGCTGGCGCAGATAGAACAGCAGCTTGTCGAAGCCTATGTGTCCGGCGCGCAGGAAGGAGTGGGTGGCGAGAACATTCAAAAGATTGGAACGGACTCCATTTTGTTCACCAAGCCGGTATTCAGAGAACATCCGGATGGTTCGCAGGAATTCACACATGCCATTGCAATTAAAATGGCGGTGAAGACCATTGTTCTTTCCATGCCTCAACCCTGATAGCTTTTCACGGTGTCTTTTGTGCGTGCGAACTGGGAAATCTGGATTGATACGGGTGGCACTTTTACTGACTGCCTTGCGTTGGATCTTGCAGGTAACCTGCACCGCCAAAAGATTCTCAGTAGCAGTGTGCTGCGTGGTGTAATCCTGGAAAAGATGGGACCATCCAGGTTTCGTGTTGAGCTAAGCTGGCCGTCGGACAAAGATGTTTTCAAAGGATATACGTTCAGGAAGGTAGCCTCTCCAAAAGAGACCCTTGTCCTCGATACCAATCCCGCTACTTCGGAAATTGTATTGGCCAGTAATCTTTCCGGCCTCAGGGCTGGAGACACATTTGAAATGACAACAGGTGAAGAGGTGCCGGTGTTGGCCGCGCGCATTCTTACCCGGACCCCCCTGGGCCAGCCGCTTCCGCCACTGATGATGAAGCTGGGCTCTACCCGCGGAACCAACGCCATACTCGAAAGAAAGGGTGCACGTGCTGCACTGCTGGTGACGAAAGGATTCAAAGATCTGCTGGTTATCGGCACCCAGCAACGAAACGACCTTTTCACGGTAAGTATCAAAAAAGATTTGCCTCTGTATGATGTGGTGATGGAGATTGATGAGCGCATGGATGCACAAGGGAAACCACTCCGTCAGCCGGACATGAAAGAGTTGCACAGCGTGGCGACTCAATTGCGCAAGAGAGGAGTAGAGTCTGTTGCCATAGCGTTTCTCAACAGTTACCGAAACCCGGAACATGAGTTGGTGGTAAAGCATCACCTCACGGGATCAGGGTTCAACTCTGTCTCGGCTTCGCATCAGCTCTCTTCACAGATCAAGATTCTTCAACGGGCCGAGACCACAGTGGCCAACGCCTATCTGGATCCGATCATTCATCGCTACCTGGATGGCATCAAGGCAGGACTGTCGGCAGCGAACCTGCAGATCATGACCAGCGCGGGAAGTTTGTTGCCATCGGGATCGTTTCATCCGAAGGATAGCCTGCTGAGCGGTCCCGCGGGCGGTGTTGTCGGTGCTGCAAGACAGGCTACACTGTCAGGCCTGGAGCACATCATTGCATTTGACATGGGTGGCACCAGCACGGATGTGTCATTGTATAATGGCCGGTTTGATTATCGCTTTGAATCCAGGGTTGCCAACTTCAAGATATTGTCGCCTTCACTGGCTATCGAAACCATCGCTGCTGGCGGAGGCTCCATCTGTGGATTCGACGGTCACCGTTTCTTTGTCGGTCCTCACAGTGCTGGCGCGCGGCCTGGGCCTGCTTGTTATGGCGCAGGAGGACCGTTGACGATCACGGATGTGAACCTGCTGCTGGGTCGGATTGATCCTGCAGAGTTTGCAATCCCTGTTTACCCTGCTAGATCCGTGCAGGCTTTGAGCGCATTACTGAATGAAGTAAGGAAAAGGACGGGCAAAAAGATGAGTGCCCAGGGAGTTCTTGAATCGCTGGTTCAGATTGCGAATGAAAAGATGGCCGAGGCCATCCGGAAGATTTCAATTCAGCAAGGTTATGATCCTGCGGAATTTGCACTCCTGAGTTTTGGGGGAGCGGGTGGACAGCACGCATGCGCCCTCGCTGAAATCCTTTCCATGAAACAGGTACTCGTACCCTATGACGCCGGTCTCCTCAGTGCCTATGGAATTGGTCACGCTTCTATGGAGCGTTTCCAGGAGCAACTCGTGATCCAGAAGTGGACGGACTTCCAGAGCAAATATGAAGCAGTCTGCGGGGAGCTATTTGAGAGAGCGAAGAAGCAATTTGTCGGCGAAGGTGTATCTGCAGAGCGGGTGAAGCTCACAAAGTGTTTTGCCTTCCTGCGGTTCAAGGGACAGGAGAGTTCCATTGAAGTGGAGGCTGCAAGGGCAGACCAGGTGGTGGGACTATTCCGTCGGAAGTACGAGGATATATTTGGTCACTGGCTCTCGCGAGATATAGAGATTGAGTCGGTGCGCGTCATCGCATCGGTTGAAGCAACCCACCAGGATGATCTGCCGGTTTCCGGAAAACCCTACCAGCCGGCAGAAGTACGATCCATCTCAGTTCTTGCCGAAGGGCGGAAAACCAAATGCAAGGTTTACAGGTGGGAGACCCTGCGCACCGGTGCACGCATCAAAGCGCCAGCATTGATTGTCAGCAACAATTCAACCACCTACGTAGCGCCAGGTTGGGAGGCTCGACTGGATGAAAGAAACAATGCCCGACTTGTAAAGAAAGCCTCATCAGTTCGGCGCGTCAGTCATTCCAGGCAGGCAGCACTGGAGTTGTTCACGAACCGATTTACAGCCATCGCCCAGGAAATGGGCGCCTTATTGCAGCGCACTTCTTTTTCTGTCAATGTCAAAGAGCGGCTTGACTTTTCATGCGCACTGCTGGATGCGAAGGGATCACTGATAGTGAATGCTCCGCATATTCCTGTTCACCTGGGCAGTATGGGCGTTTGTGTGCGGGCGGTGAAGCGTGCGATAGCCATGAATGAAGGAGATGTAGTCATCACCAATCATCCGGCTTATGGCGGATCGCATTTGCCGGATGTAACGTTGATCAAGCCTGTATTCCACCGGAAGAAACTGATTGGCTACGTCGCCAACCGTGCACACCACGCAGAAATAGGCGGACGCCAACCCGGCTCCATGCCATCGGATGCCAAAAGCCTCGAGGAGGAGGGAGTTGTCATTCCTCCCATGTACCTCGTTCACAAGGGCAAGGCAGCCTGGGGAGAAATCAAGAATCTTTTAACAACTGCGCGATACCCAACCCGGAGTGTGGATGAGAACCTCGCCGATCTCAACGGTGCACTCGCTTCCGTCAACATGGGTGAGAAAGCGTTGACGGAGTTGTGCGAGAAGTACGGTGAAGGTGAGGTTGTGCGCTATATGAATGAGCTTCGCCTTCATGCCGACCGTCTGCTTTCGGAAAGAATGAAATCGCTAAAAGGATTCAAAAAGGCCACAGAGAAACTCGACGATGGTACGCCCCTGAGTGTTAAGATCTCTGCACGGCAGGGAATAATGACGGTGGACTTTACCGGGTCGGGTGCTGTTCATACCGGCAATCTCAATGCAACATTTGCCATCGTCCAGAGCGTAGTACTCTACTGTCTGAGACTTTGGGTCGACCGTCCTCTTCCCATGAACGAGGGACTGATGAAGCACGTCAGGTTGATTTTGCCGGAGGGGTTGTTGAATCCGGACTTTAAGACAACTCTTCCTGCAGTGGTTGGAGGAAACACTGAGGTAAGCCAGCGTCTTACAGACACGGTGCTCAAGGCGCTGGATCTGGCCGCATGCAGTCAGGGGACCATGAACAACTTCCTTTTTGGCAACAGTCAGTTCGGTTTCTATGAAACCATTTGCGGAGGTACCGGTGCCAGTCCAGGATTTGATGGTGCAGAGGCTGTTCACCAACACATGACCAACACGAGAATTACAGATGCGGAATTGATGGAACTCCGTTACCCCGTGCGGGTGATACGATTTGAACTAAGGAAGGGGTCCGGTGGCAATGGCAAATGGAAAGGTGGAGACGGCGTGATACGTGAAGTGGAATTCCTGGAGCCATTGCTCGTTAATCTTCTAACCCAGCATCGCGTGGAAAGCCCTTACGGAAAGGAGGGAGGCGAGCCCGGCAAAACGGGAGAACAGTTCCTTGTTCGCGCGAATGGCAAAAAGGAAAGACTGAAAGGGATGGACACGGTGGAAGTACGGCCGGGTGATCATCTTGTCATATTGACGCCGGGTGGAGGTGGATGGGGGTTGAAAGGTGGACGGTAGCCCGTTGATGGTGGAACCCGCCGAAACCTCAGCGAAGGCAGGTGAGGGCAATTGATAGTTGACAATTAGCAATCAGCAATCAAAATCCATCGTCACCTTTATCATCCTTCTTCTTGTCTTTCTTTTTTGCTGAAGGGGAGCTGAGGTCGTAGGGAGCTTCCAATCCAAGATAATTCTGACGGAACCGGTTGATGAATGCCAAAGTCTCTTCATCGCTGCCGGGGATGAATACCAACTCGCCGACCTTGGCTTTGCCCGCATTGCTGCGTTTTACGATCACCCCGTTGAAGTCCTGGTTGGAAGACTGAATCATAAGACGGTTGTCTTCATAACCGAAGTAATACCAGGATTCCGGTGAGCCTTTGAGGAAGACGTGGAAGACCGGAGCGCCGTCTTCGTTCTTCTTTATTTCCATATACCCTTCGAAGGCGCCGTTGATATCGTTGCGAAGAATGTTACTGAGCCCGATGCTGCCCATGCTGTAGAAGGCCTTATACTTCTGTGACCACTTGAGGTTGACATTGGAGAAGACGAGGGGCTTAGCCAGTTGAGGGAGGGTGCCAAGGGGCACATAACCCTGTTGGGAGCGCTGTTCAAAATCTTTCACGGTCTTCTCCCCGACAATGTCAGCGATTTTGTAAAGCAGTTCAGATTGTTCTCCCAGCCCTTCCATCAGATTCTCGTTCTTTACAATCGCTTGCAGATCGGCGGCCATAAATTGGTAGGCTTGTTCAGGGGCGCCCATGTCCGTCATGATGAAACTGTTCATCTTGATTTCATCCGTATCCAGGTTGCCTGATCCCAGAGCAGTGGCCGTGACGTTGAATTCTTTAAAGCCTTTGAAGAAGTTGACCGGCCCCTCAAATTTTACTTCCTGCTTTTCCTCGTTATAATCGAACACCTTGCCGGATAATTTTTCGCCTGCTGCTTTTTGCCGGTCCTCTATTTTGAATTCACCGCTTTCCTTATCAAAGAAGAGAGAGCCGCTGGGCAGGAAGAAATCTTCGTCGTCGGGATTCTTTTTGTCGGAGACAAAGGTGATGTAGAGATCGTTGTCGGCGGTGAAGTGCAGCCCCGCTTCGGCTTTCGTGCCATCTTCCGTGAGGGCATGGTCAAAATCAAAGTACACATCCTTCTCATCCCCTGACTGGTTGTACTTCAGCCAGGTATTGTAGTTCTTGATTTTCCTCAGATCGAGTTTTACATAGCCGTCGAGTTGCAAGGCTGGGCGTGTGGCGAACAACTCCATCTTGCCTTTGTAGAAGATGCGCGGCGCCACCAGCAACTTGGCCGTTTCGTCAACGGCGCCATTGGCCACCGTCTGCATTTTTGCTCCACCCTTGCTGTGCCTGGTCCGGGTTTCAGCACCCTCTATGGGCGCAAGATGAAAATCCGTCATCTTGATCCTGAAGGTATCGTTGCTGGCGTTTACATACTGGTATGTTGCATATCCCGAGAACTCCTTCCTCGACACGATATCCACCACGCCATCAGTGAGGCGGTGATAGCCATTGAGGGTATCCAGCACAATGGTGGTGTTCTTCAATTGACCGATCTTGGCGTTCTCCAGTATGAGAACTTCGTTGTTCTGGGGAGTGATCTTCGCATCAGCCACGACGATGTAGGGTATGCCGCTTACTTTCAGTTGCTGTTGCTTGATGTCGTACTCGGCCTTTTCAGCATTGAAGGAAAGCGAGTCGAGATCTTTGCGCGTGGTATAGAAGTAAGAGTTCTCGATGGGGATGGCAGCATCTTTGGTCATGGTGATCTTCTGGGTGGTAAGATCCCATCGCGCTGTGGGGATGGAAGTCTTGAATTGTGCGTAGGGGAAATCAATGGCGGCCACCCCTTCAATTTCCGGGCTGATGTCTGCATAGTTCTGTGCCAGGTTGAACTTCAGCCGGATGTCTTCACCGGCGAGTGCGGGCTTATCCGGATTGGTGGTCTTCACCTGGAAGCTTGCATGGCGTGCAGCGAACTCCTTTGCGGAGAAGGACAGCTCATTTGATTTGGCCTCGGACCCTCTGGTGATCAGTTTCCCCTGTCCAGACACGCCTGTCTTCGACACCGTCATGCTTCCATCCAGTTGAGCAGTGCTGCTGTACAGATTGAATGGATCCTTGAGATTTTTCAGGTTGAAATGATCCTGGCGGGGTTTCCAATTGAGTTCAAACTCTCCGAGGTTGGCCTGCGGGAACCACACCTGACCGAATTGCTTTTCCTTCAACTCTCCGATCTTGCCTCTGCCGATGACGGAATCCGGATAGAAGACAAAGTCACTGGACTGAACGGTGGCGGCCAGGTATTCAATTTTTCCGGTTACCCGGATGCCGGCATTATCGAGGTTAATACCTCCGTACACTTTACCATCCGCCTTGAACAGCTGATATCCCTCAGGCGGAATAATGTGTGTGAAGCCAAGAGATTTATCCGACATGGTATGCAGCTTCTCCTTGAAGCTGGGAAACATACCGCTGGACACGAAGGTGCCGTTGAAATTAATGGAACCAGGATCGGCATCATTCAAGCTGTCAAGTTTGAAAGGGGGCACCACAAAGAAAACGGATCGGTCATAGGCACCATCCAACACTTCACTTCGGTCAAAATAGATTACTCCGCCTGCGCTGGCATCGAGGCGGGGATAGTTGGGATACTTTGTCTTCCCTGATTTGTTGTTGGGGAGATTGATGTACAGGGTGCCGGCCGTCTTCTTGTCACCGCTTTGCAGGCCTGCCGCAGCTGCAGCCGTTGAGTCGGCACCGACCATTGCGTTGTTTACGCGCCTCCGGACCTTTTGACCTTTGGCATTCGTCTCATTCACATAAAACCGGATAGAGTCGATCTTGTTCAGGTTGACGAAGAAGCTGTCGTATTTGAACGTGAAGTCCTTGCCGTTAATTTCGAAATTACCGGCTACGATCTTTCCATTAAACTTGATATCCCGGTTCTGCAAGATGGTGATCACACTGCTGTCAGGTTTGATGATCACATTGAGTGAATCGCTCACGTTCACTTCATCCACTCCGCGAACGGTCATTCTTCTCCTTGGAAAATTGACCGTAGCATTTGCCTTCCGATAGGTGATGGAATGGATCTTGAGGTTGTCGTAATCCTCTCTTCCCTTGTTTGCGTCCTGAAAGTGCATGGCCTTGTCTTTGACATGCACCCTGCCGGTGGTGGGATCAAAATTGATCATGCCCTTTTGCGCGAGGAAGCTCATGGCCATGCGTACTTCTTCCATCTTTTTTCCGCTCTTAATGGCCATGTCGTCTGAATAAAAGTCCTGCGTGCCGGCCTTTCGGGCATAATTCACCACCATGCCCAGCGGCTCGAATGAAAATCCAAGCCCGCGCAGGCGCTGGAAGTCCTCCGGACTGTAATAGTCAGTTGATTCTATCACCATGGGCGCCTGGCTTCCACCTCCAAAGACAGAAAGATTCATGCTGTCTGATTTCAGATTCCAGCGGAGCATGTCAGCGTTGAAATCCATATTGAAGAAGGATGAAGTAAACGGCGCGTCGCCCAGGTAACTCTTATCCTTTAAGAGGGACAGTTGCTTCTTGCCATAATCGTAACGGAATTGTATGGCGGGATGGAAAATGGAATCGTTGTCCTGGAATATCCGGATCATGGCACGTGACGCCGTGATAACGGAATCGCCGAATTCAAATAACGTTGAAAGGGCAACGAACTTCTTGTCTTCTGCTCCGCTTACCTCGAGACGACTGTAGCCGCCATTAACAGATGAACTGAAGATTCTCCTTCCGTTCAAGGCGAATCCTCCGGTGTATTTCATGTTGTCATTGGTGAATCCCATGATGGGCACATTACTCTGAAATGACATGAAGCGCGGATAAGATGCACTCTTCTTGTCTTTGTGCCTTGTGGACTTGAAAGCGAAAATGCCGTCCACTTTTCCCGGAACCCTTCCCTCGTACTTCAGACGACCCTGTTCTGCTTTGACTTCAGGACGGTTGACGTTGAAGTTGTATTTGATGAACTCAAAATTCACGCTGTCAGGAGACAGCCCGGCTGAAGACCAATCAAACGTACCTTTCTCTCCTACAAACGTGCCGTCCCTCAGCGACATCCGGCCACGCGTATTCCGCAGAAAGGCTGAGTCATAAGTGGTTGAAAATTGAAAGGTGACAACGTCAAACACCAGCACAGGGCCTGACAGTACCGGCTGCGGAGCCGGCTGCATGTAGGGTGAAGTGTCCATCTTCACCTGCGTGGTGTCTTCCTGCCAGACGGTGTTGTTGTCCTGCTTGGGTTGATCCCACTGATTGAATTTATCGGTCAGCTTAGTTGTATCAGCAGGCACTGACCCAGGCTCTTCTATGTATTCAAAATGGTAGTCATCTTCTTTTGCATATAACCGGTAGGCCTTGCGCTCATAGTGGAGCGCATGGTACTCAAAGAAGTCTCTGCAATACAGAAAGAATGATGCAATGCCTTTGTTGCTTTCCTTCTCGATGACCCGCCGGGCGAGCTTCAGGAAAGAGTTCATCTTCTTCTCATCTGCACCTTCTTTTTCGACTGCAAAGGCAACGGCCCCGTAATAGTCGGTGAGGACGGGGAATACAGGAAACTTTCTTCGTCTCAGGATGTCTGCCTGCTCCTTCACCATTTCCTGTTGCTCCAGGCTCAGTTTGTGCCAGGCCGTGGCGAAGACCCCTCCCACCATGGAGGTCTCCGTATTGGTATTGGTTTCAAGTACTACCCTTATGCTATCCTGATAGGCGAGGCGATAGGCAGTCTTCACCTGCCCGAGCGCGCCAGAGGCGGTCAGGAAGGCCAGGAGGACGACTGTAATGCGTGTTTTCACCTTGCAAACCCTGAAATTCGTAAAATTAATTCGTATTCACCCGGAACGGAATACTCTATAACGGCTGCAAGGGCAGTGCCAGCATGGATGGGGAAGGTGATTATTTCATCCGGACAAGTTCAAGTGCAGCCCAAGATTCGCGGGTGGAGGAACTTGTCCGCTGCAGACCCAGTTTACCCGCGGCTTCGGTTAATTCAGGAATGTCTTTTTCATAGAAGCCGCTAAGGAGCAAATGCCCGCCGGGGCGGAGGGATGCAGCATAGGCATCTATTTCAGCAAGCAGGATATTCTTATTGATATTGGCCAGCACGATATCAAACGGCTCGTTCCACTGAAAGTCGCGGATGGTTCCCCGCCGGATGCGGATAGCAGGACAACCATTGAGCTGTGCATTTTCCTTGCCGTTCTCTATGCTCCACTCATCGATATCAAATGCGTCAACAAATGCCGCGCCGCGCTTGCAGGCCATGACGGAGAGAATGGCAGTTCCGCAGCCCGCGTCCATCACGCGCTTCCCCATATGATTCAGAATCAACTGATGTTTGAGCATGAGGTAGGTAGTCGGATGATGCCCTGTGCCAAATGACATCTTGGGCGTGATGACGATTTCGTAGGGATACTTCTTTTCGATGTTGTGGAAAGCGGCCCTCACCAAGCACTGATCTTCCACTATAATCGGCTCGACATTCTTCTCCCATTCCTCGTTCCAGTTCTCCTTCTGAATCTTGTCCTGGTAGAAGATCAGCGGGTTAACATGTTCATATTTTTTCTTTATCTCATCGAGAAGATTCTGGTCCACGCCTGTTTCCTCGCCATGTGCTTCAAAGCCATTTTCATTTTCCATAAACATGTCGAAGCCCGCTTCAGCCACCTCGGCAATAAGGATTTCAGTAAAGTCAGGGTCGCACACAACCCTTAAGCGTGTGTAGTGCACAGTATCCGCGTTGAACTACCTGTTGATCAGTTTTCCACCTCCACAATCATCTCAATCTCCACGGCGATGTTGTTGGGTAAGGCGTACATGCCAACTGCCGAGCGTGCGTGCTTTCCTTTCTCACCAAAGATGCTCACCATCAGGTCAGAGAATCCGTTGATGACTTTGGGTTGTTCGGTGAAGTTTTCGGCGCAGTTGACCATTCCAAGTACTTTGACAATTCTTTTGACTTTGTTCAGATCGCCAATCTCAGCCTTGAGGGATGAAAGTAAATTAAGACCGACACTCCTGGCGGCGTCATAGCCCTGCTGGACGGTGAGATCTTTGCCCACCTTTCCGGTGATATCCTTGCCATCAGGGGTGGAGGGTCCATGACCGGCGAGGAAAACCAGGTTGCCGGTTCTGACGGCTTTGACATAATTGGCGATGGGCTTTTGGGTGGGAGGAAGTTTGATCCCCAGTTCGGTCAGTTTCTTTTCAACATCCTGTCCCATGGCAACGCAGGCGGAGGTCAGGATAAGCGCGAAAACGGCAATGTTCTTCATGGTAATGATTTTGGTGTAAGTTAAAATTCCGAAATAGCGTAAACAACCAAATACCTCGATTCATGGCCACAAAAGAAAAATCCCGATGCCCGTGGTGCCTCAAATCGGAATTATACATGCGTTATCATGATGAGGAGTGGGGGGTGCCCGTACATGATGACCGCAAGCATTTTGAATTCCTTATCCTCGAAGGCGCCCAGGCGGGTCTGAGCTGGAGTACCATTCTGAACAAGAGAGAGGGCTACAGGAAAGCTTTTGCGGATTTTGATCCTCACAAGGTTGCGAAGTTCTCTGAGACAAGGCTGCAAAAGATTCTACAGGATCCGGGCATTGTGAGGAACCGGCTCAAGGTCTATTCATCAGTCAACAATGCGAAGAAATTCCTGGAGGTACAGGAAGAGTTCAAATCCTTTGACAACTATATATGGTCCTTTGTGAAAAACAAACCCATTGTGAACAAATGGAAAGAGCTGGGTCAAATCCCGCCGACATCGAAAGTGTCCGATACGCTAAGCAAAGATCTTGTCAAAAGAGGATTCAAGTTTGTGGGCAGCACGGTGATCTATGCACACCTTCAGGCGTGCGGACTTATCAATGACCACCTTGTAGATTGCTGGCGATACCGGGAAGTAAATAAATAGGAGGGTGTCAGGAGAAGTACTTCCACCAGCTGTACATTCCAAGAGCTAGCAACACCAACCCCGGAATAATCCGGATGTACTTGCTTCCTGCAACGTATGGGGCCAGTCTCCTGGCAAAGAAAATCAGAAGACTCAACAGGGCCATTGTACCGACAGCGGTGCCAAATACGTAGCTATGGAGGAGCCCGATCGTAGAAAGGTCAATCCAGCCCTGGGCCTTCAGGTATGCAGTGAAAGCCATCCAGTACGGGATGGCCATTGGATTCAGCAAGCTCAGCACGAGCCCGCGCCTGAACCCGCTTTCACCGAATTTTTTGGCAAATCCTTTCTTGTTCCTGGGTGGTATGAGATTGACGACCCCAATGATGGTCATAACGAGGGCGGCCACCAGCTGGAAATTTTCTGTCATCCACGGTGACTGGGAAATGATGTATTCAAACTGAATGCCGATCCATGCGTAAGGATATTCGACAATGGAAACAGCGAGCGCAAACTTCATTGCCGTGTTGACCTTTCCTTCAAGGCCAAGCTGGAGGACGGAGACGTTTAAAGTTCCAGGAGGGATTGAACCCACGAAACTGAATAAAAATCCAAACAGGAATACCTGAAGATAGTCCATCGCTAATAGGCCGCGAGTGTTCTGAAGTGCCGGTAAATCCGGCTGGCTTCCTCGAAAGAAATATACGGAACTCCCTTTCTGCGATTTTGAATGCTGATATGATATATGTCAGACCAATGATGAAAAAGAACTTTCATCGCCTCCCGCAACGGGAAACCCGGATGGTAAATGTGAGCAGGTTCTGCACCACAACCATTCAATTCCATGATCATCACCTTGCCGTTCTCCAGGTCTTCAATGGAGCCGGTTCTCAAATCAAACCGGCCGAAATAGAATCCGTCGATTTGTTTGCTGATGTGATCGAATGATTGGGAAAGTCGCGGTGTGATGAGATGGTTGGCATTCAGAAACTTGGTGCCAAGACAATGATTACCGATCGAGACCAGCTCCAACTTCTCACCATTTCCGATGACCTCATCCCATCGATCTCGATAGATCGTGTGTAGAGCGTTCCATTGCAATTTGGCCCGTTCTTTCTCGTAAATGAGTTGACTAAGTGACTTTTGACCATCGCCTGTAACCGTGAGCATTTCCTTCCCGGTAATGGAAACGACTTTTCCCGATGACTCTTCAGGATACCGGACATAGAACACTCCGAATTCAAGCTCCAGTCCTACAAACTCCTGAACAAGGAAATCCCCGCGGATAAGAGTAAGGTAGGTCGCGATGTCCGACTCATTCCAGACCTTCTTAACCAGTCTTCCCCTTTCGCCTAAATCCGGTTTTAGAATGAGGGGAAACTTCAGGCCCTCTGTGTTGATCATGGACATGATTTTCTCAACCGTGTCATGCTCATTGCAGCGTAAGGTTCGGGGACGAAGGGAAGCCGGGACCTTCATCAGCACTTCGTATTTGGATTCACCAAACATTCCGCCCATCAGGATGCCGGGATTGGAAGCGGAAAAGAATACAAGAGATCTGGCCTTTAAAGAAAGCCACAGCCAGTAGAGGAACAAGGGGGCCTGGATTATTCCGAAAGGCCAGTACTCCCAGCTTTTCAGTTTGATAAAGAAATCAGTGTAGAATAACCTTGGACGGCTGTTCATGCTGCTCAGTGCCCGACCTCAGCGGATTCGCGGTAACGAAGGGTGCTCACAGCGACCCCGAATTCCGGAGCAAGGTTGATGTAAGGAGCCACTTCACGCAATCCGATCTTCATTATGGCCATGTGGTGGACGGCGTGCTCAATATTATAGGCGAGTTCCCGATTGAAGTTTGTAGCAATCTCAAGAGGTTCAGGGCTATGCCGTTGATAACCCACTTCCAAAGTGAGTGGCAAATCCTTTGTGTTTGCCCGGAGAAATTCCGCGATCCTGCCAATACTGGCCAAAGCCACATACCTGTCGGACTCGATTACGTGGTCGTGATTCCTGTTGTCGTAGTTGATCACCCGCCCCGGAAGTCCCTCCTCAAGACACAAAAAGAATTCCAGCGTGTGGCGAACATGTTGTCCCATGGTGGAGCCGTTGAGCGATGAGGCCGGGTTGAGATATTCCGCATCGGTAAGGTCTGCGACTACGGATTTGAGTTGATCAAGTATGTTGTGGGCGGCCAGGTGCAATTGCATGGGGCAAATTTAAGAGCAAAGTTCCTTTATCCTCTAATGCTGAATCATTCTCCAGTGCAGTTCAGCTTTGGACTTGAGTGCTTTCTCATCCTTGTTCCATGTCACCAACGTATTGTTGCCCCAAAAGTTGTAGAACAAGCAGAGCCTGCCTTCCACGATCTTGTAGGTTTCAGGGTCAATTTTGACCTTTTCGCCGGTGTCGGCCATGGCATAGGCGCACCAGCCTCCATAAGCGGGTTCATATTTTTCAGGGGAAGACCTGAATTTTGTGAGGTTTTCCTGCGATGAAAATTGATACGTGACTCCTTTATAGTTGAACTGATACTTGGCGTCACCTGGCACCGGCTTCAGGTCGAAGTAGCTGACGGGGTCATAGCCCTCGATTGCGACGTTCTTCCTTATGTTGAAAGTTCTCTTTCGAATATCCTCTTCCTGGCCCAGGACAGGCTGCACAGATGTTAGTAAGAGGAACAGCAGAAGTAATTTCAGCTGTTTTTTCGTTTGAGGAGGGAATTGATATGACATAAGAGATTTAGGTTGTTGAATGAAGTGCTTCCATCCCTATTAGTCCTGAAATATTTCCTGCACCACTTCCCAGACCAATTGAGGCTCGTATCCTTTTCCGATGGCAAACCGGGCGGTCTTTTCACGCTTACGGAAGAGGTTGGTTTCATTTAAGTTCTGAAATTTCTTTCTCAACAGACTGACCAGCGTCTTGCGGTAAGTGCTGTTGTCTATTTCAGCGAGTCCGCTGCGGATGCATCGCGATGAAATATGGCGCGCCTCGAGTTCATGAATGATTTTATTGCGGCCCCATTTCTGAAGCCGGAATTTCCCTCCTGCGAACGCTTTGGCGAACCGCTCTTCATTAAGGAACCCTTCCGTGATCATCCTGGACAGGAGGGCTTCCACTTCAGCTGACTTCAGGCCGAAGGAGTAAAGTTTATCGCGCACTTCCCCGTGGGAACGTTCCTGGTAGGCGCAGTATCTCGAAATCCGGACAAGAGCCTGGTCGGGCGTGAGCGTTTTGACGGGAGACATTCGACAAATTTCATTAAAACCGGCTGAGCAAGGCAAACATTCAGCAAAACTGTATCCGCAATATCATGCTTTCCAGTGTAAGCCCCGGCCCAAAGGCAAAGCTGAGTATTTGCTTGCCGTTTTCTGATGGTTTGAGCTGACGGAATATTTCGTTGATGACGAACAGAACGGTGGGAGATGACATGTTGCCATAGCTTCTTAAAACCCTATAGGCTGCCTCATTCTGCTCGCGTGTTATTCCCAGCTCGTTTTCAATGGCTGTAAGAATCTTTTTCCCGCCGGGATGGATGGCGTAGTAATCTATATGGGAGATGCCGTCTTTGATCCTGCTTAAGAGCGACCGGGTCAGGCGCCGGATTCCCTGGCGGATGATTTCAGGCACGTAGGATGACAACCGCATTTCAAAACCAAAGTCTCCGATGGACCAGGTCATATCATGTTCGCCTTCGGTCGCAAGGTCGCAGTGGAAACTCTCCATCCTGAGGTTGATGCCTTCCTGGGGATGCGATTCCACCAGCACAGCGGCAGCGCCGTCTCCAAATAGCGCATTGGCCAGAACATTGTCTTCGGTAAACTCTTTTTGAAAATGGATGGTACATAATTCAGCACAGACAATAAGCACTTTTGCGTGTCGATGGCGGGCGCACGCCTGGTCGGCAATTTTTAAGGCGTTGAAGGCCGCATAGCATCCCATGAAATTGATACAGGTTCTTTCGATGCCGGAGTAGAGCCCGGCAGACTTTACGATATCGATGTCCAGCCCTGGAGCATACATCCCTGTGCAACTCACCACGACAAGATGGGTTATGGTGTCTTTTCTGATGTCTTTGCGTTGGTCAAGGCAGCGTTGAACAGCCTCCAGGCTGATGGCCAGCGCGTGCTTCCTGTACAATTCAAGTCTTTGCCTGGTGGAGGGAAAAGGCTGCATGTCGGGCGTATTCTCATAAAATTCAAATCCGGAAGATCGACCATAATCATCGATGACAGAATACCGCGTGTCGATTCCTGTGGCCTTAAATATTGTTTTGAGCTTGCGGGCATCCACACTGTTTGCCTGCATTGCCCGGGTCATGAATTCAGCCACCGCGTTTTGGGAAAGGCGGTGGATGGGAGTGGCCGTGCCGATCGAAGTGATAAACCCCATCTTTCAATATAAGTAAAGGTTGACCCTAATTCCTTAGTTTCACACATGTTTTCGAAGTCCACATTCCTTCACCTTCGTTTTCTATTCTCTTATTTTCTTCTGCCTGTTTTCATGTTTGCCCTGGCCGTATCGCCCAATCTGAACGGTCCAAGGGTCCAATGGGTTTTTATCATTCTGCATTTTCTGTTGTATCCGGCCAGCAACGGGTACAACAGCTATTTTGACAAGGACACCGGCAGCATCGGTGGACTGAAGAACCCGCCGCCGGTTCGCAGCGGATTATATTGGGCTGCCTTGCTGCTTGACGTTGCGGCTGTCATTTTAGGTTGGATTCAAATCTCATGGCGCTTTGCTTTGATGCTCGTGGTCTATGGGTTGGTTTCAAAGGCATACAGTCACCCCTCCATCCGTTTGAAGAAGTTGGCCTGGACTGGCTGGCTGGTTACCGGCTTCTTTCAAGGGGCATTCACCTTCACCATGTGTTATGTCGGCATCAATGACTTTGACATGCTGAACCTCATGAAGGTGAAAGTGATCGTGCCTGCTATGCTCACAAGCCTGATGTTGTGGGCCAATTACCCGATGACCCAAGTCTACCAACACGACGAAGACAGGCTTCATGGCGATAATACGCTGAGCATGGTGCTGGGTATAAGAGGCACATTTATTTTTTCTGCAGCATTTTTCATGCTATCCGCACTGGGATTTGAAACCTACTTTATCAGCTTCTTTAATGTGAAGTATGCATTGTGGTTTCTCGCGGCTTTGCTTCCGGTGATACTGTTTTTTGGTGCCTGGTTCTGGCGTGTCTACCATGATGTTTCCAGGGCTTCTTTCAGGAGCACTATGTGGCTGAACTTCACATCAGCCACCTGCCTTAACATTTTCTTTATCTGGTTCTTCCTTGATTCAACGCAGGTGGGGCAGGTCCTTTTTTGAGTAGAAACTTCAAAAAGGCTTCCCGTGCGTATGGTGCATCATCCAGTTGGCAGCAGCAGGTAGATGTCTCGCGAGATCAACCGCAAAGTTTGAGGCTGTAGAAGAGCCGAAGAGTCGCTGCACGCGCCTCCCTATCCAAAGACGCCTTGCAAACTGCTGCTTCAATGCTTTTGCATAATCGGATTCCATCTGTTGCCTGGAATAGCCGGACTGATTCAGGAATTTCATGACGTGTTCACTGACTATTTTGGCGCCATGAATTGCCATGGCCATTCCATTACCGCAAAGGGGCGTGATCATGCCGGCCGCATCGCCCGCCATCAGGATGTGTTGTTCAACGGGTGATTTTGGTTCAAAGGTGATCTCATTGATGGTTTCCGCTTCAGTCAGGAATTCGGAATCATGCAGTATGCTTTTGAGAAACGGGTTTTGAGACAGAATTTGATCCTCCATGGCTTTTACACTGCGGTATCTGCGCAGGTGATCGCGATGGGTGAGGTAGCAGAGGTTCAGCTTATTGTTCTCCACGTGACTGATGCCGCAATAACCCAACTCAAAATTGTGAAGTGCGATCAGGTCATTGGGTAACCCCTGCAAATGGATATGATATTTCACGCCCACATACGGGGATCGTCTTTGAAGAAACTTCCTGGATAACTGATAATCGATGTGTGAGCGTTTTCCAAAAGCCCCGATCACTACCGGGGAGGTAAGTGACTCCTTCTCTGTTTCAACAAGGAATTCATCACGGCCGAATACAACTTTCTTGACTTCTGATTCAAGATAAAACGTTACCCCTGCGCTGACCGCCTTTTGGTAGAGGAAATAATCAAATGCAAAACGACTGATGCCAAATCCGCCCAGATCAAGCGGCATGGTAACAGAACGTCCGTTGGTGGAAGTCAGCTGAAATCTGCTGATTCTTGAAGGTCCCAATTCAAATGGATCCACCTGGAGTTCGTTCAAGTAGGGCAGTACCTCATTGGATACGTACTCGCCGCATACACGGTGGAAAGGGTAACGTTTGCGTTCTATTACGGCACATGCCACCCCGGCGCGGGTGAGATGAAGGGCTGATGTGAGGCCAGCCAATCCTCCTCCAAGTATGATGACAGCCGTTTGGCCCATAAGACGAAGCTAAGAAACAAGAAATTGATGGGTTACTTACGCCATGGGAAAGACACCAACGTTATATGAGTATAAACCGCAGGTCCCTGGAGCAGTGGAAAATCTTGTTGGTGGGAAATAATCCCAAGGAAATGAGCATGGTGCAGGAAAAGCTCAAATCCATCCGGCACAGGAAAGTGCTGACCGAAATGGCATTTGATGTCCTCACCGTTCATGAGAGGATCGGCACATTTGTTCCCGAGCATGTTCTTATTGACGATAATGTCGGGCGCGCCAGCATCAACGAAATGATGATGGGGATGAAACGACCTGGCAATGTGCCGGTTACGGTGTTAAAGAACTCCAATTATCAGGAAGTCGGGATTTGGGGAGTCTCCAATTATGTGTTGAAACACAATCTGACCAGTCAGCACCTTTACCTGGAATTGCTCAACTCTCAGCGATTTGTTGAGACGATGAGGACGTGGGGACAGATGCACCGTCAAAGAAAAGGAACATTAAGCGGGTTGCTCAGATTTGATTCTCGAGCGCAAATACTTTGGTGACCTTTTGACCATTTCGCAAAAATTCCAGCCTGATCTTTTTGCCTGCCCTCGCGTTGAAGTAGCCGTTAATGATGTAGAGTTCCAGTTCATCACAGGGCATTCCATTAACAGTAATAAGTTCATCACCCATTTGCACCCCTGCTTTGTCGGCGGCGGATCCTTTGCGAACATCGGACACCTCATATTTGCGAAGCCGCGCACCCAGCGCCTTTAGTGTAATTCCACTCATATTGAAATTGAATGGCTTCTTTAAAGAAGAGTTCTTCTTGAGATAGATTTTCTCTTTCGGAAAATTGAAAACAACAGTGAAACGACTCAGGAGTTCACCTCCAATGGCACCATTTCTGAATACGTCGCTGGATTTCAGTGTGTCGATGTAGCTATTGGCATCCGGGAAATTGGCGATTACATTATCAATCTGGTAGTTGCCCAAGCGCAAGGCCTGTATCCTTCCAATTTGCCCTGTGATGGCGCCGCCAAGGCCGCGGCCGATCAAACTGGTTACATGCTTTTCAGGAATCTTGATTGTGGGATCAGACAAAGGATCCAAAACGAGGCCATGACTCGCACCGCTGTCAATCATGAGTTTGGCATTGATGGTGGTTCCATCTTTGAAAACCACAGGCGTGTAGAGATAGGGCTTTGTATCCTGAATCAGAATATCCAGGGCTTGAAAACCTCTTTTGGGTTTGTAATAGTCAGGTGACATTACAACCAACTTTCTTCTTTCGTAGTCAATAGAGACGACAAACCGGCTGAAGAGTTCATATCCCAGTACACCTTGAACATCCGTACCCAGGTAGTTTCTCAGTTCCAGATAATCTTTCTCAAGTACGAGCATGGCATGACCTTCACCATGAATGCCGGGAATGTCCAGCGTCACATTATTGGTAACGTAGGCTTCCACAAGTTTTTCTCCTCCGGGTCCGGCAACGAGGTAATGCCGGCTGTAAGTAAGACGAAGAATATCGCTGAAAGACTTTTCGGTAAGTATGGTCGTCCGCACGCCGGTGTCAAGAATAAACCTGAGCGGTAACTGACCATTGAGAATAACCGGAAGGACCACCATGTTGTTGATGATTTCAACCGGGAACTCGACTTTATGTTGATTATTGGTTAATGCAAATCCAAGCTGTGCCCTGGATAGATTAGGCACCAGTACGATCAGACTTAAGATAAAACTCCGGATAGCGCGCATGAAAGGAAGGGCCCCGATTTAAAACTAAATAAAAAGTAGGGAACCCTTAAATACTTAAACGGTAACTACCCCCAGGGCGGTGAGCAATTTTTGAGAAGAATTACTTACTGCCAGAAACTCCAGATT
This sequence comes from Cyclobacteriaceae bacterium, assembly GCA_039810905.1. Lineage (GTDB taxonomy): Bacteria > Bacteroidota > Bacteroidia > Cytophagales > Cyclobacteriaceae > ELB16-189. The sequence continues at coordinate 64,664 of JBDHXU010000002.1, read as the reverse complement.
GGTCGGTTGAAGGAATCCTTTTTCCGCCATTCGTTTCATTTGCTCCACCAGGGGACTGAAGAAAGAGTCAATGTTGAGCAGGCCAATGGGTTGGTCGATCAGGCCAAGTTGACGCCAGGTGAGAATTTCCGCCAACTCATCCAGGGTGCCCCATCCACCAGGCAGGGCGATGAATACATCTGCGAGGTCTGCCATTTTCTTCTTGCGTTGGTGCATGGAATCGGCGATGATGAGTTCCGTAAGTCCGGAATGGCCTACTTCCCTTTTCATAAGGAAGTCCGGAATCACCCCAATGACTTTACCGCCCGCTTCAAGGCAGGAATTGGCCAGAATGCCCATCAGGCCGATGTTTCCTCCACCATAAATCAATGTGTGCCCCTCTTTGGCAAGGGTCAGACCCATTTCACGGGCAGTGTCGCCATAAATTGGGTCCTTGCCAGTGCTGGAACCGCAAAAAACGCAGACGTTCATGGCCACGGATAGTGGTCAATGCTTGATGTCGTGCTCGTTATTGCTTACGGATTTGTTGGGGAAGATCCAAACAGAGGCGATGGCGAGAAGGAAAAGGGCGATAACAACACCGAAAACGCTCATAGTATATAATTTGAAGGCTCAAATTAAGCTCGTTTTGTCATTTCTGACAATTTTTAGATTAACGGAAACCTTAATCCCCTAATTTGAGTTAAATCGCAGCCTAGTGCATATAATAAAATGAAAAAAGTTCTCATTCTGTCTGGTCTCTTCCTGGTTGTAGCCGTTGCCATTATCCTCTTTGTCGGATATCGTGAAACCAAATCCCATAGCCCGGAGTCAACCGCTGTTTATGAAAAAGGAGATTTGAAGATATCGGTGGCCTACAACCGTCCCTATAAGAAAGGTCGCGTCATATTTGGCGGTCTTGTTCCCTATGGCAAGACCTGGAGAACCGGCGCCAATGAGCCCACTGTTTTCCGGACTTCCAAGGCATTGAAAATTAATGAGAAGATTCTGCCTGCCGGTGAGTACTCCCTATGGACGGTTCCCAATGAAATGAGTTGGCAAGTTGTATTCAACTCCACCATCCCGAGCTGGGGCATTGACGTGATGAACAAAGGAGAGGCAGCACGAGAGGCTTCCACCGATGTCCTGGTAGTTGAAGTGCCCGTCATGAACTCCGAAAAGGAATTTGAACAATTCAATATCTCCGTTGAAGAAGCGGACGATATGATTGAATTGATTCTCGCCTGGGACCACACACTGGTGTCGGTACCTATTGAAGTCAGTGGACAATAAGCTTCACCAGCGTTTTTCTGTTTTCAATAATTGCCTCCCCTTCGGCTTTACCGGAAACGGCGATCCTCGCTGATGGAATTCCTTCCTGAATGAGGTACTGAGCGATGGTTTGGGCCTGCTTTAATGTTCTGTCATTGTGATAGCGCGTCCTGAGTACAATGGAGTCCCTTGTGCCGGTGGTGACGGAATCAATCCGGAAAGTGACGGGAATCTTTAACGTATCGGTCGTGACTTCAGTAAGATCAGCGTCAGACCGGACAGAGTCTATCACGTGGCCTTTCAACAGCACTTCGAAAGCAAAATATCTTGACGGGTTACCTTTCAGCATACGCGTGAGCCTACGCATCTCCTGTGTTGCTTCCGGGTCCAATTCAGCTGAACTTTTCCGGAAGCGGATGTCCTCCAGCGCTATTTCGTCGCCTGCTGAAAGCGGTCGGAGGGCTGTATTAACTCTCTCTACCTGAGGTATTCTTTCCCCGGTGAGATCATAAACTTTGGAGTAGTAGGTATAATTATCACGATCGGGTTCAATGGAAAGCTCATATCGGTTCCCCTCGGGTACATACAAGAAGAATTTTCCGTCTTTGCCTGGTTGTGCAAAAGCTGCCTTGGTTTGATCTTTAAGATTGAAAACCGTCACAAAGGGAGCTGTCCCTCCTTCTATGGAGACCGTACCTTCAATCTTCATCACCGCTTTCGGTTTGAGTTCGGTGGGAAAAAGCATTTCAATGAGTTCCTGGTTGCGGGTTCCTTTTGCATCCCTGAGCAGGTACATGCCCAGGGCGCTGGCGCTTGCAAATTGATCGTCACCAGGGCTGTTTGTGAAGTTAAGCGGAAGGGGTGAAGACCAGTGACCTGCGGACCACTTCGTCATGTAGAGATCCATGCCTCCCTGGTTAGGGCTAAGTTTGTCAGACGAAAAGATGAGTGTTTCCCCGTCGCCCAGAATTCTGGGTGCCTGTGAATTGCCGGTATTGATAAAAGCAGGGAATGCTTGGGGATCACCCCATTGCCCATTGGGCTTTTTGGACACCATCCAAAGACTGCAACCCGCCGCTTTGTAGGTATCCATGCTTTCGCATCTCATGAAATACATCGTATTCCCATCCGTTGTGAAAGATGGGCAGGCTTCATTGCCTTTGGTGTTGATCGGGAGTGTCAGATTCTCAGGTTCTGACCAACTGGTTCCATTATACCTGCTCACATACAGATCATATCCACCCACGCCATTGGCCTTTGGGTTGGAAACATAAACCGACTTACCGTCAGCGCTGAGGCCGAAGCCGCGTATGAAATTAAGGTGATGATTTATTGATTTTGGCAGTTGAACAGGATCTCTCCAATCGGGACCGTTTTTGGATGTGTACAGGAGTGCCAGCGCGTCATCTTCCGCGACATTGGATAAATAGACAAGTGCGGTACCATCCAGACTAATGAAGGGGGCAAAGTTGTTAAAGCCAGGGTGATTGATTGAAGGCGGAAATTTCCGGACCTGTGACTGCGCACAGGACGTGCTCAGAACGAAAGTAAAAATGACCAGGAGAAGTAATCTGGGGGCCATATTCCTAAAAATAAGTAATCAGAAACATTTCGCATCAAAAGTTGAGCCGGTGTTGCCGGTAATTCGCAGTTCTGACTTTACAGGCTGGGAAAATTCGAGTAAGTTTAGGCGATGATTCAAGTTATCCCATCCATTGCCATCCGGAAGGGCAAAGTGGTCAAAATGCGGAAGGGCGACCCTTCCAGCGAAAAGGCCTACGATGAGAATCCATTGGATCTCTCGAAGCGTTTTGAAGATCATGGCATTGATGTAATTCACCTCGTGGATCTTGACGGTGCAGAAAAGGGCAGCCCCAGGAATTTTCATGTACTGGAGGCCATCGCCAATCACACGGATCTGAAGATCGACTTTACCGGGGGCATCAGCAACGACGGAGACATCAGTTCAGCCTATGAATTTGGTGCGGATTATATCACCGCCTCAAGTATAGCGATAACCAATCCGGAGTTGTTTGCCTCGTGGATTGTTTCATTTGGCCGTGAGAAGATTACATTGAGTGCGGACGTTACAGATATCAAGACAAAAAAGGTAGCGTTTCGTGGATGGCAGAAAATATCGGAGCTTACCCTGTTTGATCATCTCCGTTTCTTTTATGAAAAGGGACTGAAGTATGCCAAGTGCACAGACATCTCCCGGGATGGTGTGCTGGAGGGACCTGCATTTGATTTTTACCAGGAAATTCTGACAACCTTTCCCGACCTGAAAGTTCTCGCCAGCGGCGGCATTCGCGGAGTGGACGACATTCAGCGACTCAATGACATGGGAATCTTTGCTGTGATCTTCGGCAAAGCATATTATGAAGGTGTGCTCAAACTAAAAGACCTGGAGCGCTTCCTTATAAAAGCCTGATTGTACCTACAACTTGTTCGGAACAGTAACAGTAAGGGTCGTTCCTTTTCTTCCCTGCATGGAATCAATATCTATGGTTCCCCCGAGCAGATTGACCCGTGACTGAATATTCTTCCAGCCGTTTCCCTTGCTGTAATCCAGAGTGAGGGGATCGAATCCATCTCCGTCATCTTCAATGGTGATGGTTAACTCTCCTTCGTGTCCAACCATCTGGAGTTCAATCTTTCCGGCGTGGGCATACTTCAGAATGTTGTTAACCCACTCCTGGATAATCCGGTATAGTGAAATTTCTGTCAGCTCGCTGAATCTTGATGGACATTCAAAACTTGATACGATGAATGCAAGCTGACCCGTTTCCGTTACTCTCGCGGCCATTTCTTTCAATGCAGCCAGAATCCCATCACGGATCAGTACCTGTGGCATCAGGTTGTACGCAATGTTCCGGATTTCACGGTGCATATCGTTGAGGATGGTCGTTGCTTTTGGGAGCTCTCCTGATAAGTCCTGGGTGGCTGACCTGCCCACAATAAAATGCAGGGCAGATATCAATTGTCCCATTCCGTCATGAAGATCCTGTGCAAACCTCTTCCGTTCCGTTTCCTGCGATTCAAGGGATGCAGTCATATAGGTGCGTTGCAAGGCCAACTCATGTTCTCTCGCCACTATTTCCTGCCTGCGTTGCATCCTGCTCCTGAGAAGCAGCAGAATGGTGATGACCAGCAGAACGACAATCACCAACCCGATAATAAGGATGTAATTCCTCTGGATGTTTGCCTTTTGCGTTGCAATGGTTGCATTCTGCAAAGCTATTTGCTGTTCTTTCTTCTTCGTCTCGTACCTCGTCTCCATATCGGCAATGGCTTGCGCATTTGCCTGCTGATACACACTGTCCTTTGCCTCTGCCCACAACTCGTAGTATTTGCTTGCATTGACAAAATCGCCGACCCCGGCATAGTTCATGGCAAGAATCTGATACGTATTCTCGAATTTCAATAGCAAGTGATGTTCCTGTGCAACTGAGAGGGCTTGCAATCCGGTTTTGATTCCTTTGGCATAGTTGCCTGTCTTCTGGTAGAGTGAGGCAAGGGTATAAAGGTCCGAGACGATATATAGGGGGTCACCCGCCTTTTCACGGAAAGGTCTGGCGGCTTCATATTCTTTTATGGCGAGGTCGTTCCGCCCCGCATCGGAATAAATGCTTCCCAATATGAAGTGACCATTGGCCAGTGCATGGTAGTCTTTGTTGGCTTCAGCGGCGTTAATTCCAAGTGACACAAAATACCGCGCTGAGTCAAGTTGCTTTTCGGCCCCATAGCACACCGCCACATTGTTGTAAATGTAGAGGGCCATCCATTGAAGGGATGAGTCGAGGAGTGTGAGCGTTTGCCGACCCAGGCGAATTCCATCCCTGTACCTCTTCAACTCCAGGTAGGCCCACGTGAGATTGATGCGGAGGCGTATGGATTGTTCAAGGTCTGGCGACTGGTCTGTCAGTCGAAGCCCTTCCAGCAGGGTAGCCACCGCCCTTTCAGCTTTGCCTGCTGCGATCAGTGTCCTGCCCAGGCTGCTGCAAATGGTGGCGCTCAAATGTGGGTCTTTTATATCCTGAGCAGCACTCCTGGCCTGCTCAAACCAGTAAATCGAACTATCCAACGATCCTGAACTTGACGAAATGATTCCTTCCGTCATGCGCGCATAGGTCACCATTCTGGGGTCACTGCTTTTCAGATAAGGAAGCATTTGTTTTCTGTACTCTTTCGCTTTCTGAAGATCAGATCTTTGATAGAATGAAATGATTCGGTAAAGGGCCGTCACCCTTTGTTCCTCACTGAATCCGGAAAGATTTCTTTCAAGACTATCGACTAAAAGCGGCGACTGAGTCAGGCCGGACCACGGAAATACCATGATGAAAACCAGCAGGCTCAGGCCTTTGAAGTTTGTCATCACGGGGAATTTCATCACCAAGGGTTGGTCTTCCCAAGATAGTCATAAGAAGAATTTTGGGGAGGATGCCGGCATCCGATTTTGATGAACTATTTTAGCCCCCAGTTGCAAGCAGAAGTGGACAAATCGGCTCAAAGAAAGAAACTGAAAGATCCAACAGGGTTCGACGTCATCGAAGTGATTGGAGCGAGGGAGCACAACCTGAAGAACGTTTCCATCTCCTTCCCACGCAACCAGCTGGTCGTCATTACCGGCATCAGTGGCAGCGGAAAGTCATCGCTGGCATTTGATACCGTTTATGCCGAAGGTCAACGCCGGTACATGGAGAGCTTCTCGGCGTATGCCAGAAGTTTCATCGGGAACCTTGAGCGTCCTGACGTTGACAAAATCAATGGCCTGAGCCCTGTAATCTCTATCGAGCAAAAGACCACCTCGCGCAATCCCCGGTCCACCGTAGGCACGGTAACGGAGATTTATGACTTCATGCGGCTTTTGTTCGCGCGCGCCGGAGAGGCCTTTTCCTATCTCTCCGGCGTCAAGATGGTGCGACAGAGTGAAGAACAGATACTCAACGGAATTTTCCAGCACTTTCACGGTAAGCGGCTGATCTTGCTGGCCCCGATTGTAAAAGGAAGGAAAGGACACTACCGCGAATTATTTGTTCAGATCAGAAAAAGCGGCTACTCAAAGGTTCGCATTGACGGCGAAATCCATGAGCTGACGGCGAAGATGCAGGTGGACCGGTACAAGATTCACGATATTGAAATTGTGATCGACAAAATTCTGGCGGATGAAAAGGACCGCTACAGGATCGGTCAGTCGGTATCGCGCTCCTTGAAAGAAGGCAAAGGGGTCATGATGCTGATGGAAGAATCCGGCAAAGTGCATCACTTTTCCAAGTACCTGATGGATCCAACCACGGGTCTTTCTTACGATGAGCCCGCACCGAATTTGTTCTCCTTCAACTCCCCATATGGGGCGTGCCCGACGTGCAACGGACTCGGTGTGATCGAAGAAATCACAGAAGAGTCCGTGATCCCTGATAAGAAACTGAGCATCGCCCGGGGTGCCATTCTCCCGCTGGGTGAATATAGGGACATCTGGATTTTCAAGAAGATCGACGCTATTCTTAAGCGTTACAAACTTTCACTAACAACGCCGGTGGGCGATATTCCGAAGGAAGTAATCAAGGTGCTTCTCTACGGCGATGATGTTCCTGTGGCCGTAGCCTCCGTAAAGTATCCCGGCACGGAATGGAATACAAAATTCGAAGGGATCATCAGTTTTCTTGAGAAGATACGGGAGGAGGGTTCAGACTTTGGCCGCAAGTGGACAGAGGATTTCACCATCACACGAACATGCCCGGATTGCAATGGGGACAGGCTTAGAAGGGAATCGTTACATTTTAAAATCGACGGGAAGAACATCTCCGAGCTCAGCAAACTTGACATGGTTTCATTGAAACAGTGGTTCGACGGTTTGGAAAACCGGCTGGACGATAAGCAGCGCGTGATCGCAGCAGAGGTCTTGAAGGAAATACGAAAGCGCATAGGCTTCATGCTTGATGTTGGACTGGACTATCTGGACCTGGACCGGCCACTGAGAACCCTGAGTGGTGGAGAAGCACAGCGCATTCGCCTTGCCACCCAGATCGGTACCCAACTGGTGGGCGTCCTCTATATACTGGATGAACCCAGCATCGGGCTCCATGCAAGAGACAACGTAAAACTTATCAAAGCTTTGAAGGATCTGCGTGACCTCGGCAATTCTGTCATTGTGGTGGAGCATGATAAAGAGATGATGCTGGAATGTGACTATCTTATAGATGTTGGACCAGGTGCAGGCCGGCATGGAGGTCAGGTGGTTGCGGCAGGCACTCCCAAGGAATTTCTGAAAAATGACAGCACGACAGCAAAATATCTGAATGGAAAATTAACCATCCCCTACATCAGGCAGAAGAGGAAAGGGAACGGACACTTTCTCCGGTTGACGGGTGCGTCGGGAAACAATCTGAAGGGGGTAACGCTTGAAGTACCGCTTGGTGCCCTGACCTGCATAACGGGTGTTTCGGGCAGTGGTAAGTCCACCCTGATTCATGAGACCCTGTTCCCGATACTCAACCGTCACTTTTTCAATTCGAGGCAGGATGCAAAACCTTTTGAGAAGGTTGACGGGCTGAAACATATCGACAAAGTGATAGAGGTTGATCAATCGCCGATAGGCCGCACTCCCCGCAGCAACCCAGCCACATACACCACCGTGTTTTCGGATATTCGGGATTTGTTTGCGCAGCTACCTGAGGCAAAGATCAGAGGCTACAAGCCCGGCAGATTTTCGTTCAACGTGAAGGGAGGCCGCTGCGAGACTTGCGAAGGAGCCGGTCTTCGCCTGATTGAAATGGAATTTCTGCCGGATGTGTACGTGCAATGTGAGACGTGCAAGGGTAAGCGCTACAACCGTGAGACCCTGGAAGTAAGATTCAAGGGCAAGTCTATTGCCGATGTGTTGGACATGACCGTTGAGGAAGCTGTCACCTTCTTTGAGAATCAACCCAAGATTCTCCGGAAGATTGAAACGCTCAATGACGTGGGCCTGGGATATATTTCCCTCGGCCAGCATGCCACCACGCTGTCCGGCGGCGAAGCGCAACGGGTGAAACTTGCCACAGAGTTGTCCAAGCGTGACACGGGAAAGACTTTTTATATCCTGGACGAGCCGACAACAGGCCTGCACTTTCAGGACATAGCGCATCTGCTGGATGTTCTCCAAAAACTAGTGAACAAGGGAAATACTGTGCTGGTTATTGAGCACAATATGGATATCATCAAATCCGCTGACCACATTGTAGACCTTGGACCCGAGGGTGGAGAGGAGGGTGGCCGGATTATTGCAAGCGGGACACCGGATGAAGTATCACGTATAAGCGGGAGTTATACCGGGAAGTTCTTGCGTGCAGAGTTATCCTGAAGAATCACCGTCCGTCAAACTCCCCGTCTTTCTTATCCCGATTATCTAATTTTGCTCCGGTGGTAAACAAGAAAAGACTCTACTGGACATTGCAGATTGGCGGATGGACATTGTATGCCCTTTTCCAGATTGCATTTTCAGCATTTGTCTCGGGCACTCAGGGCATAAGTGCCGCGAGAGTGGTGTTCTTCACTTATGAAGCCGGATTTTGCCTGCTGCTTACCCACTTGTTCAGGAATTCCATCACCCATTGGCATTGGCTCAGTGCCAGCATGCCGGTGCTGATTCCACGTGTAATACTAAGTGTGGTCGTTCTGGGCCTGATCATGTACTTCCTCAGGATGCCTATTTCAATTCCATTGGGCCTGTTCAATGCCAAAGTGGCCTTTGATCCGGGAAATATCATGGGACTGACATTGATATATGCGCTCTTCTTCTTCCTGTGGTGCGTGTTGTATTTCATCTATAACTATTTTGAACGCTACAACACTTCACTAAAGCTGGAAGCTTCTGTTAGAGAAATTGAGCTGATCAATCTCAAATCGCAGCTCAATCCCCACTTCATTTTCAATGCGATGAATAGTATTCGTGCCCTGGTAGACGAGAATCCCCTCAAAGCCAAGCAGGCGATTAACCAGCTCTCCAATATTCTGCGCAATTCGCTCAGTACCGGAAAGACAGGTCTCACCAAATTCGAGGATGAGTTGAAAATTGTCAGGGATTATCTCGGATTGGAGTCCATCCGTTTTGAGGAGCGACTGAAGACTGAATTTGACATTGATCCCCGATCCCTCGACTTCCTCGTGCCACCGCTCATGATCCAGACCCTTGTAGAAAACGGAATCAAGCATGGCATAGCGAAGCTGACAGCGGGGGGGTTGGTACAACTAAAGACGGAAGTCAGAAACGACCGATTGTATATTCGTCTCCGCAACAGCGGACAATATTTAAACGGGAGTTTAAGTCAGAATGCAGGACTTGGCCTTGAGAACACCCGTCAGCGGCTCAAACTCACTTACGGAGACAAGGCTTCGTTTAGAATTCTGAACGAAACCGATACTTTTGTCCTTACAGAATTAGATATACCACATTTACATTGATTTTGAGAATACATGAAAGCTCTGATTGTTGATGACGAGCGCCTTGCGCGCAAAGAGTTGATGAAATTGCTAGAGGAGCATCCTTCCATAGAAATTGTAGGTGAGGCCCAAAATGCTGACGAGGCAGAGCAAATGATAACAGAATTGAATCCGGATCTTCTCTTCCTTGATATCCAGATGCCTGGACGAACCGGGTTTCAGTTGCTGGAGTCGCTCGACTCAGTACCGTTGGTTGTGTTCACCACTGCCTATGATGAATTTGCATTGAAGGCGTTTGAAGTAAATGCCCTGGATTATCTGCTGAAACCGATCACGGCGGAACGTCTCGCAGAGGCAGTACATAAAATCCAGGAGAAGGAGCGCACCCGCTCCGGCAGAGGTCGCGATCAGAAGTTGGGCCTGGAGGACCAGGTTTTTGTAAAAGACGGAGAGCGTTGCTGGTTTGTCAGCCTCGCAAACATTCGCCTTTTCGAGTCAGACGGGAATTACATCAAAGTGTATTTTGATAACAACCGCCCCATGATTCACAAATCGCTGAACGCTCTGGATGAGAAACTGGATGAACGCGCTTTCTTCAGGGCCAGCAGAAAGCATATCGTGAATCTCAGTTGGGTGGAAGGCATCGAACCCTGGTTCAATGGCGGACTCATGGTCAAACTCAAAGGAGGCGACAAAGTGGAAGTGAGCCGTCGACAGGCAGCCAAGTTCAAGGATATGATGAGCCTGTAGAATATTGGTGGTTTTAACATCATCCCGTTACGTGAATCACCGGCAGATGTAGGATAGGTTCTTGACTCACCTTTTGGCAAGGCCGATCTTGTTTTGAATAGCGCAGGGGAACAGAAGTCATTTCAATACCAACTCCACGAACTCTTTCTCCACGTTCCAGTCGCGGGCAAGTCTGAGCATGGCGGTGGCTTCCATTTCAGTTACGTAGCCTTTAAGGTTGTTGGACTCCCACACCATATTGATGAGATCCACCCGTTTGTCTTTGGGGTAGTCGCCTATGATCTCGTTAAGAAATGCGCGGGCTCTTTCAAATGACGTGATATAGTCTTTCTCAATGAATTCCATTGCCCACTTTAATTCTTCAGTGGCATCCATTCTCCTTGCGGCAGCTTCAAGGTCTTCTTTTTCTTCCTGGTCCAGACCATGATAGAAGAAAATGACGGCCTTCAGAAGTAGGTAGACTTGTTTTTCTTCTGATGTCATATTGACGAGAGCCGAAAAATAGCCACATTCGGAGCAACCCGCAAAGCCTGTCACTTTGCAGCTTAAAAACCGCCTGTCTGCTAGTTGGTTTGCCGGTCGGTGACCAGCATAAGATCCTCCGTAATCTTATCTGCGAGCAGTTTGCCTTTCCTTGTAAGTCGAAGAATGTGATCAGCGATCTCGATCATGCCTGCGTCAATCAGAGGGCGCAATTGAGCTGATGCCCGCATCCAAAGATCGTCCTTCCATTCTTCGAGCAGTGTCTGGGTATTCAGGCCCCACGATGTTCGGAGTGAAGTGAGTATATAGTCATTGATCTGATCCTCGCGGCTCAAAGTTTCCTTTTCAAATGGCAGGGTTCCCTGCTCAATTGATCGTATGTACAAGGCATTGTTCTTCACGTTGAACTGCCTGCTATCTCCGCGGTAGGAGTGGGCACTTGGGCCAATGCCGAGGTAATGTTCTCGCTTCCAGTAGTTGCTGTTGTGCACAGCCATGCGGCCAGGCTTGCAGAAATTCGAAATCTCATAATGATGATACCCTGCGGTGTCCATTTCATCCATGAGAATTTCAAACTGCTGCGCAACGGTTTCTTCATCAGTCAGGGGGAATTTTCCCTTTTTGAGCTGATGACCGAATACGGTTCTCTCTTCAACGGTGAGGGCATAGGCTGAGACGTGTTCCGGAGAAAGCACCAGCGCTTTTCTGATGGTTTCCTTCCAATACTCATTTGTAAGCCCAGGTATGCCGTAAATAAGATCAATGCTGATATTATCAAACCCCGATCGTCTTGCGTCAAGAACAGATTGCTGTGCTTCCTCGCCTGTATGGGCGCGGTGAAGAAACTCAAGCAGTCGATCATCAAAAGTCTGAATACCGATGCTGAGGCGGTTGATTCCCACACTTTTCAGTTCCTCCAGTTTCTCAGGTTGAAGATCGTCCGGATTTGCCTCCAGCGTGATTTCAGCATCGGTAGTGATGGTGAAGTTTTCATGGATAGAGACACATAACTGCTTCAACTCCCCGAAAGCGAGAATGGATGGTGTTCCGCCCCCTAAATACACAGTTTCCATCACCCGGCCCGGGAGGTACTCTTTTTGCAGAGTCAGTTCCTTCACCATCGCCTTCACCAGATCAATTCGATACTTGTTGTCAGTTGAAAAGTGAAAGTCGCAGTAATAGCAGGCCTGTTTGCAGAAAGGAATGTGTAAGTAAAGCCCAGCCATGAAAAATGTTGAGCAAAATTGCACACTTATTCGGTATTCGTTTACAGTTGAAATAATTTTGGGGATGATGAGCCGGATTTTGGTTTTGCTCTTTCTGATACCTGTTGGTTCATCCGTACGGGGTGGTCATGTCATCAAGGATTGTAAATCGTTATGGTTAATGTACGAGGGTGGGCATTACCATCCGATAGCAAGTGATCATCCGCAAAGCGTCAGAACGGTATATTTTTCAATAGCTGCGGAATCTTACGGAGGGCAGCAGTTGCTGGTAGACTCAAATCGTCCATGGAGCCTGTTTATCAATGGTCGGGTTGTTGCAAGCGGAAAAACGCTTATCCTGAGCCTCGACAGTCTTTCGAATTTGTATTCACCCAATCTTTTTATAGCCGTTCACGGGAGTGAGTCACTGGAGAATCTAAAGACTCAAATTGTAACGCCGTTTGAAATTCCTGAGCAGACGCCGGTCCACCTGGCAAGAGGCGCCACTTTTTTCCGGGACTTCAGTATTCTGGTATCGGGGATTCTGCTCGTGTTTATCCTCCTGCTGTTCCGGTCCAACCCCCAATTGACACTGGACTACTTCTCTTTTACTAAGATTTTTTCTGTTCAGGAACGAAATGAGAATCTTCTTGTTTCGCGCATCACCTCCAGCGTGAACCTTCTCTTTTATTTATTCTGTGCTCTGCTCACGGGCTTCCTTCTGACCAACGTGTTTTATTTTTCGGGAACTTATTTTACGGTAGGGAAGCTATTCCATATTGACTCCATGGCGCACGCCTTTGAAGTTTGGGTGAAACTATCGCTATGGGTTCTGGTCCTTTTGGCAGCAAAGCTTATGGTGGTGTCCATTTTTTCAGGGCTATTCAGTTTTCGTGAGTCTGTCAGTTTCCAGTTCTTCAACTTTCTGCGATTTGTGCTCTTCACTGCAGTTCTTACAACGGTGCTTAGTCTGATCTACTTCATTTTTCGTGGACAGGAGACGGTGTTTTACCGGAATATGATCTTGCTTGCCCTCACCTTACTGGGCATTGGGTCAGTGATGGCGTTGATAAAACTTCTGCCGAGGGCTCCCTTCTCCTTGTTTCATTTATTTTCCTACCTTTGTGCTTCGGAAATTATTCCGTTGGTCATCATCATCAAGATATTCTTTTAACTCCTGAACGAGACGTTGCGCAGATATGGCAGATCTGGTTGTTATTGACAGGATGCGGAAAGTAAAAAGCATTCTTGTCACACAGGAAGCGCCTACCGATCCGGCTTCACCTTACTTTAAGATAGTTGAGAAATATGGAGTGAAAGTGGATTTCAGGCCTTTCATCCAGGTGGAAGCCGTTCCCGTCAAGGAATTCAGGAAACAGAAGATCGAAATCCTGAATTATTCAGCGGTAATCTTCACGAGCAGGAATGCAGTCGATCACTTTTTCACACTTTGCCGCGAGTTGAAGATTGAGATGCCGCCCGATATGAAGTATTTCTGCATTTCGGAACAGACCTCCAATTATCTTCAAAAGTATATCGTCATCAGGAAGCGAAAAATATTTACCGGACTCAAGGACACACGCGATTTGCTGGAGATCATCAAGAAACATAAGAACGAAAAATTCTTGTTCCCGTGCTCCGACATCAGGAAGAACGATATTCCCAATTTCCTTCGCGAGAACGATTTTCAATTTACGGAGGCCATTACCCACCATACGGTGGCAGCCGATCTTTCTGATCTCAAGGATGTCTATTATGACATACTCGCATTCTTTAGCCCCTCCGGAATTCATTCTCTTTATACCAACTTCCCGGATTTCAAACAGAACAATACCAGGATCGCTGCGTTTGGCCCCGCCACAGCTCAAGCTGTAAGGGATGCCGGTTTGTTTCTGGATATTGAGGCTCCGCTGCCAAATGCCCCGTCAATGACGGGAGCGATTGAGCTCTACATTAAAAAGGCCAACTTTTCTAAATAGGTCTAGGAGCATTCTTCGTTACATTGGGGCCATCAGGCAACTTATCGTTGCTGCCAGTTGGACACAGTATGTTGCGGGATTATCTTTGAAATTCATACGTCATGAAAAGACTGGCTGTTCTGGGTTTGATGTTCATCGCGACAAGGAGTTTTGCACAACAGGACCCTCAGTTCACCCAGTACATGTTCAACAACTTTTATTACAACCCGGCAGTGGCCGGTACGGATGGCACAATCAAGCTTACGGGTTTGTACCGTGCGCAATGGCTGGGTTATTCTCCCACGTACGGTGATGGCGGAGCCCCGCAAACCTGGATGCTCAGTGGCCATATGCCCGTGCCAAGCCTCAAAGGAGGTGTAGGCGCTTATTACATGAATGATAAACTTGGTCCGGTTAACAACCAGGAGCTGACCTTGTCCTACGCTTATCACATGAACATCAGGGGCGGCAAACTGAGTTTTGGTGTACGGGGTGGTATGTATTCCCAGCAGGTTGATTTCAGTCTGTACCGGGCGACAGACCCTAATGATCCTTTGCTGGCTGCCGGGGGTCGGGAATCCCAGTTCAGGCCGGACATTGGCGCAGGGGTTCTTTACCGCAAGGAGAAGTATTATGTGGGTGCAGGGATCAGCCATCTGTTACAGCCTAGTTTTGATTTTGGCCTGACACAGAACAATCAGTTAAAGAGGCACCTTTATGTTACCGGGGGGTATTATTATGATCTAGATTTTGATGTCCAGCTCCAGTTCTTCACGATGGTGGAGTCCGACTTTTCCAAGACCTCTTTTGATGTTGGAGGGCTTGCCTATTTCAAAGAATTGCTTTGGGGTGGACTCTCGTTTCGACAATCAGAAGCCCTTATTTTGATGCTTGGATATAGTTTGTTGAAGGATAAGTCATTGAAATTTGGTTATTCCCTAGACTATATAATCAAGGATCAGCAGGCCAAGCAGCCTACTTCCCATGAAATCATGTTGTCATATGCTTTGCCGGTCAATTTGAGCACCAAAAAGATTATCAGAACCCCCCGTTTCAGGTACTAAAACAAAACATTTTTGGGTTTTTTCAAGATTTTACTGAATTTGGGAACTCTATTTTTGGCATTAGACGGCAATGAAATAAATTTATAGTCTCTTCGTTCAAAATTGGACGGTGAGACTTTGTTATTAAAAGCTCTAATATGAATCAAAAGGTGAGTACGAAAGGTCTAGGCTATGCGGCTTTGATTGCTCTTTCCATAACCGTTGCGGGCTGCGGCTTGCTTGGGCTTGGTGGGAAAAAGGGAGCAGGGGACCAGGGAGAGTTGGTAGGTGTCCCCAACCGCGAAGGCTGGGTAATGACAATCCCCTATGGCATGGTACCAGTCCCGGCAGGTACATTTCACATGGGACAGGCTGATGAAGACCCCGCCTCCACCCAAATCAACTTCAACAAGCAGGTGACCATTGGACCCTTCTTCATGGACGATACGGAGATCACCAACAACGAGTATCGTCAGTTTACCAACTTCTTCCTTGTGGATAACGGAACGATTGAAGGTTTTACGACCGTTAGTGCACAGGATTTCCGCGACAGGTATTATCCGGACACTACCGTGTGGGTTCGTGATTTTGCACACCATATGGGGGATCCCATCCAGGATTACTACTACTGGCATCCAGGTTATGACGAGTACCCTGTAGTGGGTATTAACTGGGATGCATCTGTTTTCTTTGGAAAGTGGAGGACCGCCTACCTGAACGATTTCCGCAAGACCGTGGGAGAGTTTCCCATGCCGGAGTTTCGCCTTCCGTCGGAAGCTGAGTGGGAATATGCCGCCCGTGGAGGCCGTGACATGGCCAAGTATCCCTGGGGTAACCCTTATATCCGGAATTCCAAAGGTTGTATGCTGGCGAACTTCAAACCTGGCCGTGGTAACTTCTTTGATGACGGGTTTGCGTATACCTCCCCTGTTCAGTCTTATTTTCCCAACGACTATGGCCTGTTTGACACTTCCGGCAACGTTTCGGAATGGTGTTTGGATGACTTCAACCCTGCCTCTGTACCAACCGTGTGGGACCTTAACCCGGAATATATAGATCCCCGTACAGACCCGGATAGCAAGAAGTTTGATGCCAAGGTTCCGCCCAAGAAAGTGGTTCGTGGCGGTTCCTGGAAGGATGTCGCCTACTATCTCGAAACCGGCACCCGCACCTATGAATTCAAGGATTCTTCAAGGGCTTACATAGGATTTCGTTGCGCGATGACGCACCTTGGAAGGTCATCCGGACGGGAGTTTTAATAAATTGAAAACTCATAGTATCTTTAAAAAATCAATAAAACCTTAACCTTAAACTCTAAATAACCATGGCAAAGAAAAAAGGCGGATTCATGGATTTGCTCTATGTCACCATCATGCCAAAAGTCTACGGTATTGGTGCCGCAGTTGTAATTGTAGGTGCATTGTTCAAAATCCTGCACTTACCCGGAGCAAACCAAATGTTGATGATCGGTCTTAGTACAGAAGCCGTCATTTTCTTCCTTTCTGCATTTGAACCCAAGCACGAGGAACCGGATTGGTCAAAAGTATATCCTGAACTTTCTGAAGACTATGAGGGTCCGGTCAACCAGACTGCCACCCGCATCAGCAACCGTCCTGGTGGTGAGTCTCCTCTTCTCAAAATTGACGAAATGCTGAAGACCGCCAAGGTTGATCAGAATCTCCTTGATAACCTGGGTAAGGGCCTCAGCAACCTGGCTAACTCAGCCACCCAGATGAACAATCTGTCAAATGCTGCTGTAGCTACAAACGAATATGCCAAGAACGTTCAGGCTGCATCAGCTTCTCTTGCTGAGATGAATAAGTCATACAGCAGCGCCATGAAGGCAGTATCGGCTATGGCAGATGCCTCCAAGGACACTGGCGAATACCATGCTCAGGTGCAAAAGGTGACTAAAAACCTCTCTGCCCTTAACACCATTTATGAAATGGAATTGAAGGATGCAGATTCTCATGTGAAGAACATGAACAAGTTCTATGAAAGTCTTACTGGTGCCATGCAAGGTCTGACAACTGTTGGAGCCAACACCAGCAAATTCACCAGCGAGTTGGGCAAACTCACTGATAATCTCACTTCCCTCAATAACATCTATGGCAGCATGTTGACTGCTATGAGGGGATCGCAGGGAAAATAACTTGAGTTTAAAAGGGTTAAGGTTGAATTGATTTAAACGCTTAAAACTAAAAGAACATGGCAGGCGGTAAAGAAACCCCGAGGCAAAAGATGATTGGTATGATGTATCTCGTGCTGACAGCCCTTTTGGCTCTTAACGTCAGCAGCGCGGTGCTCGAAAAATTTGCCATTCTGAACACTACCCTCACAGAACTGATTAAGGAAAACAACGGCATCAATGAGACCAAGTTGAACAATATCAAAAGTTCAAAGAGCGAAGATGCCAAAGTAAAAGACGCTATTCAGCGCGCACAGCAGGTTCGGGATCTCACTGGTTCAACAATGAGATACCTTGACAGTGTTAAAGGTGTCCTCGGCCAGGATCATGCAGGCAAACCTATGCTGGGAGATGAGTTGATCTCCAACACCAACATAGCGGAAGAGAAAATGCTGGATGAAAAATCCACTCTTGCCCCTCAATATGAGAGAAGGCTTGTGAACTTTCATCAGAAACTGGAGGAGATATCCGGAATGAAGTTTCCTAAGCTGAACAAGAAAGCCGAGGATTTTGAAGAATTGAAAAACGAAAAAGGCGAAGTTCAACACGCAGAGAAGTCATTCATTGAGTTTTCATTTGAAGGAACGCCAACCATGCCGGCTATCACCGGTGTAACCCAGATGCAGACTGAAATCCTGGATTATGAGGCCCAGGCACTGGACTCCCTGGCCAGGATTGCTGAGGCAGTTAACGTGAAGTTTGATAAGGTGGTGCCTATGGTAATAGGTCCCTCTGTGGTTGCAGCCGGCGCCAAATATGAAGGGCAGATGTTTATGGCAGGTGCTGCTTCCGGCGCTACTCCTGAGATGTTCCGTAACGGCCAGCCACTGACAGTCACTACCGATGCCGCGACCGGCATTAAAATGGCCAGAGTGGAATTCATTGCCCAGGGTGAAGGGAAACAGACATTTAATGCGCTGATCAAGAATCAGGGAAAGGAATTGCCGCGTGTAATTGAATATAATGTGATCAAGCCCACGATCAGGATCACAACCGGTAACGCGCCGACCCTATACCAAAACTGCGGTAACACCGTTAATATTGAGGTTCCAGCATTAGGGGCTTCGTATAATCCAACGTTCTCAGTGAAAGGTGGAACTATTGAAAAAGGCGACAAGATAGGCAGGGTGACTATCATCCCGACTGACCGCAAGGTGTTTGTGACCGTAATGAATGGAGGAGCAACTATTGGTACAGAACCTTTTGATGTGAAGCCAATTCCCAAGCCGCGGTATTCCCCTAAAGACAATAATGGGAAGCCGATTGACCTGAAGACTGGTGTGAAGGGAACGAGCCTTACACAATTGAAGATTGCTGCAGAAGCAGACGAGAACTTCAAGCAGGAGGTACCCAAAGATGCTACTTATAGGATTCGTACCATGGAAGTGATGTTGGCTCGCGGTATCCAGTCTGTGGGCACGATGACGGTGACTTCTGAACTTGTAGACGTTAGTGCGTGGCGAGCTCAAATGCGCCCTGGTGACAGGATTGTGGTAGATATCAAGTCGGTGATCCGCAGAACCTATACAGGTCAGGACGAAAAAGTGGATGTATTGCCCGGAACGAACATTATTACGATTCCGATTCAATAAGAATAAAGTATGAAGATGAGAAAGATCCTGGTCGGATTGGCTTTGTTGACTTTTAGTCAGGTTGCTTTTGCTCAGCTTGAGGAGGGGCAGGTTAATCCCAATTCCCTGCTCAATATTCCCAGGTATGAACAGCTTTACAAAGTGAGAGTGTGGAGAGCTATTGACCTGAGGGAAAAGCAGAATAAAGGTTTCTTTGCCAGAAGCAACGAAATCACGGATCTCATCATCAAGGCAGTTAAGTCCGGCGAATTGGCAGATATTTATGTGTACGATTCATTGGATGATGCTGTTAGCGCCACTAACCGTAAGAAATCCAAAGAGCAATTCTTCGAAGCTATGCAGGCCCAGGTAGGTCAGACTTTTGTTACCTGGGATCCTACAAAGGATTTCTATACTGACGACAAAGTCACCTACAATGGCAAGAACTATATTGCCATGGATAACAGCAAAGGGAAGAATCCTGAAACGTCGGCTGATCAATGGCAGGTAACTCAGGAGGGTAAGGCCACCTACTATGTTCCTAGTCAGATTTACAAGCTCCAGTTGATGGAGGATGTTATCTTTGATAAGCGTCGCTCCCGCCTTTATTATGATATGCAATCAATTGAACTCGTGGTTTTCAATGAGGATAAAGGTGTCGATGTTTCATTGGGCGTATTCAAATACAAGGACCTTGAGAAGCTTTTTAGAAACCATCCAAAACAAGCGATTTGGTTCAACCGTTATAATACTGCCGAGAATAAAAACTACGCAGATGCTTTTCTGTTAAGATTGTTCCACGGTACTATTTACAAGATAGAGAACCCAGATAACGACCAGATTTTCGATCTGTATAAGTCGCATATGGAGGCTGTTTGGGCAATGGAGTGGGAAGAGATGAAGTTGATGGAAAAGGAGCACAACCTTTGGGAGTATTGAAACTCTACATATAAGAAGAACAAAAGGGCGCTATTCAGCGTCCTTTTTGTTTTTGGCCCATTCAAGAATGATCGATGATTTGGATTTTCCGACAGCTTTTTCCAGCTCTTCAGGCGTTGCACCAAGGATTTTCTTTACGGATTTAAAGGTTTGCAGAAGGATATCGATGGTCCTGGATCCAATCCCTTCGACAGTTTCCAGTTCTGATATAAGTGACGACTTGCTTCGCTTGAGTCTGTGAAAGGTGATGGCGAAGCGGTGTGCTTCATCCCTTATTTGCTGCATCAACTTGAGCCCCTGTGATTTCTTGTGGATGTGCAAAGGAATAGGATCGTTAGGATAGTAAATCTCCTCAAGGCGCTTGGCTATACCAACAACAGGAATTTTCCCGTAAAGCTGGAGTTCGCTGAGCGCATCAACTGCGCTGCCGAGCTGCCCCTTGCCTCCGTCTACAATGATGAGATTGGGGAGTTCCTGGTTTTCATCTATTAGCCTTCGGTATCGCCTTCCTACAATTTCTCTCATCGAAGCGAAGTCATTCGAACCATGAACTGTCTTTATATTAAAGTGCCTGTAGCCTGATTTGTCAGGCTTACCGTCCACAAACCTGACCATTGAAGCAACTGGATCGGTGCCCTGGAAGTTGGAATTGTCAAAGCACTCAATGATTCTGGGTAGCTGCTTTAGTGAGAGACTCTTTTGAAGCTCCTGGAGGGCGCCCAGGTAACGGTCCTGAAGTTCATGCCGCTGGGCCTCCTTCTTGCCCTTGAGGTACAGTACGTTCTTGAGTGACAATTCTATTAGCTTCCTTTTATCGCCTATCACCGGGACTATGTTCTCAATGAGAGGGTCTGTGACTTGCAAGGGTATATTGCTCAGGATAAGGTTATGAGCGCTTTTAATATCGTTACGTATTTGTTGTGCCACCATCGTGATAAGGTCTTCATCGGATTCGTCCATTTTCTTCTTGATTTCGACGTTTTTGGAGAATACGATGGCTCCTTCCCGTATTTGCATGAAGTTGATGAGTGACTCCTGCTCCGTGCTTGTTATTGTAATGACATCAATGCCGGTGATTTTCCGGTTGACCACAAGGGACTTCGCCTGGAACTTATCCAGCAGATCAAGTTTGGAGCGGTACTGTTCTGCTCGCTCAAACTCCATTTGTGATGCGGCCTCAGTCATTTGCTCCCTGAAATGATTTTCAACAATTGAGAGATTGCCTCGCAGGATATTTCTGGCGTGATGAATATCTTCGAGATATAACTGTTCCTGCTGCAGGCCTTCACAAGGTCCCTTGCAATTACCAAGATGATATTCAAGACAAACCTTGAACTTCTTCTTCTGAATGTTTTCTTGTGTAAGGATCAGGTTACAGGTCCGGATGGTATACAGTTTTCTTACCAATTCAAGCACGCTTTTCATAGAAGCAACACTGGAATATGGACCGAAGTATTCTCCATGCTGCGGGATGTACTTGCGTGTGTAAATGATGCGTGGAAAAGGTTCTTTTAATATGCAGAGATAAGGGAAAGTCTTATCGTCCTTGAGAAGGATATTGTAGCGGGGCTGATACTGTTTGATGAAGTTGTTTTCAAGCAGGAGAGCATCAAACTCGGAGTTGGCCAGTGTAAATTCCAAATGACGGATTTCCGATACGAGCCTTTCTGTTTTTCTGTTGTATTGTGACTGTTTGGTAAAGTAGCTATTTACGCGCTTGCGGAGACTCTTGGCCTTGCCCACATAAATAAGTGTTCCGGACTTGTCATAGAATCGGTAAATGCCGGGGCTGTCCGGCAGGGAGCTGACCTGTTCTCGGAGGTCGTCTGACATTTTCAGTTATTGATTTCCCAGGGCTGAATCTTGGTGGAATCTGTTTCCTGGTATCGTGCACAATCCAAAGTTATGTCGATCCCGGACTTAGGTGCATTGAACTTCCCCTTTATAATCCCCGTGGATGGGTCGGCATACGCCTTCATAAGAAACTTGGCAAATATGGGCATTGCTGTCCGGGCGCCTTGTCCGAAGGTCCATGAGGGAAAGTGTATATTCCTTTCATCTCCCCCAACCCAAACACCGGCGACAAGATCATGTGTAACGCCCATATACCATCCGTCTGAAGCGTTATTGGTAGTACCGGTTTTCCCTCCTATTTCATTATCGATCTTAAGCTCTCTGGGCAGTCCAAGGGAAGTGCCGGAGGACTCTTCAACACCGCCCTTGAGCATATACAGCATTTTGTATGCAGTCTGATCGCTGGTGGACTGGCGGGTTTTGGGCACGAAATTCTCAATGACGTTGCCATTCTTATCTTCTATGCGGGTTATATAGAAGGGCTCGGTATGTATGCCTCCATTTACGTAGGTGCTGTAAGCGCCGACCATCTCGAATAGTGACACATCGCTCACACCTAGACATAGCGATGGCACGGCATCCAGCTTGCTCTCTATGCCAACGCGATGGGCAAATTCAACGACATTCTCTTCTCCGAGTGCTTTCATCATCTGGGCTGTAATGGAATTGATTGAGCGTGCCATGGCTTGTCTGATAGTCATTTTTTCGCCGGTGCCCCTTGATCCGTCTGAATTAGGTGGGTACCAGACTGTTCCCGAAACCTGGAAACTCGGGGAAATGTCTTCCAGAACATGGCAAGGTGAATACCCGGACTCCATTGCCAGGCCATAAACAAACGGTTTAAACGTGGAACCAGGCTGTCGTTTGCCTTGCTTGACATGGTCGTACTTGAAATATTTGTAATTGAAGCCACCTACCCATGCTTTGATATGACCGGTCGTTGGATCCATGGCCATCATTCCGGTCTGAAGAAATTTCTTGTAGTAGGCGAGGGAGTCCATAGAACTGAAAAGAGTGTCTCTTTCTCCATCCCAGGTGAAGACAGTCATGGGCTTTTTCAGATTCAGCAATATCCTTACGGAATCGGATTTCTCGCCATACTTTGCAACGAGGTTCTTGTAGGTGTCACTTTGTCTGATTCTGTTCTTGAGGAACCCTGGAATTTCATTTCGATCATCATCAACCCATGGATTCTTACCTTCCCACTGCTCCATGAATTGCTTCTGAAGGGGCTTCATGTGTTCCGCAACCGCCTCTTCAGCATATTTCTGAAGTCGGCTGTCAAGGGTGGTGTAAATCCGTAAACCCGAGTTCCACAGGTCGATCCCGCGGGCATTACAGAATTCCATAAGGTGAGTCGTAATTACCGTTCTGAAATAGGTTGCAAGACCTTCATTTTGATTTTGGATTCTGAAGCGAAGACCAAGATCGCTGGCAGCCAGGGAATCATACTCAGTTCGGGATTGGATTTTATATTTCGCCCGATATATCTTATACAATACTTCGTTACGTTTTTTAATTGCATTCTCGGGCCGCCTCACAGGATTATAAAAAGTCGGATTTTGAAGCATCCCGACCAACAAAGCCGATTCGGAGAGATTCAAACTGTCCGGTGGCTTGTTGAAGTAAGTCTCACTTGCCACCTTGATGCCATAGGTATTACTGCTGAACTCGGCGGTATTGAGGTACATGGCAATAATTTCCTCTTTGGTAAAGTTGCGTTCCAGGTCTACACTGATTATCCACTCTTTCGTTTTCTGCACGATCCTTCGGGGATATCGCCCCAACCGGGCAATAGCACCATCCAGTGATCGGTCTGGATTTCTGGTATACAGATTCTTTGCGAGTTGTTGGGTAATGGTGCTGCCCCCGCCGGCCGGATTTAGGGTCAGGAGGCCCCATACGACACGTATGTAGGCGGGAAAATCAAGGCCCGAGTGATCATAGAAGCGATGATCTTCTGAAAGAACGAGGGTATTTACAAGGTCTTCTGAAAGTTCGTTGAAGTTGACCTGACTCCGGTTGAAACGGAAATATCTGCCCAGTGAAACCCCATCGGCAGAGATGAGTTCGGAGGAAAGGTCATTCTCCGGATTCTCAACGTCTGCAAGACTCGGCATGCCGCCGAAAAGGCCAAAGAGATCAATCCCCACGGCATAAACATAGAGGGGCAGGCCAATTATAAATGAGAAAAAAAGAATCCTTGTGTATTTGATGGCTTTGCTGAACCAGGGAAGGTGAATCCCCATCATTTCATGGAGTTTCTTTCTGATAGTATCTGTCAAAGAAGCTGAGGTATTCATCAAGCGCCTTGTTACGATAGAAGATATTGAAATTCTCTTTCGTAATAACAAAAGTATGGAAATTTAGTACCGAAAATGGCGGAAGATCTTTCAATTGCCGATTGAATCGGTCAAAGTACTCGATGGCGTCGGTCTTGCCCCCAAAGTTGCCAACAAAGGTCAGTGCGTATACTTCATTAAAAATCAGATTCGTGGTTTCCAGTTTTCGCCAACGATATTGTTCCTGATTAAACTTATCCAGTGCGGTTGCCAGCGATGTACTCGCACGGTCCTGTATATTATGCACGATTACGAAATAATGGGCTTCATCAAACAAGGCAGAGAACCGTATGCCTTTGGCCCGTTCACTTTTCTCTACAAATGTCTTTGAACTGGCAAGTAGAGTTTCGGCATATAAATGGATGGGTTGATCTGGGTATTTCTTGATGAATGTTTCAAGTTCATACTGATACCGGGTCACGTCTTCTGTTTTACCCGTTATCAGAATTTGAAGCAAGTCAAGTTGTGAGGTAAAGGTGGTCTCTCCGACGGCCCGTGCATTGGCAATTAATTCCTGGGCAAGGCGCAGATTATTTTTCTGAAAGGCTTCATAAGCCTCCTTGTAGATCATCTTCTGTTTTTCCTGGGCTACGCTCGCCTCCTTAAGATAATTGGGGTTTAGAAGAATTTTGGAATAGGTAGAATTGGGAAATTCACTTTGAAGCACCTGTGCAATAGATTCGGCTTGTCCGTCACCACGCTCTTTGTGGATAAGATACAATTTGTAGAGTACCTCAGGTTTGTAGGGCGTGGAAGGGAACCTCTTCAACAAAATGTTGTAGGAAGATGCTGCATTTTCTTTTTCATTTAGCTGGAAATAATACAGGTCTCCAAGTTTGAAGTAGGATTCTTCAATTTTGGCCAGTGAAGCATTCTTTTGTTTTTCCGACTTGGGCAATTCAGGAAGTATTTTCTTGTAGGCATCGTTGGCGGGGTTGGCCTTTGGCCCCTCACTTTTCTTTGTGTTGGCTGGTTCATTGTTTTCAGGAATGGCGTTCTGCGTCAACACCTGGCCTCCTGGTACAGTTGCGCTTTTAGTCGAGCGCCGCCAGTTATCTTCCAGCTTTATGTCGCCCCATATCCTCTGAAATTCCTGCTGGCCGCTTGCGATTGCGGCTGCATTGTCAAAATACCAGTCGGTGGTGCTGGTAGATTCGGTCTGGAAGAGTGTGCTGTTCTGCCCGACAGCTGAGCCGCCTCCTTCCGCTTTTCTCTTTTTCTTCTTTTTGCCGCTTTCTTCAACCGCCAGTTTGGGGGTGAACAGAGAGTCAATGTGATTTCTTAGAGCAGTCGAATCAAGCGTTGCCATCCAGAGGAGGCTATCCTGCCATTGAATCGTTTCAGTATATTTCACGAACTCGCCGAGAATTTCGTGTCTTTTCTTAATGGCGGCATAATTTTCAAACTCGGAGGGAAGTGATTTCAAGGCGCTGTCATAGTATGCCTTCGCAAGAGAGAACCTCTTGAGTGAGTCGAAGTTCAGCTGACCGATTCGTAAATAGGCACTGCCCTGAATGCGTTTATTTTTGCCTGCGTGAGCCGACAGCTTATATTGGGCAATGGCCTCATGCACATTGCCCTGCTTACGCTCAAATTCTCCAAGTTCATAATAGATCTTGTCTTTGAATTCCTGGTTCTTGGTGTCCTTTAATAGCTTGGCAAACTGGTTGCGAATGGTTTTCACATTCTTGGAATTGTCCAACCGTGCTACTTGCGCCATATTCAGCCGTGCGTAGAAATCAATTTCATAGTCTGGGTTTGTGGACAGGCATTTCCGGTAGTAATTGTATGCTTCGGAGCCGAAGCCGAGTTTCTGGTACACCTGGCCAATAATAAAATAGATGCGGCCTTTCCGGTCGGCGCGTGCCAGGAGAGAATCGGCCGTTGTAAGGCTGCGTACCATGTTATCATAATCTGATCGCACCTGATAGTAATAAGCCTTTTCCAGATGAAGACTTTTCGCATTGGAAGGACTCAACTTTTCCTTTTCCAGAAACTGGAATGCCTCTTCAGCCTTTTCATATTCACCCTGTTCCGTGAAGGTGCGCACAAGATGTACAAGCGCCTGATGACGCAGGTTAGCATCATGGCTTTTAGTGTTCACATATTTGAAGGTTTGGATGGCATCAGGAAAATTACAGTCGTACAACCTAGCCAGTCCCACGAGTAGATAGTTGTCATCAAGCCATTTACTGTTGGGGTGCCTTTGAATGGAGATACTGGCCATCTTGATAATCTCTTCAGTATCTTTTCTGTAAGTCTTGGAGAGATTCGTGTCGAGTTTGGGATACAATCTCAGAATCTGATTGGGGTCATCATCAAGACTCTTAAGAATTGCCTTCTCTACTTCGTGCGTCTTTTCGCGTGCATAGAAATAACCATTAAAGTGAGCAGTTGTGTTATGAAAGATGTCAGCTGTGACGGTATTTTGATTAGAAGAGCATCGAGCAAGCAGCAGGAGACTGGCGAGGTACAGAAAGAGCCGGAAACTTCCCTTCATGAGGCACTTTGAAACACAAACGTAAAAAACAGATTTTCAATATTATAATCGGTCAGAATATCTAATTTTGCAGGTATTTCACCTTTGAAACAGAGAAAAACCATAGGAGAGAGGCTTAGTGCCCGATATCAGCTAATCATCCGCAAGGAAGATAACCTGGAGGAGACCAGAGGCATAGGATTTACCTATGCTCGTGTGCTTGTCCTTTCAATGGCGGTTTTTGTTCTGATTTTTTCGTTGAGTCTGTATCTGTCACAGACGTTGCTGGCACGCTGGTATGACCCCAGGTACGCTCAGATGGAGACAAACAAGAAGCTTCTTCAATTGGCCAAGAAGGTGGACTCCCTTGCGATAGAGGAGGACAACAAGGAGAATTTCATTCGCAACATGCTGAAGGTTTTCAATGGAGATACCGCCGGTAGCTATACTGATCCGCGCGTAAAACTTGAAGGGCAGGACAGGCCGATTAAGCCTGTAAGCAATACGCAATTGGCGCCTACGGATTCGATGTTTCGAAAAGACTTTGAGCAGTCTGAAATGGCGATGATTTCTCTCACCAGTAGCAAGTACAAAGAATTGAGGGAAGTATTCTTCTTTTCGCCCATAACAGGATTTGTATCAGACCGGTATGATGTGAAGAAGGGGCACTTTGGAATGGATATAGTTGCAAAGACCAATGAGCCCGTCAAATGCATAGCAGACGGAACGGTAATCATGTCTTCGTGGACGCAGGACGCCGGCTATGTGATAGCCATTCAACACAGAGGCAATTTGATTTCGGTGTATAAGCATAATGCCGAACTATTAAAAAAAGTTGGTAGTTTTGTCAACGCAGGTGAAATAATCTCTATAGTTGGCAATAGTGGCGAGATGACTGACGGTCCACATCTGCATTTTGAATTGTGGTACAACGGCAACTCGCTCAATCCGGAAGAGTTCGTAACTTTTTAATTTCTTACCCATGTTTACAACGAAAGAGGAGAAGAAGGCCGCAGAGGAGATCAGCAATTCCAGTAACGTTATTGGAAAGGGAACCGTTCTGGAAGGCAATATTGAGACCTACGGCAACATTCGCATTGAAGGCCGCATTCACGGCAACATTAAGTCCAAGTCCAAAATAGCGTTGGGACACTCCAGCCATGTTGAAGGAAATGTGACTGCGCAGAATGCCGATATCGAAGGCGAAGTAAGGGGCAAAATTGAAATTGCGGAGATGTTGGTGTTGAAGGCAACAGCCTCGGTCAACGGTGACATTTTTACAGGCAAACTGGTCGTGGAGCCCGGAGCGGTTTTCAATGGAACCTGCAAAATGGGTGCTGCCATTAAAGACATTAAGTCCGTCGAAAATGGAGCGGGAACGCAAACCTTCCGAACAGAGGAAGCCAAAGCAGTTTAGTTCATTTCTCAAATACAGCAATTTTGCCCTGCAGCTTTTTGGCGGAGTAGGTCTGGCTGCCTGGTTGGGGCACAAACTCGATCTCTATCTGTCACTGAAGCTTCCTGTCTTCCTTGTTATTTTCGGACTTTCGGTATTCGCCGGCATGCTGTACCAGGTATACAAGACTTTTGATTCGGACTGATTGTGAGATTTCTTATCTATTCCACCTTGCTTGCTCTGGGCCTTTGGCTATTCCTGTATGAGGGTGCTGAAAAGGGTTGGTTTTTGGTACCACCGGCGGCTTTGACAATCCTGATTTTTCTCAGTATTTCAACCTCCTTACTATACAGGCTGCTCAGCACGAGGCTTGGCAGGGCGCCTGATGATTTTACGAAACTGTATCTGGGTTCTGTTGTGCTCAGAATATTGATTTATGGACTGTTTATTGGGACTATCCTCTACTTGGATGGAAAACACGCAAGGGAAAACGCAGTGTTCTTTATGCTGTCCTATTTGCTTTTTACCATGCTTGAAATCATTGTTCTATTTCTAAAAATTAACAGCACCTCCGGTCTCTCCAACAAGGAAAAAGAGAGTTAAATCATTTTTTTTTGGGCTATTAATCGATAGTTTTGTCACGTTCATTTTCAGACGTGTCAAGCAACCCCAAAATCCCCGTTTTTGCCTCAAAGGCCCGCATTTTAGGACTGTTGGTTGTGCTTCTGGCAGCGTCAATTTTGCCAGCTTTTTCGCAAGAGGAAATGCATTCCGACAGTACCCGGAACGAAAGGGCGAAGGAGGAGAAATTCAATGTCAGCGAGGTGATTCTTGAGCACGTGATGGACAGTCATACGTGGCATTTTTTTGAGGGTCACTATGGCACACTTTTCTTGCCGGTGATTGTCCGATCGGAAGAACGTGGTTGGGAAATCTTTTCATCAAGGAACTTCTATAATGAACATCATCAGATCCAGGCCTACAATGGGTATTCACTGGACCACAACAAGATCTTGTTGAATGAGAAACCTGTGCTGGACCTCTCCATCACAAAGAACGTCCTGATGCTCTTCATTAATGCAACGTTATTGATCGTGATCATGTTTTCGGTTGCCAAGGCTTACAGGGCGCGTCCTGGAAAGGCACCAACCGGATTGCAGTCATTTATCGAGCCCATTGTTTTATTCGTAAAAGACGAGGTAGTTAAGCCAAATATTGGTCCCCGATATGAACGGTATCTGCCATATTTATTGACTTTATTCTTCTTCATTCTTTTTGGTAATCTATTGGGCTTGTTGCCAGGGGCAGCAAACCTGACCGGCAACATCGCTGTGACAGTTACCCTTGCTGTACTCACCTTTCTGTTGACCAATCTGAGTGGAAATGCCTCCTACTGGAAGCATATCTTTTGGACTCCGGGAGTTCCTCTTCCTTTACGTGTGATTATTATGCCGGTGGAGGTGATTGGAATTTTCACGAAGCCGTTTTCACTGATGATTCGTCTATTTGCAGCTATTACTGCCGGGCATATTGTATTACTCAGTCTGATGTGTCTGACATTCCTCTTCAGGAGTTGGGCGGTAGGATTCGGGTCTTCTGTATTTGTGTTGTTCATCACGCTTATTGAATTGCTGGTAGCGGGGATTCAAGCCTATGTCTTCACATTGTTTTCTTCCTTGTACATCGGCCTTGCTATTGAAGAGCATGGTGGCGGTGATCATGGAGGAGAGCATCATTGAGAAATCGAAATAATTGGACAGGACGTGTCCATATAGATACTCCGGGGATGACCCGGATTTGTTTCACTTAATTCAATCAACTTATGTTATTCACAATTCTCCTGGATGTCAGCTATGCGATAATGGGCGCGGGCATCGGTGCTGGTCTGGCCGCAATAGGCGCTGGAATTGGTATCGGCCGTATTGGTGGTTCTGCAATGGAAGCTATGGCTCGTCAGCCTGAGTCTGCCAACAAACTGCAAGGCTCTATGCTTATCATCGCAGCTCTTGTAGAGGTAGCTGCCCTCTTTGCACTTGTGATCTGCTTCCTGGTTTCAAACCTGACGGCAACAGCCATCGGGGGATAACCCGGTTCCGGAATTACAAATGAGAAACTTGCCTTAGGCAATTGGCCGGGCAAGTTTCTTTAAATGAATCTAAATCTGAACGGAACTATACCGCCTTTCAAAATCAAATAAGATTATATGGAACTGTTGACACCCGGCACCGGCCTGATCTTTTGGCAGTTAGTGGTATTCCTTGCTTTGGTTTTTCTGCTGGCGAAACTGGCATGGAAACCAATCCTTAGTGGTCTGAAGGAGCGCGAAGCATCAATACAAGATGCTCTGGATGCTGCAGAGAAGGCCAAGTCTGAAATGGCCGCCCTGAAGTCGGACAATGAAAAGTTGTTGCGCGAGGCCAGGGAAGAAAGGGATAAAATTCTGCGTGATGCGCGAAGTGCCGCCAACCGCTTGCAGGATGAGGCGCAGGCTGTAGCCAAAAGGAGTGCCGATAAGATCATTGAAGACGCTCGTGCAGCCATTCAAACTGAAAAGCAGGTAGCTTTGAGAGATGTACGAGATCAGGTGGCTCAATTCTCACTCGAAATTGCCGAGAAAGTGATCCGCAAGAACCTCGCTGGAGACAAGGCACAAAAGGAGCTGGCTGAGACGTATATCAAGGACTTGAAAATGAACTAACCCATGGCCGAATCCCGCGCAGCCCATCGTTATGTAAGATCGCTCCTGGAGTTGTCCGTGGAAAAGGGAGTTCTGGATGCAGTGCATCAAGACATGCTGGTCATTCAGAAAGTCTGCAACTCTAATCGGGATTTTCTCATGATGTTGAAAAGTCCACTTATTAGGCATGAGCGGAAGCGTGAAATCCTTACCAGGATGTTTTCGGGCAAGGTGAATGAATTGACAACTTCCATTTTGGACATCCTGACAAGAAAGAATCGGGAGTCCCTTATACCAGCAATATCATTCGGATTTCACGAGGCCTATAATGAGTACAAGGGCATTGGGCATGCCACCGTTTCGGTAGCTGCACCGATGGATCAGCAATTAAGATCGACCCTTGAAAGCATTGTGAAGCGACTTAGCGATCGCAAGTCTGTGGAAATTGAGGAAAAGGTGGATGACTCGCTGATTGGAGGTTTCGTACTGAATGTTGGGGACCGGCAAATAGATGCGTCCATCAAGAACAAGCTCAAACTGCTGAGCATAAAATTGAAAGAAAACTAAGAACTAAATATTAAAGATCGTATGGCTGAAATCAGACCAGAAGAAGTATCTGCAATTCTCAGGGAACAATTGGCACATTCCCGCACCGATGCAGAATTGGAAGAAGTCGGAACTGTACTTACCATAGGCGATGGGGTTGCCCGGATTTATGGACTTACAAAGGCGCAGGCAGGCGAATTGATTCAGTTTGAAAATGGTTTACGTGCCCTGGTACTTAACCTTGAAGAAGACAATGTCGGTGCAGTGCTTCTTGGCGAATCTACCGGCATCAAGGAAGGTGCTACTGTGAAGCGTACTGGTGAAATTGGCTCTGTCAAAGTTGGAGACGGAATGCTGGGCAGAGTTGTCAATACCCTTGCACAACCTATCGACGGGAAAGGCCCGCTCACGGGAGAATTATTCGAAATGCCATTGGAAAGAAAAGCCCCTGGAGTGATTTTCAGGCAGCCGGTGAATGAACCTCTGCAGACAGGAATCAAGGCCATTGATTCGATGATTCCAATCGGCCGGGGTCAGCGTGAATTGATCATTGGTGACCGGCAGACAGGGAAGACGGCTGTGGCAATTGACACCATCATTAATCAAAAGGAGTTCTATGAAAAGGGCAAGCCGGTCTTCTGCATTTATGTAGCGATTGGTCAGAAGGCATCAACTGTGGCTGTAGTAGCGGCGACGCTGGAAAAGGCCGGAGCTATGCCATATACAGTCATCGTTTCTGCATCTGCCTCTGATCCTGCGCCCATGCAGTTTTATGCGCCTTTTACCGGGGCATCCATCGGTGAATATTTCCGTGATACAGGCCGTCCTGCCCTGGTGATATATGATGACCTTTCCAAGCAGGCTGTCGCTTATCGTGAAGTTTCGCTTTTGTTAAGAAGACCTCCGGGACGGGAAGCCTATCCCGGTGATGTGTTCTATCTGCACTCTCGTCTTCTGGAAAGAGCTGCCAAAATTATCAACAATGATGAACTGGCTTCCAAGATGAACGACCTTCCCCCATCCCTCAAGAGCAAGGTCAAGGGAGGAGGATCACTGACTGCTTTGCCTATCATTGAAACTCAGGCGAATGACGTGTCAGCCTATATTCCGACGAATGTAATTTCAATTACTGACGGGCAGATATTCCTCGAAACTAACCTGTTTAACTCTGGCATCCGTCCTGCCATTAACGTTGGTATTTCCGTTTCGCGTGTGGGAGGATCTGCACAGATTAAATCCATGAAAAAAGTAGCAGGTACTTTGAAACTGGATCAGGCTCAGTTTCGTGAACTCGAAGCCTTTTCCAAATTTGGATCTGACCTTGACGCTGCCACCAAATTGACTATTGAACGTGGTCGCAGGAACCTGGAAGTGTTGAAGCAACCGCAGTATGAGCCAGTGCCAGTGGAGGAGCAAGTCGCGATCATCACAGCAACAACACGTGGTTATCTGGACAAAGTGCCTGTTAACAGAGTTAGAGAGTTCGAAAAGAACTTCATAAATGCCATGAAAACCAATCACCGGCCCATTCTGGATAACTTCAGAGCAGGCAAGCTTGAAGAAGCAGATATGGGAACGCTTAAAAAAGTGGCCCTTGACATGGCCGGAAGTTATGTCTAACGGGAAATTATAAGATAGTCAGACGATGGCAAGCCTAAAGGAAGTCAAGACCAGAATCGGTTCTGTTACCAGCACGCAGCAAATCACCAAAGCCATGAAAATGGTGGCGGCAGCCAAGTTGCGCAAATCGCAGGAAAGGATTCTGCAAATGCGCCCCTTTGCGCAGAAGATGACGCTCTTGCTTCAGGATTTGTCCGTTTCAGATGTCAGCGATGACAATTGGTATACAAAAGTACGACCTGAGGAAAAGGTTTGTGTCATAGCCATTACTTCTGATCGGGGTCTTTGCGGCTCCTTCAACTCAAGCGTAATTAAATCGGTCGTCGCACTGGTTCAGCAGAAGTATGCTGATCAATATGCCAGGAAGAATGTGACAATACTGTGTATCGGAAGGAGGGGACTTGATTTCTTTACAAAGCGGAATTATAAAGTAAATGGAGATTTTGTCAATCTCTTTCACAGTATGACTTTTGAGAATGTATCAGGCGCCGGTCAATATCTGATGGATGCATTTAAGAATGGCACTTATGACAAAATTGAAATAGTCTACAATCAGTTTAAGAATGTGGCAACTCAGGTTCTTATTACCGAACAGTTCCTTCCAGTTGTGCCACCTTCAACCAGAAAGCGCAATGAGGTAGATTACATCTTTCAGCCGTCGCAGCATGAGATCATGAGCGGACTTATACCCAAGTCCCTAAAGACTCAATTATTTAAAGCCGTACTGGATTCGAATGCTTCTGAAAATGGCGCAAGAATGACTGCTATGGATAAGGCCAGTGAGAATGCAGGAGAGATTCTGAAGGAGTTGAGACTCATGTATAACAGGACGCGTCAGGCTGCAATCACAAAGGAAATCCTCGAAATTGTTGCGGGTGCAGAAGCCCTCAAGGGGCAATAATCTTACATCAAAGTGCAGATTATTGCTGACAACAGGACCCTGGTGCGTTGTCCTGGCTGATTTGGAGCTGAAACTTATAGGTTTATATCCTTTCTTACATCTTGGCCTTGCTTTGACTGGAGCCGCTAATTTTGAATCGCGGCATGCATACTCCTGACAAAGCAATATGGCTTCAAAGACTGGTTGACAACCTCCCGGTAGTAGTATTTGAGTACACGTTCTTTCCTACGGGAGAGAGGGACTTCACGTACGTAAGTCCGCGTTGTGTGGAATTGATCGGGATTGAATCAGATGTACTTCTGAGAGGCCACCTTTTGATGGAGAGTTTTATCCACCCGGAGGACTACCCAAGCTTCTGGGTCGGTGTCGAACTAAGCAATCAGTTACTCACCCCTTTCCGATGGCAGGGTCGTTGCAAAGGACTAAATGGCTATTTCTGGGTGGAGGCGAACGGCGCTCCGGTGAAGACTGAAGATGGTAGAATTGTTTACAGCGGATTGTTCTCTGACATAACCGAAAAGAAGGAACTGGAAGCTCAGCACCACGAATCCGAGAGGCGATATCGCGATCTGGTTGAGGAATTGCCTCTGGGAATAGTCATCCATGCCAAGGGGAGGATCAGGTTTGCCAATAAGGCAGCGGCAAAAATGATAGGAGCTTCTTCGCCAGAGGAACTTACAGGCATGGATGTCAGGCGATTTGTTCATCCGCATTCCATGCCAATCATCCAGGAAAGAATTGAACGCATCATGAAGGGTGAATCGGCCGGACTGATGGAGGAAAAATTCCTCAGACTTGATGGTAGTGAAATAGATGTTGAATCCATCGGTAGCCCCTACCTTTTTGAAGGCGAGCCAGCGATTCAGGTAGTGATTTCTGACATTACAAAACGCAAACAAACGGAGGATTCCTTCCGAAAGACTGAAACTCTGCTGTACCAGCTTTTTGAAAATACCCCGCTGGCCATTGTTCTCCTGAACAGGGAAGGAAATGTTGTGCAGATTAACAAAGGTTTCGAGGAGCTGTTTCAGTTTACACATCAGGAGGTACATGGCAGAACACTAAATGAAATAATTATACCGCCAGAATTTCTTGGCGAATCGAACGACATTAACAGCATCATAACTGAGAACAGGGTGATTCGTGTTGAAACGGTTCGTAAGAGAAAGGACGGGCAGAAGTTGTCAGTTATCATTTATGGGGTACCCGTGACGCTGGAAGATCAGAAGCTGGGAATCTTCGGCATGTACGTGGATATTACCGATCGAAAGCGGGTGGAGGAGGAACTGAAAGTCCGGAATGCAGAACTTGATAATTTCGTTTACAAAGTATCTCATGATTTACGGGCGCCATTATCCTCTGTGTTAGGGCTGGCTCACCTCGCTGCCATGCCTGGAAACGATGATAACCTTGTTGACTATGTGAAATTGATGGGACAGAAGGCTTCTCAGCTCGATCACTTTATAAGTGATGTCCTTAGTCATTCAAAGAACCTCAAGATGGAACTTAAGGTGGAGAAAGTAGACTTTCTCCAGATTATTGAGCGAACCCTGGATGATTTGAGTTACCTGAAAGGAGCGGATCGGGTAAAGAAGGAGATTGCGCTTGAGGGTGTGGACTTTTACAGCGACCCCTGGCGGATTGGCGAAATCATGAGAAACCTGATTTCCAATGCTATAAAATACAGGAGGCTCGGCGAAAGCGAGGTCAATATCTCCATTCATATAAATGTCTCACCAACGCAATGCCTTATCAGTTTCGGCGATAACGGTATCGGAATTGACAAAAATAATCTTGATCGGATATTCGAGATGTTTTATCGTGCCAGTGGGCAATCGGAGGGAAGCGGGCTTGGCCTGTATATTGTAAAGAATGCGGTAGAAAGAATAGGGGGCTCGATTCGTGTTGTAAGCGAGCTTAACAAGGGCACTGTTTTTACAATCGAGCTGCCACAACAGACACTTTGAAAAACACTATCTTTCCGGCTTATCGTACTTATGCAAACTCGGGAAGTTGTCAGCGCTGCTGACCGGCAGGAATTTCTTCACTTTCCAGTAAGGCTTTACAGAGGCGTAAAGGAATGGATTCGGCCACTGGATAGTGATATTGAATCGGTGTTTGATCCCGATAAAAATAAGACCTTCAGACAAGGAAGCTGTGTTCGCTGGCTGTTGCTGGATGATAAAGGGCATACCATTGGAAGAGTAGCAGCATTTATCAATGAGAAGACAGTTCACAAAGGGAATGATCAGCCCACGGGAGGAATGGGCTTTTTCGAATGCATCGAAAGCCAGGAGGCGGCATTTATGCTTTTTGATTTATGCCGGAATTGGCTGCTGAAGAAGGGAATGGAGGCTATGGACGGGCCAATCAATTTTGGGAATCGAGACCGGTGGTGGGGACTTTTGGTGGATGGTTTTCAGTACCAGCCCAATTACCAGTGTGTGTATAATTTCCCTTATTACCAAAAATATTTTGAAGCATATGGCTTTCAGGTCTATTTCAAGCAACTGACCTATGCCAGAAAGACCCTTGATCCCATTGCTCCCAAACTGCTTGCAAAGGCGAATCTGGTTGCAAAAGATCCGCGTTACAAATTTCGATACCTGACGAAGTCGGAGATGAAGAAGTTACCTGATCATCTGAGGGAAGTCTATAACAAAGCATGGACTAACCGTGCTGAAAATCCTGAACTCAACTCTGCACAGGCTAAACTAATTGTGAAGCAGATGAAACCAATTCTGGATGAGCGTCTTATCTGGTTTGGCTTTTATGATGATGAGCCCATTGCATTTTTTATCTCGCTACCCGAAATAAATCAGTTGCTGAAGTATGTCGATGGCAGGTTGGATTGGTGGGGGAAAGCCAAATTTGTCTGGCATAAGCTTATGAAAACAAATAGAAAGGCATTTGGAATTCTCTTTGGTGTAGTGCCAGCCCATCAGGGTAAGGGGGTGGACGGCGCCCTCATAGAGGAGGCCAGAAAGCTTTACCATTCGGGCAAATTGCATTACATTGATTATGAAATGAACTGGATAGGAGACTTTAATCCCAAAATGATTCAGGTAGTTGAGCAGGTTGGAGGATACGTTAGCAAGACTCATGTTACATATCGAAAGCTTTTTGATGAATCAAAACCTTTCAAGCGGCACCCTATTCTAAAATAACCTTGGAGAAGGAAGAATCGAAAAGCAGCTTTCTGTGGAAGAACCTCCTGCGAGGCCTGGCTTGGTTTGGAGTTATTATCACAGCCTACATCTTCGCAAGAGAAGACATAAGAGTGTATCAGCTCGAGATTAACCAAATAGGGAATCAGTTGCCATTACTGCTGGCTATCTTTACAGTCTCTGAGATCATATTTGGTATCATTCCGCCTGAATTATTCATGCTGATATGGCAATCAAAAGGTAATCTTTCGGAATATGTTCTGAACCTCTCCTATCTCACCCTCATTTCTTACGCAGCGGGAGTACTTGGATATTACATCGGAAGGTACTTTTCCTTAACCCGCTTGTATCAGCAAATCAATGAGCGTTACCTTAAGCAATACGATGAGAAATTGAAGAAGTATGGACTCTATCTGGTTCTGGTAGGTGCAGTCACACCTGTACCTTTTTCTGCAACGTGTATGTTGGCGGGGTCAGTTAATTCTTCCTTTCGTGATTTTCTGCTGATTTGTATTTCCAGAGTGCTCCGGTTCGCGGTTTACGGCTGGATGGTTTGGACCTTCCCAAGCTGGTTCAGTTGAGTGTGAGCCTGTTGCTCGACGGTCACGTGTTTCCGCGAGAAGTAGGAGTAAATGGCTGGGATCACGAATAGTGTGAGAATGGTAGCAAATAGCATTCCTCCGATTACCGCAATGCCCATTGAAACACGGCTTTCTGAACCGGCCCCCAACGCAAGTGCAATGGGGAGAATTCCAAGAACAGTGGAGAGGCTTGTCATGAGAATTGGACGAAATCGCGATTCGGCCGAATCAATCACTGCATCAATGATGCTCATGCCTTGTTCCTTGCGTTGATTCGCAAATTCAACGATGAGGATACCGTTTTTGGTCACGAGACCTATAAGCATGATAATCCCGATCTGGCTGAAGATGTTCAGGGTCTGGTTGAAGTACCATAGTGACAAGAGCGCGCCTGCAAGCGCCAAGGGCACTGTGAACATAATAATGAGCGGGTCAATGAAGCTTTCAAACTGTCCGGCTAGAACAAGGTATATGATTGCCAGTGCAATGGCGAAGGCCATATAGATGCTTGAGGAACTTTCTGCAAACTCGCGGGATGCCCCATCCAGAGACGTGGTATACCCTTCATCAAGCACTTCATCAGCAATTTTTTTCATTTCATTGATTCCGTCCCCCAGGGCTACACCCTTGGCAAGCTGAGCCTGAACCTTAGCCGAGGAATAGCGGTTGAAGCGAAATAATTGTGGCGGACTGCTTAATTCCGTCATGGTAACCAGATTATCCAGCTGCACAAGCTCGCCACGGTTATTCTTCACATACAGCGTGCGGAGATCGAGTGGTTCATTTCTGTCCTGGATTTGTACCTGCCCAATGATTTGATATTGTTTACCATCCATTATGTAGTTGCCAAATCGGGTACCGCTAAGTCCCAATTGTAAGGTCTGAGCAATGTCGAAGACATTAACCCCCAGGTTCCTTGCCTTATCGCGATTAATGGTGAGATTGATTTCCGGTTTGTTAAACTTCAGGTCGACATCGACAAATGCGAACTTGGGGCTTTGAGATGCTTTAAGCAAGAAAGTAGGGAGGACTTCTTTCAGGCGTTCAATGTCAGCTGCCTGGATCACGAATTGAACGGGAAAACCGCCGCGGCGGTCTCCGATAGTCTGGGTTTGGTTAACGAAGGTTCTTACCGAAGTGAATTTTTGCCCCTTTGCGGCAAGGTAATCAGCGATCTGTTGTTGTGTGCGCAATCGTTCAGATGGATCCTTCAGGATAATCCTGACAAATCCTGAGTTAACGCCACTGCCTCCCCATTGTGGAGCTGTTACGCTTACGAGTCCTGACCTTTCTGGGACTTCTTTATCAATGAACTTCGTGATATTGTAAACCACCGTATCCATGAAGGCAAAGCTGGTTCCCTCCGGTGCAATGGCCTGAAATCTCAGTTCGCTGCGATCCTCAAGGGGTGCAAGCTCAGAAGGAAGAATTTTGCCGAACAGGTAAATCAGGCCGGTAGAAACCCCAATCACTACAAATGCCAGCCAGCG
Source organism: Cyclobacteriaceae bacterium (assembly GCA_039810905.1). GTDB lineage: Bacteria > Bacteroidota > Bacteroidia > Cytophagales > Cyclobacteriaceae > ELB16-189. Next base: position 25,802 of record JBDHXU010000002.1, on the reverse strand, counting down.
CCGGCTCATGAAACCCCGAAGTGCAGAACTGTAGCCATTTATCAGGCTGTTAAAGAAAGGTTCTGTTTTGTCGTAGAGCCACCCCTTCTTTTCCCTCCGTTTCAGAATTTGGGAGGTCATCATGGGGGTTAGTGTTAGAGAAACAAAGGCGGAGATGGCAACAGAACTGGCGACCACAAGGCCAAATTCACGAAAAAGTCTTCCTGTGAGACCTTGAAGGAAAATTACAGGCAGAAACACAGCCACCACTGATACTGTTGTTGAAATAACGGCGAAATAGATTTCGGTTGATCCTTTTCTTGCAGCTTCAATCGGATTTTCGCCTTCCTCTATTTTCACATAAATATTCTCGAGGACGACAATCGCATCATCAACAACAAGACCAATCGCCAATACGATACCAAGCAGGGTGAGCACATTGATGGTGAAGCCCAGCAGGTACATGACAAAGAAGGCTCCCACGAGCGAAATTGGAATAGTTGCTACCGGAATCAGGGTTGTTCTCCAGTCGCGGAGGAAGACGAATATGATGGACAACACGAGACAGAAAGCAATGAATATGGTCTCCTCCACCTCAGATATGGAATTACGTATGTATTGGGTGGAATCCCAGCTCATGTAGTAATTGACATCCGGAGGAAGGTCATGGCGGATTTGTTCGAGCTTTTTGTACAGCCGGTCGGCAATGTCGATATTATTCGCGCCGGGTTGGGCAACAATAGCAAGAGCACACCCGGGCTTGCCATCCCGGCGAAGTAAGGTCCGATCATTTTCGGCACCGAGTTCAGCATATCCGATGTCGCTGAAGCGAACCACATTATCGCCTTGTTCTTTGATGATGAGATTATTGAAATCCAATGGGGTATACAGACGCCCCATTGTGCGTACAGTGAGTTCAGTACTTTTACCCTCCACACGGCCAGACGGAAGTTCAACATTTTCACGGCTAAGCGCCTGTAAAACGTCTGAAGGAGCGAGCCGGAATGACGCCAGCTTGATTGGGTCCATCCATAAACGCATGGAATACCTGCGTTGACCCCAGATTTGCACTGAACTTACGCCGGGAATGGTTTGTAGTCGTTCCTTGAAGTAGACTTCAGTAATGCGCGACAACTCCATGAGGTCGCGTTTGTCACTCGCCACAGACATGAAGATAATGGGCGAGGAATCGGCGTCCGCTTTTTCGACTACCGGCGGATCCACATCCTGCGGAAGCCTGCTAAGTGAACCGGACACCTTGTCACGCACATCATTGGCAGCAGCTTCAATGCTTACACCTAACTCAAATTCAACGGTGATGGTGCTGCGCCCCTCCGTACTTACAGAAGTAAGCGTACGAATGCCCGCAATACCGTTTACTGCATCTTCAAGTGGTTCCGTAATCTGGGATTCAATAACATCCGCATTGGCGCCAACATAATTCGTGGATACCGTAACTACTGGCGGGTCCACACTGGGGAACTCACGAACACCCAGAAATGAGAATCCGATAAAGCCGAATAACAGGATAACAAGCGACATGACAATCGCCAGAACTGGTCGGCTGATGCTGATATTGGAAAGGCTTGCCATAACCTATTTGGTTGGATTTACCTTAACTATGCTGATTTTAATTTCTGGACGCAGCTGAAGAATGCCAGTGGTGATCAGCGTGTCTCCCGCCGATAAGCCCTCAACTATTTCCAGGTCCTTTTCTGTTCGAATACCGGTCTTCACTTTCACCTCAGTGGCTACACCGCGTTTTGCCAGATACACAATCTGACCACCCTGTACTGGAATAATCGCTTCTGTGGGGGCAAGGATTGCGTCATTCTTTGTACCCAGGATGAGTTCCACTTTCACAAATTGACCTGGGATTAACAACCCATTGGAATTATCGGCGAGGGCCCGGATTTTAAGCGTTCTCGTTTCGGGATCAATGCGGGGTTCAATTGCATAAACCTCTCCCTCGAATACCTTGAAGTTATCATTCTCAATATTAAAACGTATCTTCTTGCCTGGTGATATTTGCGCACTGTAGCGGCTGGGTACGGCAAATTCAATTTTGGCCGGTGAACTATTGTACAGTGTGGCCACGATGGTAGTAGGTGAGATGTAAGCCCCATTGCTGACATACCGAAGGCCAATGGTACCGTCGAAGGGTGCCACAATCCTCGACTTCTGTAACTGTGCTTCGAGGAGCTTGATATCCGAAATTGTAGTGTTAAGCCGGTTCAAGGCATTGTCATACTCTTCCTGGCTCAAAGCCTCCTTTTTCAGAAGTTGACGCTGCCGAAATTCAATATCCTTGTTCAGCTTTTGATTGTACCGTTGCTTTTCCAGTTGCGCTAAAATCTCCTCATCATTGATCTGAACCAGCAGATCGCCTTTCTTGACGTGACTACCTTCCTTGAAGTTGATGCTTGTGATTTTCCCGCTCACTTCACTTTTCAGTTCAAGCGACTCGTTTGCGAGGATTGACCCGGTAATCACCAGCTTGTCGTCAAGAACAGCGGGCTGCAATACTTTTACTTCAACCGGCAAGGCCGAGGGTCCGCCAGTAACAGCAGGTCCTTTTTCCTTCTTGCCACCAAGGATGCCCAGCTTGGGTAGGGCCGCCAGCGAAATAACAGCCACAATGCTTAGTATCGTGATAATTCTTCTGCGCATGCCTATTTAAGAGCTTGGGTATTCAAAAAGTTTCAGTATCAGGAATTAAATTGGGAATGTAGCTGCAGCACCTGAGGAAGGATCATCTGTGTTTCGTCATTATATATGACGAAGTCAGCTTTTCTAATCTTTTCTTCCTGAGGCCACTGGTTCTTCAGGATGGCCCTGATGTCTTCCAGGTTTCGGTGCGAATCCCTGGCCAAAACCCTCCTGATTCTCAGCTCTTCCGGTGCAGCCACGACTATTACTTTATCTAATCCGATTGTCGCTCCTGCCTCAAATAACAAGGCCGCCTCCCTAATTACGTATTTCCTTCCTATCCGGAGATGCAGCCAGGATTGGTAATCAGCAGCCACCCGGGGATGTACAAGTGCATTCAGGACCGAAAGCCTTTCAGGATGCCCAAATGTGGCCTTCCCGAGGTAGCTGCGGTCTAGGCTACCATCCCCACGGTATGACAATTCTCCGAATTCTTTCTTAATCTGGTTAACCAGTATTCCGTCAGTGGTCATTAATTCTTTCGCTCGGCCATCGGCGTCATAAACTGGAACGCCGAGGGACCTGAAAATACTGCAAATGATACTTTTGCCGGCCCCAATTCCGCCTGTTACACCAATCTGGAGCGGTATTTTCATTTTCAGCGCTTTCGAACTTTAACGGAATCAAGCTGCTTCAGTTGGATCTGTGCAGGTAGCCCCGTTAAAATGGGAAGAACAGTTGTACTTTCTCCCCTGTTCATGGTTACAATACCTACTGATGCAGAAGCAGCACTCCAGTCCAGATTCTCCAATTCCTGTTCGGGAACCGTGTATTGAAGATGAATGCTGTCCTGGTCTGCAGAAATACCCATCGGCAGTTGGAGAATAATACTTGCTGATCGTTCCAGCACAGGGCCCACATTAAAAGCCACCTCGACTACTGGCGGATTGCGACGGATTAACTCATTATTCACAACAACAAGCTCAACGTTCTCACGGAAACTCTTCCCCACTCGGGCAGTAGCGGGTTGCACTTGGAGGGTATCATTGATTTCTTCAATCATACTGCGAGGACCTTCCAGCCATGCCGTATCGGGGGTTATCGTGATCGGGCCAACCAGGCCCAACCCTTTACGAAAATTCATTTTGCTCAGGTCAGCGGTTATATGGACTCTCTTGCCACTCTTTGGCTCAATCTTCATTCGGATCGTGTCACTGACAATGTAGTTCATCGTTAGTGTGCCGAGTTGGCTTGCGACCAAGGGAGCAAGTGAGGCTGCGACAATCTTCTTTGTCTCAGATGGCCGCTCCAGTTGCACCAGTATCGGCGTAACTTTCAGACCCAGGCTCTTCCGCAGCAGATTCCATCCGTTACTTTGTACATTGATGGTTAGGTAGGATGGAGGAGGGTCAACAGCTATATAATGACTTTGGTCAAATTGAAATTGAACTGGATAATTCAGATTGGTGGAATAGTTTTTATTCAGTGCATTGAATATCCAAAATACCCCCGCTCCCAAAAAGCACATGGCGAGTGCCTTCCAGTTGGTGCGGTCAAACCGCAGAAGGTTGCTAATGGCATGGAAGAAATTCAAATCAATTTTGATTCATTGGCTCCTTTACGAAGCTTTCTTTCCTGCTTGTACCGCTTTGCTTGAATCCATGGAGATAGCAGACTTGGAATACTTGATGCGTGCACCTCTTTCAAATTCGAGGATGAAAGCGTCGTCTTCGATCTCTGCTACGCGACCATGAGCACCGCCGATAGTAACCACCAAGTCCCCCTTTTTGACTTCCTCAACAAACCTTTTTTGGTCTTTGGCTTTCTTTTGCTGGGGCCTGATCATGAAGAAATAGAAGATCACGACAATCAGCAGCATGAAGATCATGGATTGCCAGCCGCTTCCCTGGGCCTGCAGGATAATGGAGTAGATCATATTCAATTGTTTAGGACGGCAAAGGTAACAGTTTGAGTGGTACCCTGTAAGCAAAAAGTCCCGCCAGAGCGGGACTCCATTATTGATTTAGCCCAACGAACTATTTAGTGGGTCCGTTGGCGTCAGCGCGGGCAATCACCATGGCCTTAAAGCGAAGCGTGGTTGTTTTGGGCCATGTGTTCGCAGTTACTGTAATGGTCTTGTTCTGCATGCCGGGCTTACCGTTACTGTCGAACTCTGCAGTTACCATGCCTGTTCCACCCACTGGAATGGGTTCCTGGGTCCATTTGGGAACCGTGCATCCGCAAGAAGGCTGAGCGCTTTGAATGATAAGTGGTGCCTGACCGGTATTCTTCAATTTGTACACAAAGCTGACTTTCTGTCCTTCGGTAATGGTACCGAAGTCATGGTCTACCTTTTCGAACTCGGCAACCGGAATCGGGCCATCAGGTTTCTCATCTGCGGCAGGGGTGGTCGCAGTAGCAGCGGGCGTAGCCGTTGCAGAATTTCCGCCCTTTTCAAGTTGGGCGAGTCTGCTTTCGAGTTCGGCGATCCTTTTTTCTGCATCGCGGTTTCTGCAACCAACCGTCAGGGCAGCTGCCAGAACGAAGATGGTGATGGTTATGAAAATGCGTTTCATGGTCATTGATTATTCCAGTTCAAAATTACTTAGTTATAAAGGGAGTTCATGTCCCTTAACAAATCTTTAACTCTTCTTGTTCCCCCTTATTTGCTCCAGAAGATCGTCGACGTCTTCCAACAGCCGCTCTGCCTTTCCCTTTGCTTCTGAAACTATCTTTTGGCCCTGGGATTTTGCCTCGGTGGTAAGGGGGGTATCCTTTCCTGAAACCAGGTCATCAAGGAATTCTTCGAGCAATTTCTTGTACTTATCCAGCTTAAAGGCAAGTTTTTCACGGGTATTGGATCCCTTATCAGGGGCGTACAGGATGCCTAGAATAGCTCCCGCTGCGGCTCCCGCCAGAAAGGCAATCAGCGTGTTACTTCTTTTGCTCATACGATCGGGTGTTAGGACTACAAAGATAACCACTTCCGGCAAACGAACAGAAGGGTCACTTATTGTCAAGCAGTCCCCGTCCGCTCTTCTTGATTTTTCCTGAATCCATAAGTTCTTTGGCAATGACGTCGAGAATGCCATTGATGAATTGCCTGCTTTTGGGCGTGCTGTATTGCTTGGCCAATTCTATGTATTCATTGATGGTTACCTTCACTGGAATATTGGGGAAGTTAATGAGTTCGGCGATGGCCAAATGAAGAATCACGCGATCTGTCAGAGGCAAACGATCCACCTCCCAATTCCTTGTATTGGCGGCAATCATTTCCTGATAAGGTTGTTCCAGTTCACCGGCAACCTTGTAGAGTCTTTCAATGAAAATTTTGTCTTCCTCCCAATCCATGGAAAGTTTCTGGATCGTTATGTCCGATCCATCAAATGATTTCAATGTCTTATCCAGCATTGACTTCACAATCTCGTGGTCTTCGGCCCAACGAAGGTCTTCCTCCTCAAAGTATGCATTGATGGGCGTGTTGCCCAGAATCAGTTTTCTGATCAGGTATTTGACGAATGACCTGTGGGTCTCCTCATCGGGCTGAGGAACGTCCAGATAGGATTTGAATTCCTTGTCGGCTTTGATGCAATCTCTGAACCAGTCACGTACTCTGTCTGTTTGCTGACCCCAGCTGATTGTGGTTTGGGCAGATTGTTTCTTCAGGTCACCGTTGTTGCGAATAGCGACGAGAAGAGGATTTGCTTTTATATTCCCCGCGGCAAGCTTCTTATCGGAAAGGGCTGAATCGGCGAATAAGATGATGAGATTTAGAATGGCAAGATAAAATTCCTGAATGCGCTGAACTTCCCCGGCAATATTCTTCCGGAAGTGGTCAAAGTCTCTTTTCTTCAGCTTGAAATACAAGGAGAGCGCCTCATCAACGGATTGAGCAATGCGCGGGTCAGAGCTTTCTGCAGACTTATTGCCCTTGAATCTCTTTTGGAACAGCTTGGTGGCAACGCCCCTTTGATCCTTGAGCAGGTCTTTGTCCTGAACCTTCATCGAGTTAAGGTCAGGTTTGAAGAACTCGTTAATGTGGTCCAGGGCCAACTCGTAATCTGCTTCCTTGCATTGCTCGAAGGCAAAAAGGCTCTGCATGATTTTTATTCTCAGCGTGCGTCGATTCAGCATGACAATGAACAATAAAAGGCGCTGCAAGTTACATTTTGTGGCGGATAAATGGTTGTTTTGAACCAAAATTCCGGGTTGCCGTTAATCCAGAAACCTGTAACTGTAAGTTAATGCGAGAGCTGGCCCATCTTAACAAATACCTTCTGAAATACCGGAGTTACCTCCTGTGGGGGCTGTTCTTCGTGGTAATTTCAAACCTCTTTCAGATCGGACCGGCTCTTTTTGTGAGGTATTCGATCGACCTGGTTATGAACAATATTCAGGTTTACCGAACACTTTCGTCTACACCTGCACAGGACATGTACTTTGGTGTGTTTGCCAAAGGAATTCTGATTTATGCGCTGCTTATTCTTCTGATGGCCTTGCTCAGAGGATTGTTTCTATACTTTGTCAGACAAACACTCATTGTGATGAGCAGACTGATTGAATACGATCTGAAAAACGAAATTTTCGAACACTATCAGACACTGCCTTTGTCATTTTACAGGAAGAACAATACGGGGGACCTTCTGAATCGCATCTCTGAGGATGTGGGCAGGGTAAGGATGTATCTCGGCCCTTCAATCATGTATGGTTTGCAGCTGTTCACGTTATTCATGATGCTGATACCATTCATGTTTTATATCAGCTCCAGACTGACACTTTTTGCGCTAATACCACTTCCCCTTTTGTCTTTCAGCATCTACTATGTTAATAATATCATTGAAAAGAGATCCGAGGAGATACAGAAAAGCCAGTCAAGGCTGAGCACATTTGTCCAGGAGGCATTTTCCGGGATCCGTGTCATTAAATCATTTAACCGTGAACTGGTTTCTGCACAAAACTTTGCCAAGGAGAACGATGAATATAAGAGGCGATCCCTGAAACTAACCAGGGTACAGGCTTTATTCTTCCCGCTGATGCTGGGACTTATTGGCCTAAGCACCATTCTTACAGTGTATGAAGGAAGTGTGGAGGTTATTAACGGAACGCTGACATTCGGAAATATTGCAGAGTTCCTCATGTATGTGAATCTTCTGACATGGCCCGTTGCTTCACTGGGATGGACAAGCAGCCAGGTTCAGCGTGCAGAGGCCTCGCAAAAGAGAATCAATGAGTTTTTGAATACAAAGACGGACATCATATCAGGTACTCTTGCCAGAGAGCCCCTTCACGGGAAGGTGGAATTTGACCATGTGAGCTTCACATACACTGATAGTGGGATTGAAGCACTCAAATCCATTTCGTTCAGTCTGGAACCAGGGGCTTCATTGGCCATCATAGGTGGAACGGGTTCAGGGAAGAGCACTATTTCAAATCTGGTCACCCGCCTTTATGATACCACATCCGGTGAAATCAGAATTGACGGTAATCCAATCAGGCAATATGACTTGCAGCACCTGCGAAGTCAGATAGGTTATGTGCCGCAGGATGTATTTCTCTTCAGTGACACCATTTACAACAATATTGCGTTTGGTCTTGAGAATCCGGTTGAAGGGAAAGTGCTGCAAGCCGCCAAAGATGCAGATATGTACCATAATATCATGTCATTCCCGCAAGGGTTTGCAACTCGGGTCGGCGAAAGGGGGATTACACTTTCAGGAGGCCAAAAGCAGCGTGTATCAATTGCGAGGGCAATAGTCCGGGAGCCAAGAATACTTATACTGGATGATGCGTTATCAGCAGTTGATACCAAGACAGAAAATACAATTTTGAACAGCATGAGGCGGATCATGAAGGACCGAACCACCATCATCATTTCCCATCGCGTTTCTTCCGCAAAGCTAGCCAGTAAGATTCTCTTCCTCCAGGACGGTGCCATTGTAGAGGAGGGAACTCACGAGGAATTATTGAGCAAGGGCGGAGCCTATAGGGATCTCTTTGAGCGTCAAATGGCAAGCGACGAAGTGGAGAGCTGAGTCTATTTTGGATATAACTTGACGTAGGTGAGTTTGTACGTGTAACTGGCGTTATTCCTGGAATCAGTCCTGATTCCTTCCAGCACATCAGTTTTTTGATCGAAGGTAAAGGTGAAGGAGGATACTTTATCCTTTGATTCAAGATGTTTATAAATCAAAAGACTGCCGCCGGCGGACGTGGTAAACTCACCCACTACAGAATAACTGAATTTACCCTCCTTGTCTAGAGACACTTCAATGAATTCCCTGTCCTTGTTATCAGGATCACGTATAATGGCCACTTGTGCATAGTTTTCCCGGCGGTCAAGCACTTTTTCTTTGTTACTGCTGCTGAGGAATCCACCGCCTTTCCGTATTACTTCGCCTGAAACTGAATAGATTCCCTCAATCGGATTTGGGGCTCCTTTACTCATATATAGCTTTGCCAATCCATGAAAATCCATTTGCTCAAATTCGGAAGCAACTTTGGTTTGCTTCATGTTATATAGTTTCTGCATGCATCCGGTTGGCAGCAGAAATACAACCAAGGCAGCTCCAATCCGGTATATCCTCTTGTTCATGAAAGACATTCAGTGACGTTTACCCTAGAAGACGTACCTGAGCCCAACGCCACCCTGAAATCGTTGATAACCGGGGTCAATGAGAGCATCGGTGAACATTTCCACCTCAATAAAAGCTGACATTGGAAGCGAAAAATAGGAATATTCGAATCCCACCAGGACAACTGGCCCGTAGGTAAAACGGTTTACGGTGAGCTTCCCGAACTTACCGTCATCCTGATTATTGGTTCTGTCATTAAAATTGTAATCGTAAATGATTTTGGTATTTCGCCATTGCCATCCAAACCCTGCATATAGCTGCAAACCTTTTGAAATCTTTTCTGCATCCCATTGATACAAGAATTTCGTCTCCAGAAACCAATCGGTGGACACCTTGTGAGTAAGGTATGTTATGGATTGATCTTTACTAAGGGTATCGGGAAGATATTGAGGAAAAGCTTCACGGTAGTATTTGTTATACAAACCGCTTGCGGCCTTCCCGAAGTCACCGGCGAAAGCGAAATGCTTGTTGGCGTAAAACTTATAAGTGAAGGCGAAAGGGTCACCTAATTTGAATCCTATGCCCTGATATGGATATCGACTGTTTTCAAATATAGGACAAACAATCCGTGCCTTATGTCCGCTGACTTTTGGTACTGAATAATGAGAACTTTTCGGACTCTTGCGCACCTGTCCGAAGGAGTTCGTGGCAATCATCAAGAGAGCCAACAAGACACCAAACTTTATTAAACCGGGCATTAGAGCAAATATAGCTCTTTTAGGGGTAACGCGTCCGCGTAAAATGGGTGATCAAACTACCTCCTTGTACTGCATTTTATGAAGCTGAGCATAGAAACCGTTGAGTGCCAGCAACTCTTCGTGCGTACCTGATTCCTTTATCTCACCTTTGTCAAGGACAATAATTTTGTCTGCCTTCTGAATAGTAGAAAGACGATGCGCAATAACAATTGAAGTGCGATGACTCATCATTTTGGCTATTGCTTCCTGAATCATTTCCTCAGTCTCCGAGTCAACGGAAGATGTGGCTTCATCCAGAACCAGGATGTGCGGATCATATACCATTGCCCGGATAAACGACAGCAATTGACGCTGACCCACAGAAAGCGTGGCACCCCTCTCCATTACGTTGTAGTCCAATTGCCCGGGTAACCGGTCTATAAACTTTCTGGCTCCAACAAGATCAGCAGCATGCATGATCATTTCATCTGTGATATCTGTCTGACCCAACGTGATGTTATTGCGAATGGAGTCGGAAAAGAGGAATACATCCTGCAAAACAACCCCGACATTGCGCCGCAGGCATCCAAGTTCATATTCCCGGATGTCCACCTCATCGACCCGAATAGATCCCCTGTTGATGTCGTAGAAGCGACTTAGCAAATTGATAATGGAAGACTTTCCGGCACCGGTGGCACCGACAAACGCGACTGTCTCGCCTGGTTTGATACTGAAGCTGATGTCCTTCAAAACGTAGTCAGATTCTTTGTATGCAAACCATACCTTGTCGAATTCGACGCTGCCCCTGATGGTATCAGGACACTTCTGGCCTTCTGCCATAAGATCTTCCTTGCTGTCAAGCAGATTGATGATGCGCGAAGAGCTCACAATACCCATTTGCAGCGTGTTGTATCGGTCGGCTATCATCCTGATTGGCCTGAAGAACATTTGTATGTACATGATAAATGCCGTTAGCATTCCAATGGTAATCCCGCTTTCTTCAAAATGAAGAGTGCTTTTCGCACCGTACCACATCAGCAACCCGATTCCCATTGCCGCAATTATTTCAGCCACGGGGAAATACACCGAGTAATACAATACTGACCGAAGGTTGGAATCCCGATGCTCTCCGTTTATTTCCCTGAACTTTGCGAACTCCCTTTTCTCACTTGTGAAGATCTGGACAATATTCATTCCTGTAATATGCTCCTGTACGAAGGTGTTCAGGTTGGCAACTGCATTGCGTACGTCGTTGAATGCAACTTTAATTTTCTCTTTGAAGATGTAGGTGGCAAGGAACATGAGAGGAATGCAACTAAGGCTCACCAGCGACAGCTTCCAGTTGGTCCAGAACATGAAGGCAAGAATGAAAATGATTTGAAGAAGATCCCCGGCCATGGCGGCGAGGCCCTCACTGAACACATCAGCCAGGGTTTCAACATCGGAAATTGTACGGGTAACGAGCCTGCCAATTGGCGTCCTGTCGAAGAACCGTAATTGAAATTGTAGAATGTGTTTGTACAGCTTGATCCGGATGTCTCTTATAACATACTGCCCGATTCTGCCGGACAAATAGGTATGGATGTATTGCAGGACTGATTGTGCAATGAGTAAGCCGAAAAGTAAAAGAACGAAGTACACCATCATTTGATAGTGGCCTGCGCTTACATATTTATCAAGGATTACCTGTGTCAGATAAATTCGATAGGGCGAAAGATATCCGAGAACAACTGTCAGTATGATGACAATGTAGAACCTGCTCCGATATGGCTTTATGAATTGGAGGAGCCTGCCCAGGACCTCGAAGTCAATTATATTTCCACTGCTGATTTTCTCCTTCTCCATGAGGTGTTAAGTCAAGAATATTTGCTTTGGGTAACGCACCTGAGTCAGGAACAGTCCTTCTGCAGGCACGTTCTGTCCAGCCTTCCTGCGGTCTTTGCTTTTCAGGATGTATCGAAGGTCGTCCATGCTGATTTTTCCGGTTCCCACATCCATAAGAGTTCCCACGATTGCGCGCACCATTCCTCTCAAAAAACGGTTGGCAGAGATAGTAAATACAAGGAAATTTCCCTTTTCGACCCATTCGGCCTTCCGCACCCTACAAACAAAATGGTTCACGTCTGTCTTTACTTTACTGAAGCATTGAAAGTCATGCGTTCCGATCAATAACGCAGATGCCCGCTGTAAAGTTGAGACATCAATGGGTTTGTGAACAAACCACGCGAATCCATTCGAAAACGGATCTTTCACACGGGTTATTCTGTATTCATAGGTCCGTTCGATTGCTGAGTAGCGCGCACTTGCATCCGATTTCACCGGACGGATACTTCGGATGGCTATGTCCTTGTCAAGGAAGGAATTGAGGCGTTGTATGAGTTGGTTTTGATCGAAATCCTTCTTGATGTCGGTATGAAAGAACTGCTGTGCACAATGAACCCCGGTGTCGGTCCGTCCGCTGCCCACGATTGAGATTTGCTCCCTGAGCAATTTGCTGAGTACTTCCTCCACCATTTGCTGAATGCCAACGGCGTTGGCCTGAGATTGCCAGCCATGGTAGTGCGTTCCTTTATAACGGATTTCAAAGAAGTAGCGCACAATATCAGGCAGTCAGGTTTTCATAAACGATGGCTGCTCCCTGTCCGACACCAATGCACATTGTGGCCAACCCAAATTTAACCTTCCGCCGCAACATTTCATGAATAAGCGTGGCACTTATCCTTACACCGCTGCATCCTAGCGGATGCCCGAGGGCAATGGCACCGCCGTTAACATTTACCAATTCTGGATTCAGGTCCAGATCGTGGATGCATGCAATGGATTGTGATGCGAAGGCTTCATTGAGTTCAACCAGCCCAAGATCGCTGATACGAATACCGGCGCGCTGAAGCGCCTTGCGTGTGGCTGGAACGGGGCCAACACCCATGTATGCAGGATCTACTCCGGCAACCGCAGTGGAAACAATTCTCACCATTGGATGAAGATTGAATTGCCGGGCAGCTTCCTCGGAGACCACCAGGCTTGCGGCAGCTCCGTCATTGATCCCTGATGAATTTCCGGCAGTCACGCTGCCGTTTTCCCGGAATGCAGGTTTGAGGGCCGCTAACTTTTCCAATGTTGTCTCACGGGGATATTCATCTACGGCAAATGCCGTCTTCTCCTTGCCCTTTACTACATGGATTTGAATGCGTTCATCATTGAATTTTCCTGTTTTCTCGGCAACAAAATATTTTAGCTGTGAAGCCAGACCAAACCGATCTTGTTCTTCACGGCTTATCTTCCATTTTTCGGCCACATTTTCAGCTGTTTCTCCCATACTGTAGGGATGGTAAAGTTTTGCCAGTTGCTTGTTGACAAAGCGCCAGCCAAGCGTCGTGTCGTAGACTTCGGCTTTGCGGCCAAACGGTTCTTCAGACTTTGCCATGACAAATGGCGCCCGGCTCATGCTTTCAACTCCGGCAGCAATGAATACTTCGCCAGTTCCTGCATTGATACCCCAAGATGCGTTCATGATCGCCTGTAGGCCAGAAGCACACAAGCGATTAACGGTAACGCCGCCAACAGAAACGGGGAGTCCTGCCAGAAGGACTGCCATACGCGCCACATTCCGGTTGTCCTCGCCGGACTGGTTGGCTGCACCAACAATCACATCTTCGACTGCCGCGCCGGATAGGGTCGAGTTCCTGTTCAACAGCTCTCTAATGGTGCTGGCAACCAGATCATCAGGACGAATGGAAGACAGAGCGCCGCCATATTTTCCAATCGGAGTTCTTATGATATCTGCAATGAATGCACTTTTCATGGACGGATCCAGCCCTCGTTAGTAAACGAGATAAATTCCTAATTTTGGGCAGTTTTTGACGGTTCAAGTTACCTCCACGCTATCTATGTGGCAAAGAAAGCAGACAATATTCCTGGCATTGACGGCATTTTGCCTGGTCGCCATGATCTTCTTCCCAATCTGGAAGGCCACTGTGGGAAATGATGAAATGATGCTCTTTCCCCTGCATTACACTGTGAAAACAGGGGATGTTCGAAGCACAGCCTATTTTCCCTATGCTCTTTCAGCTCTCCTTGCAGTGGCGGCAGCTACCATTGCGATAATTGAAATCGGCAAGTACGAAAACCGGCTGTTGCAAGTAAAAATGGGAGCACTCAATTCCCTGCTTATGGCCGGCTGCATTGGATCATCCGTCTACTTCGCAACAAATATCATCAAGATGAACCAGGTGGCAGGCAATTATGGTTGGGCACTGTGGCTTCCTGCTATTGCCATGGTCAGCAATATGATTGCCAACCGGTTTATTCGTCGTGATGAGAAACTTGTACGTGATGCTGACAGACTACGTTAGGTCACTCACTATTGCATCACTTCCAAGCATGCGCAAAGCATAAGCCGTTAATGGCTCATCCTGCGAGTACAATCAGAATCAACCCAAGCAAAAAGCAACTGAACATTCCAATGATCAGTTTGTTAACCCCCTCGGGTGCACTATCAAACTCCTTCCAGATAAATACTCCCCACAATGCAGCAACAAGCGTTGCACCTTGTCCAAGGCCATAGGAAATCGCAGGTCCTGCTTTGCCGGCCGCGATGAGGTTGAAAGAATTTCCGATGCCCCAGATGAGTCCGCCAAGGATGCCATAGAAATGATGGGTGCCTTTTCCGGAGAAATAGGCATTATAGTTCGTTGGCTCACCGACAAACGGCTTGAAGATCAGCCAGGAATTCAGAAAAAAATTACTGAAGAGTACTCCTAATGAGAAAACGAATACAGCCGAGTAGGGGGTCATCTTGCCGGGCTCGGGAGCTACAAAATCATTCAGGTCCATGGACGCCGCAATAAAGCGATAGAACAATGACATGAGAACACCTCCAATAATGGCAAGCAATAAACCGCGGAATGGAACACTGGTCTGGCTCTCTGATTTAATCTTGTAAGCACGTGCATTCAATGCGATTGCCACGGCAACAAGTGACACCCCCGAAAAAAGCAAAACAGGATTTCCGTGTTGGGCGCTCACATAGTTTATGACCACCCCAAGGATCAAGGCGAGTCCGATGCCCACGGGAAATGCAACTGACATGCCGGCAATGGCAATGGCTGCAACCACCAAAATGTTGGCGGCATTGAAAACAATCCCACCCATGAACGCGCTAAGGAGATTGCGATAATCAGCCTGCTGAAGATCCGCCACAAAACTTCGCCCACCCTGACCAATGCTACCCAATGTGAATCCGCACAATAGTGAAAACAAAACAATGCCAATGACGTAGTCCCAGTAGAATAATTCAAACCGCCAACTGTTCCCCGCGAGTTTCTGTGTATTGGCCCAGGATCCCCAGCAAAGCATGGTGATAACACAAAAAATGACAGCAGTGGAATATGATTGAATGATGAACATGGTTACATGATTCTGCTACCTTGGTTATTAGTACCGATATGTAATTATTTTGAATTGTATGAAAAAGCCTCCAGGTATTTGATGGGATAGTCTTTAGAGGGATTGAGCAGTTTCAATTTTACTTTGTGTTTCCCCGGATTCAATCCGTAATTCCAGCACAATTCATACCGACGGGTGGTATAGCTCATGGGAAGGTCGGGTTTTTCAATGACTTTGCCATCTACCAAAAGTTCAGTCTTTACCACATAGTCTGAAGTGCTTTCCCAGGGCGCTGTGCTGCCACGCAATACAAAACCTGTGCCCTCAAAATCAAATTCAATCTCTGATTGATTTTCATTGGTGTGTACTGGAATACGTGCGGTAGGCGTGAGACCCGGGAAGCTCTTTTCAAATTTCACGGGTGCCGGAGTCTGTAACTTGATTTGAATAGCGTTGCCATTGACTTTGCCCCCATTCCGCTCGACATTCTTAATAGCGTGCGAGAGCCCGATAGTGTACACATCGTTCAGGGACATGCTCGTGTACTTGAAGTCGATGTCTTCCGCTTCAGCAAGTCCCTGTTTCCAATACGCCGGTATTTTATCATAACCCAGGATTGTACCGAGAATGCCGCCGGCGGTGGAAGGATTACAGTCTGCATCCTGACCACACCGTGTGGTGATCTCCAGCGTTTTTGTATAGTCTCCCAGGCCATAAAGCAAGCCAATGACAACATATGCAGCGTTTACTCTGGCATCGATGTTATAGGGAGAAAATATTCCTTCAGGGCAGCCAATGTCATCGGTCCATTTCTTTTGCACTTCAAACCACGTTTGTTTCCAGTCCTTCGGGTATTGGTCATGCCATTTGATTACATCACTAATGCATTGATAAAATTGAGACTCAGCAGGTATTGTTTTAAGCGCTTCCATTACCACCTTCTTGGCATCATTATTCACGAAAGCAAGTGCATACATTGCGCCAACATATACACCTCCGTACCAACCGTCTCCATAATTCATGATGTGGCCGATCTTATCGCTGATGAGTGATGCTGTGTTGGGCATACCCGGACTCATCAATCCGGCAAAGTCAGATTCAATCTGGTAGTCGATACAGTCGGCATGTGGATTATTTTGCCAATGACCGCTCATGGGAGGCTGAATTCCATGGAGGATGTTGTAGCGTCCAGCCTGGTTGGCGTGCCAGAGCATGTAGCCTGCATGGGCATACGCATTCCCAAAGTCGGTGGCGGGTGCATCCAACCCCTTCTTTTCGAACACGTCAACAAAAGTCAGATCCATGTAGAGATCGTCATATAGTCCCGGGTTCTCCAACATATTCTTCCTGAGGTATCCTTCTCCCCAGGGCAACGGCTGATAGTCGTTGATGAAAGATCCTTCAAACCGGAACTCATAAGGTCCTCCAAATGTGACGCCGATAGTCTGGCCGGCCCAACCGCCTTTGATCTTGTCAGCCAGTGTTGATTTGTCAATATTGAATGTTTGAGCAAACAAGTTTTGACTCAAGGCCAGGCCAAGCACCAGAATTGCTCTCGCTTTAAGGATTCTCGAGAATGGATGATTCATAAAAGGGAATGTATGACCAATGGAATTTACGATTTGAAACCTGAAACCAAAATCATCAGTGAGAATAGGTCACTGAACTTCCTTTCTATAGGGTGCCGAACTTTGGGCGCCTTGTCTCGTGACGGAAATCGCGGCGGCTTTACAGGCGAACTCAACTGCCTGATCCAGGGGGATCCCTTCGGCAAGCCCAACAGCGAGGGCTCCGTTGAAAACGTCACCCGCTGCGGTAGTATCAACAGCGGTCACGGAAGGCGCGGGGACGGGATAAAGCTCATGACCATCCAGAACAAGCGCGCCTTGAGAGCCAAGCGTAATGATTACGGTCTTGGGTCCCCTTCTCTGAAGAAGTGAGGCGGCCCTCGCGGCAGAGTCTTTGCCCTTCACCGGAACTCTGGACAAAAAGCTGGCTTCTGTTTCGTTTGGTGTAATGATAGAAACGTTCTTCAACAGGTCATCAGTTAATTCACACGCTGGAGCCGGATTGAGGATAACTCTCGCGTTTTGCTGCCGTGCATAGGCGGCTCCGCGGATCACTGTATCCATGGGAATTTCCAACTGCAAAAGCATTGTGTCATGACTGTCCATGGGAGGAAGTTTTGCCTCGAAGACATCGGGGGTGAGCATACTATTTGCTCCTGAAGCGACTACAATGGTATTCTCTCCTTTGTCATCTACAGTGATAAGAGCAACACCGGAGGGATGCAAGGGGTCGATGCTCGCATATGTCAAGTCTATCCCCTCCCTGCGAAATCCGTCGAATGATTCCTTACCAAAAGAATCATTGCCGGTTCTCGTAACAAATACAACCTTGCCCCCAAGCCTTGCGGCAGCAACCGCCTGATTTGCCCCCTTGCCGCCCGGATTGGTAAAGAAGCTGCCGCCGATGATCGTCTCTCCGGGAACCGGTATTCGCGGTGATCGGATAACCATATCAGTGTTACTGCTGCCGATGACGATAATGGAGTTCATGGTTCTGAAATTTACTTCTTGCCAAGTTCCTTTCTGAAGCACACACTATTATCCATACCCTTATACTGACCATAGTTCTCAATTCTCGCATAACCCTCCTTTTGATATAAGGCAATGGCATCCGGCTGTCTCTTACCAGTTTCCAGAACGCACACATGATAACCCAATGAGGTAGCCCATTCTTCAAGTTCCTTGAGTATGGCTGCTCCGATACCTTTCCCGCGACTATTCTCAACAACGTACATGCGTTTTATTTCCATCATGCTGTGATCCAGCGGCCGGATGGCTCCGCATCCTACGGCCACATCATCCTCAAAAGCAATTACCACATGTTTAAGTTTGTCTGTCTTGTTGAATTGAGCATAGAACTCGTGCTCATCTCCGTCAAGGACAGCTAAATAGGAGTCAAGAATCCTTACGAGGGGTTCGAAATCGGGATGTGAAGAGTCTGTCCGCTGAAGACGCATGGGGAATTTCTGAGTAATGATCGCAATTTGAATTTCCGAATAGGTGGCCTAATCATTAATTATTTTGACCGGGTAAAGCGGCCAATTCATTTCCTGAGGCGTCTCCATGGCCGCCCTTTCCTATGGTCTCAAAATGATTTTTTCCTTACCTGCCTTCTCCACTTCGGCCCTGCTAAAGTGCACAGGAAAGTGTTGGTCGTTTGCCCACATCTCAAACAGGTTCTTGTAGTAAGGTGACCTAGGATCACCACTTTGTCCGGGTGTATTGGTGAACACTGTCTTTTCCCAGTTACTCAAGTCAGCAACTATCCGGAAGGAGGCACCGGATGCCTGGTTGTCAGTATTGGAGGTCATCCCGGGGGTAGCACCATATCCACTGCGTGGGAGTGGACCGGTATCCAGGATTTTGCGGAGACTGTCGTTCACCACGTTGCTCAGGGGATGTTTGATAAGCGTATGGTGATAGGCTGCCTGTCCATAAACCCATTTCTCCATTTCAGGTCCAAGTTTCTTCTCCAGGGATGCTATTGCATCTTCGAGTGTGTTCAGCAGAAATGCGTCTCGTGCATCCTTGTTTTGCCTGAAGACTTCACCTGGTCCTGAAATCCATTCCAGTATTCTGGTCAGCGGCACAGTGCGAATGTATTTCCTGGCCTCATCAGGAACTGCCAAAGCGGTCAACGAGGAGGCCATCTTTTTTTCCCATGCTACATATATTCCTGCTTCGATGGAATTCTTATCAATCAGGTAGTTCCATGCAAGGAGTTTTTGTCTTGCGTTCTCCACCTTTTCCTTTTTGCTCGGCAGATTCTTTAGCAGTGGAACCAGGGTTCTCGCAGGATGGGAGAGATAATCAAACTGTAGCTTCATCATATCTTCCTGAGAGAACTTTTCTGTGTCTCCCAACACTTCATTAATCCTGTTGGCGCGAAAACGGTCAGCCCACATTCTGCCTATGGCATCATTGTGATCATATTCCGGCGATACACAGTTCTCATTTGCGGTAGCCCAGAAACCTTTGTCTGGATTTTGGATATGAGGCAGTTCTTTGATGGGGAGATAACCGTCCCACTCATAACTCCCATCACCGGGCACGGGCACCAAGCCACTGTACTTTTTGCGAATCGGGGCTATCCCAACTGCCTGCCATCCGATGGTGCCTTCACGATCAGCCCATACCATATTCTCACCGGGGATATGACTGTAAGAACAGGCTTCCCTGAATTCATCCCAATTCTTTGCCTGGTCCATTCGCAGACTTGCCAGGTAGGGGGCGCCTCCGGGCTCAAGCCATCCGCATCTTACGGCGTAAGCGATATGATTTTTTTCATCCACAAGAGTGACAGGACCGTGTCGTGTATACTTGAGTTCCACATAGACATCATCACCACCTTTAACATGAATGGTATCGTTCAGAACTTTCATGTCTTCCCATTGCCCGTTGTACTTGTACTGATTCTTATTGGAAGGATTGATCTCATACTCATAAAGATCCTCGCCATCAATGGCAAAAATGGTTAGCCCCCACGCCCCGTTGTCATTATGCCCGATGGAAACACCTGGAATGGTGGGTTCACCACCCCCAACCACATTCCATCCCGGCGCGTTCAGATGAACCATGTAGCGAAGGGAAGGAACGGCAATACCCCTGTGGGGATCATTGGCCAGGATGGGGAAACCACTTAGCGATTTCTTTCCGCTTATTACCCAATTGTTGCTGCCGATGTTTTGTTTCTCTGCTGACATGATCTGATTGTAGTCAGCGACATCCTGTTTCTCCAACTCTTCAAAGTTGTTATCCTGGCTTAGTGATTCCATAAGATTCTCCTGACGGAAACGGAAAGGTTTCCGGAATGCGTCATATAATTCAATCACACTGTCGAAGAGATGTTCCTTATGGAGTTTGGGATCGAGTGAAACATCGGGATCGCCCGGTTCGAACACGTTCAATGACTTTACTTTTCCGGTACCGATTTTTGCAACGGCTCTTCCCAGGCGGACCTCATCAGTAATATTTCCCAGAAGCCCCTGATGTCTGGAAATCACGAGTTCAGGCGACCAAATGCCGGGCTTGATACCTAGAAGTTTGAATTCTATCGGCAGCAATGCAGTGTCTTGCAGCGCTTCGCGTATGTAGGCATTGATTCCGTCAGTGAAAGCTGAAATAATGTCTTTGCCGTGGGGATGATAATGATTAAGTTCTTTATCCAGATCCCCCCTGTATTTGAATAAACGAGTCCCGATATCGCGCATGACTTCTTGTGCACCAAATACTTCGGCAGTAGTGCCCGAGGCCTGCCTGCGCCAGATTTCAAACTGAAATAATCGATCCTTTGCTGCACAGTATCCCTGACTGAAGAAGAGATCATGCTCATTCTTGGCAAAAATATGATTGACTCCATAGGCATCACGAATTACATCGACCGGTTCCTCAAGGCCGGGTACAGCAAGGAACTCGTCACTGGAAGTCTTGCATGAGAAAAGGAGAGAGAGCGCAAAGATTATAAGATAGCGTATCATGGAAGTGGGTAAGAGTCTTAAAATTCGAATGGAGTACTGACCACCTGTTTCGCAGTTGCGAGAATTACAAAACCATAAGAAATTATCCGAAGGCGTCAGGAAGCCGCAATCTTTCCAACCCCATCAATAAACCTGTCGAGATCCTTGGTGGTGGTATAAACATGAGGCGTTACACGCACGGCTTTTACATTTTCCCAAACAATGGAGACCACATGAATGCCGTAATCATTCCAGAGTTTGGTGGCCACATCGCCGGGTTCCATGCCATCAACACTGAAAGTGCCCAATGCACAGGAGTATTCCGGTTTCAGTGAGATATGGAGTTTGACACGGGGATTTTTTGTTACGGCATTGCACCAGTAGGACTTTAGATAATGAAGTCGCTCCTGTTTTCTTTTTCCTCCAATGGCGTTGTGAAAGTCGATCGCCTGGCCAATGGCCTGTTCAGGAGCAAATGAACGTGTTCCTAGCGCCTCAAATTTTCTGATGTCAGGACTCATGGGTTTGTCCATAGCAAACAGCGGCCAGGTTTTTTCAATATGCTCCTTTCGTACATACATCATGCCGGTGCCAAAAGGTGCACACAACCATTTGTGGAGGCTGGTGCCGAAGAAATCGCAATTTAGATCTGATATTTTATAGTCAAGATGCGCAAAGGAATGGGCCGCATCCACAATGGAGATAATACCCCTTTTTCTCGCCTCTGCACAAAGTTTGGCTGCCGGTAAGATTTGTCCGGTCCAGGTCATCAGATGGGTGATATGCCAGATTTTGGTTTTGGAAGTGGTGGCATCGATGTATGCCTTCAGGACTACATCGTCGTTATCTATCGGCAAATTGAAATTGATCCAATTGATCTTGATGCCTTCCCTCAGCTCGCGCTGCTTCCAGGTGTTGATCATGGTCGGATAGTCCTGCTTGGTCATAACGATCTCATCGCCTCGCTTCATTTCAATACCCCACGAGAAATTAGCCAGTGCCTCTGTGGTGTTTCGATTGATGGCCACCTCTTCGTTGGAAACACCTCCCAGATCGGCTAGTTTTCTTCGCAATGGCTCGCGCCCCTTGTCAAGGATTTGCCACATATAATAAGACGGGGCCTCGTTACTGAGGTGATAGTACCGATCCACTGCATCCTGAACCACCTTAGGCTGTGGGCTAACCCCTCCATTATTGAGATTCATTACATTCGGGTTCACCGTGTAAGATTGTGCCATACGCGCCCAGAGATCTTCATCTGTGGCTGCATCTTGAGGTGAAAGTTTGTTCAACTCCAGAAGGGCGTCAGAGATATCTTCTGCAACGGCCTTGGTCGACAGGGTGGCAATGGACATGGCACCTCCCAGTGCAATTGTTTTCTTGAAAAAGGAACGACGGGTAGACATGGTAATTAGTTTCTTGTTTCCGGCAATAATTGGCCAACCAATGGGCTGATCAATGTGTTGGCCGAACCCCCGATCAAAATGAACGGGGCCCAAGTGGTTCGGGCAGGAGTGGATGGCTAGTGAAATATAGCCATTTGGTATATATGGCTGTAAAAACTTACAGGGACGGTCAGTCGATCATGCCTTTTAGTTCGATTTCGAGGGCGCGGGTGCTAATCAGAATTTCGATGAGGGAAAAAACCAATGAAGCCATCAGGAATGTAAGGCTAAGGGCGAACAGCCCGTGCGCAACAAATTGATAGTTGAAATAGACAAAAGCCATGGTAATAACGCAAAATACAAGACACAGGATTCCAGTAGCCTGCATGTATTTCACAAGGCTAAGCCTCCTGCTCAATTTCACAATCTGAGCCTTCAGAAGAATCTTGTCTGAGTGCCCCTGCGATTTTTCATATTCGTCATGAAGGCGCCGGATCAACGACGCGATAGTCAGAAAACGGTTGGTGTAGGCCAACAGGAGCAGTGTAATGGCGGGAAAAAGAAGAGCCGGGGTGTTCAGGGTGACTTCCATAAAAAGTCAGGTTACGGACTCTAATTTACGAAGAGTTGGGGCCTTCCAGGATGTAACAATCACAACAATTATGGTCATCACACCACCAAAAATCACTGATGGGATTACCCGCATCAATCTCGCTGCCACGCCTGATTCGAAAGCGCCTATTTCGTTTGAGGATCCTATAAAGATATTGTTCACAGCGGCCACCCGGCCTTTCATATTCTCTGGCGTCAGGGTCTGAAGAAGAGTGCCACGGACAATTACACTAATGCAGTCGCAGGCCCCGCTGAAAATCAATAAGACCATGCTTATCCAGAAGTGAGTTGAGATAGCAAAGAGAATCATGGAAAGCCCGAACCCCCCCACAGCATACAGCAATATCTTGCCCATTTTTTTTCGAATGGGATAATGGGTGATATAGAGGGCCATCAACAGCGCACCGATCCCAGGTGCCGAGCGAAGGAAGCCAAGCCCGATTTTACCCACATGAAGAATCTCGTCAGCAAATATGGGAAGCAACGCCACAGCTCCCCCAAAGAGCACGGCGAAAAGATCAAGCGTGATTGCACTCAGTACAAGCTTGTTTTCAAAGACAAACTTCAGCCCCGCTTTGATTTTTTCGAAGATCCCCTGCTCTTCAGTTGCAGGGGGTAGAACCCGGTTGCCGACAAGGATGGCAAGTATTAATCCCACCACCATCAAACCGGCATCAATGGTGTAAGCCGCAGTGATACCGAAGAATCCGTACACGAGTCCGCCAATGGGCGGCCCCCCGATTGAAGCCATTTCCCAAAGCGTGCTGTTCCATGAGATTGCATTTTGGTATAACTCCCGGGGAACAAGTTGCGGCATAAAGGAAAATAATGCCGGAGTGATGAACCCGCGTGCGATGCCGCTTATGAAAATGACTGCGTAAATCGCAGACACACCATGCGACAGAATGAATGAACCAATATCAAGGGTAAAAAATAGCAGAGCCCCTGAACAGAAAACGAGGGTGGTCAAAGTGATTAGAATGATTTTTTTTCTTGCAACTATATCGGCAAGATGCCCTGCGTAAAGCGATACGCCGATGGATGGAATGGCTTCTGCCAGTCCGATGAGCCCGAGCGAAAGGGGATCTCTGGTAATCTCATAAACCTGCCAGCCAACAACGACGGCCTGAACTTGTATCGCGAGGGTAACACAAAATCGCGCGCTGATGAAAAGTCTGAAATCCTTGATCTTCAGCGCTGCGTATGGACTGCTCATGATCCGGAAAGAATCTTTTCAATTTCTTCAACGGCTTTCTTCAGCCTTTGCTCTCTGGTTCCTTCTATAATTGCAAATGGTATGCCTGACTCCTGAGCTTCCTTAATATAAACGTCCCTGAAATGTTCGCGCTTGTCAGGGTGTTCCCGCTGAGGATCGTCTTCCCAAGGGATATCAATGTCGGTAACCAGGAGGAGGTCGTAATGCCGGTTCTTCATTACCTGGATAATTTCCGGATCACACTCCCCATACTTGAATTCACTCCAGACCTTGATAACAGTCAGGTTGGTATCACAGATGAGAACCCTTTTGGCCTCTCTCGCCCATTCATCCTCCATGCGTACCTGGCCGTGAGCGATTTTTGTAAGATCGGATCGTTCATAAGGGCGATTTAGCTTGTTGAGATATTGTCGCGCGTATTCCGGCACCCATTCGGTTTTGAAGTATGCAGCGAGCCGGTGGGACAGATCTGTTTTACCCGTACATTCCGGACCAATAATGGCTACTTTCCTGGGATGCGAAATGTTTGCGTCAGACAAAATCATACTCATAACAGTGCGGCAAGATACCAAGATCTGAGGCAAATCGTTCATAAAGTCGGTCAGGTACCGGTTGACATTTCGCTAAGCCACAGGCACTCCGTATCTTTCCAGACTATTTCTTAGGTATGAAGCGCAGGCAGGCTATTCGCAGAATTGGAATGGGACTTGGCAGTGGTTTTTTGTTGCCATCGCTCCTGGATTCCTGCGGCACTAAGGAGCCTGCACCGGAAATCAATTTTGACGGAACGATTGCTGTAATCGGAGCAGGAGCAGCAGGTCTCTATGTGGCGGATATACTGCATACCAAAGGCATCAAGGTCAGCCTTTTTGAAGCGCGTGAACAAATTGGAGGAAGAGTAAGATCGGTACGCAATCAGGGTACCGACACATACCCCATTATCCCCAAACTGAGTTCCGATTTTCCATTGGAGCTAGGCGCACAGACCATACATGGCTCTGACTCGATCTTTGGCAAAATCTTTACAGACTACCAATTACCCACTATCGAATTTCCCAGTTCATCTTTCGCTTACGTGATGGATAATACGGCCAAGCTTGGAACGGACTGGGGCTCCGATCCGGATTATGTGGCTGCGTCAAACTTCAGGGCTAACCTGAAAAGCTATGCAGGCAGCGCACAATCCGTTTTGCAGGCTTCACAAAGTGCAGGCGTATCCACCCGTGCAGCCAATATCGTGAATGCAACTACTGCCAACCCCTACGGCAGTAACAGTGAGAGAATGGGAATCGGTGCACTGGGTGAGAATGAAGCACTTAAGACCCACGATGGTAAATTTCTGAGTCTTAAGTCGAACCCCATGCAGGACGCCCTGATCTCCAGATTCAGCAACATCCAGCAATTCGTCCAATTAAAGACACCGATCACCTCTATAAATTATGGAGCAAAACCAATCAGCCTTACTGCCAAAGATGGTACGACGTACGCTGCTGATAAGGTTATTGTTACCGTTCCGCTGAGCGTACTTAAGAACAACCTCATTACATTCACGCCTTCTCTCCCTGCCGTCAATACAGGTGCAATGGGAAAGTTTGGCTTTGACGCCTGCATTCGTGTAATTCTGGAGTTTAAGAAAAACTTCTGGGGCGATACGACCGGACTGATCTTTGGCTCGACAGGTGTTCCGGAATATTTCAGCTATGGGATGGGCAGAAGCCAATTCAATGCCACATTAACAGTAAC
>JBDHXU010000001.1:0-91680 GCA_039810905.1 Cyclobacteriaceae bacterium | reverse complement strand
TAGTCCGTTGAACAAACAGTCAAAATAATCCAGACTAGGTCTTGCTTAAGAAGACAAGACGTGCATTATCAGCTTTGCTGATACTTTTATAAAACTCTGCGAATTCGCCATAGGAATCTTCGGGAAATCTTCCTCTGTTCCATTTCATCGTGCGGATATAAATCAACTGACCTGAACTGAATGTAAATGTGGCATCGTATGATCCAAACCTGGATTCATAATGTACCGCAGGGGGAATAAATTCAGGATACAATTCCTCAGGCACAGTAAACCGGACCGTATCCATATCAACATACCCATTCTTCCTGATGATAGGTGTCCTCCGTTGCTCAAGTTTTCGTGGTATGTACTCTGTTCTGTTGAGAAGGTTGGGATTGAGAAAGATTCTCTTGCCACTAACTGAGGCATAAGATCTTGAGGCAAAGGACATCAGTACTGTTATTTGAGGCAGAAATTTTATTTGGCTCATTGAATATGATTTCAGTTCGAATCCTGGCAAAGAAGTGTTTTCCAAAATCCATTTCTTTTGTCTCTCCTGAGATTGATGTACAATGACATTCAAATCATCATTTTCAAACTGCAGACCCTCATAATTCGTAGTCACCGAAGCTGTAATATTTCCGTCCATTGCGAGAGTTGCATTAATAGTTCGCATTTGCTTGTTGGAGGACGGAGCATACGTTGGTGTTCGGACAATTCGCCCACCTTGTTCAGTAATCATAAGAGCATGACGGTCTCCTGTGAATTTACCTGCATACCCGACGGGATTAGTCTGACTGGTACACTCCAGCCAAATAGTGTCCTTTGGTAACGGAACCGCAGCGACGGCATGATTGAACTGCGTGCTTGCAAATTCAGGATCAATGTCATTCTCATTTGATCCCGCTCTTATAAGTACATAACGGGCCTGTATCCCAGCAGCCTTCAGTATAGCAACCATATAGTTGGTCAGGCCTTTGCAATCCCCATATCCGTTTTGATCCACTGCAGTTGCGTCAACAGGCTGCTGTCCTCCTACGCCAATTTGGATGCTGACATACCGTGTGTGATCCTGAAGATAGTTATACAAGACCCTGATCTTCTCCTCGGTCGACTCTATGCCGTTGGTCATCCTTAAAATCCTTTGGCAGGTTGCTTCAGGAAGTCGATCTCTGCCTACGGCCAGACTCTGTATCCAGAGACCAAATCCATCCCAGTCCCTCATGTTCCCGGAATATCCTTCGAAGGTAAATTCGCTCGGTGCGGCCACAATAGTAGGCGATGATTCGTAAAGGGCCGGACCCCATGGTTCACGTTCAAAAGCAACCATATTGTTGAATTCCCAGGTCAGGGTTGTCAAGCCGTTGGAAGATTTTTCGACCTCTTTGATGTTTGTATGGTAGGTCTTAAAACGGGGCTTTACTTCAGGCGCAAATTCCAATGTAAACAAGGAATGTTGCACTGAGGTGTTTTCTGACGGAATAACCTGCCATGATGGAATGAAAAACAAGTACTGATATTCCAACTCGGCTTCAAATTCGAGGGTGTAAGGATATGACGTATGTGATAGATTCGCGATTTTGACCCTGTCATCGGTAAAGAGATTGGATCCAGTTGCACTTTCATCTTCGATCTCACTGTTCTTGAGTTTTCTTACAAGATTTCCCTCTGCATCATAGATCGCTCCGGAAATAGAAGAAACTTTGACGAGTTTGCTGTATGCGATTCCCCGTACGGATGCGGATTTCCCTTTTTCATTCAGTACAGTTATTGCAACATACGTCTTCTGGCGTGCCCTGTCTCTCGACGGGATTGTAAATGTCATTTGATCCTCCCGATAAACGACATTAGCATTCTTCTTAAGGTCATCCGGAATAGAGGCGACCGGATATTTATTGGTGCCGGACCATGATTCAAAACAAAGGAACAGCCCCAACAAAAGCAGAGAAGTTTTCTTCCTCATTTCTTTTTAAGAACAATTTGTTCAGATTGTTTTGAAACAACTTGGTTATAGAACTCTTTCAGGCTGTGATATTCCTCCTGGCTGAATAGGGGTTTCGAAATAACAAACTGACTTGTAAACTGAATAATATCACCATTTACCATGATGTTATATGAATACCTGCCGCCACCAGGCAAATTAAACCCCTTTGTAGCTGGTAATTCCTCAACTACATAACCCGAAGGAATTGATATTTTGCCCGTACATATCCGCTCAAACGGGCTCCCAAAATCAACAGGATAAACCCTGCTCTCTGATTTGAAGGGGTTTTCTTCCATCCTTCCCTCGATCAATGGATTCAGATAGATTGTTGGACCGGCAACCTGCGCATACTCACTCAGCGTGGCTTCATGAACCTCTTTTGGATTGAGTGAGAGGTTGGTCATATTTTCGAAGGTGCTCTTTTCAATCTCCCAATGACGGTCTGACGCCACTGAAGTAACATACTCTTTCTCTCCCTTTGCGGTGTAGCTCTTTCTGGAACGCTGCGCATCAAATCCTTCACGCACAAAAGTAACTGGGCCTTTCAGCGCTCCATCAGCATCTGCAGACAGGGTATAGCTGGTAACGGTCCTGGATTTGAATGTTGGATTGATGTTAACCCATGAGGGCCCTTTCTCACTTATCATGAGTCCTTCGTTGTTTAGACACCTCTCGGGCAAAATCATCATCGGCAGCGAACGATCCGTTGCATCCAGCAAAACATATTTGCCATCCCTGATCAAGGCGCATATTACATAGTTGAACTGACTGACAAGCGGATAGCTCTTCCTGATGAATCCATGGTTTCTTGTGCTGATCAGCACAGGATAAGATTCAAGCCCTGCTTTTCGAAAGAGATTTACAAGAAGCAGGTTGATTTCCGCCGCGTTTCCCTTCTTATTTTCCAAAACGGCCTTGGGATTATCCGATGCAAACATTCTGTAGTTGCCGTTCCATTCAACATTGTCCTTCACATACTGATAAAGCCGTGCAGCATTTTCCAATTGATCTTGTGATGTCGCCGTAGTCTCCACCGTTTTTTTCAAAACTCCTGCGCCGTTAACATATCCTTCAAATGATTCTGACTCGAGGAATTCTTTGTTGACCTTTTCCCATGTTCCTATATAATCCTTGCGCGGCGAGTTCGGGAACTGGGTATAGGCGAGTTCAAAATTCAGCCTTGCAATGTAGTCCCTGTAGTTGTTCATGAATGGTTCTTCCTTGAAGGCTGGAACATTTCTCGTTGCCCAGCGATAAAAGTATTCAGTATAGTCAACCGTTTCTGTCTGACTCATCGAACGGGCACCTGTGCGAAATTCCTCATTGCTTTGATCTCTGTACGTGATATTCACAGTTGCTCTTTTTTGGCTTTCCTCTTGCTCATCAACCGGCACATATCCCTGCATATATTTTTCATAGTGGAAATATTCAGGGATATAAACCCGGTACTCACTCAGCACAGTTGGTATCGTGGTCTGAAAATCCCAGTCCTGGAAATTGTACAGAAATTCCGATGTCACATCATATGAAACTTCAAAGACCGATCCTTCTCTGATATTGGGAAGTGTAAATTTGACGTACGTGTTGTTTTCATCAGCCTTTTCCTTGAAGACAGCGTCATTTTTCATTTTCGACTCCACAATTTTGTTGTTCTCCAGGTTGTAAGTAACGGCTTTTAGTGAACCAAGTCTCTCCTCGGCACTATTAACACTATAAAGTCTTATCGACTGATCTGCATAAGAATATCCGTTCTTGTTAAGAATCTTCACGCGCAAAATTCTTTGAAATGAGATCGCGAAGCCTTTCTGCTGATTGTACACCATTTTTGATTGGCCATAATCACAAAGCACAACAGCCGACGCAGCCGTATCTTTGTCGTACTTTATCAATTGGAGTTCCTCAATCGAGACTTCACCGAATTTAATGGGCGCTTTTTGACCAAGGCCATGTAAAGAAATTAACAGGCCTATTACTAAAAGTAGTAATGTTACTCTCATATTTGGGTTAGATGGACACGGAATTTAAAAACTTTATGAGAACAGAAACTTCATCAAATTGGCAAGTTTTGTTGCACTTGTATGTCTAAAACCAAAACTCAATTTTTTTGTCAGCAATGCGGCTATGAAGCCTCCAAGTGGATGGGCAAGTGTCCTTCATGCGGATCCTGGAATTCTTTTGTTGAAGAAGTTATCGCAAAAACTGAAACCAAACTGGAATGGAGGCAGGAAAGTGGAAAAGCGCGGACCATGCAACCCCGCACACTTGACGAAATATCAGTCGGGAAAGAAATCAGAACCGTTGCACCCGATGCCGAGTTAAACCGGGTGCTGGGTGGTGGCATTGTGCCGGGTTCCCTTATCTTGATAGGAGGGGAGCCAGGCATTGGCAAATCTACATTGATGCTCCAGATAGGACTTGCACTCCGAAATATGAAAGTCCTTTATGTTTCAGGTGAGGAAAGTGAGCAGCAGATCAAAATGAGGGCTACGCGGATAGGCATAAAAGAACCCAATAATGAATTCTTCATCCTCACAGAAACCAATACCCATCAGATCTTTCGCGCAACAGAATCACTGTCGCCGCAAATGGTTATAGTAGATTCAATTCAATCATTATTTTCTCCTTCAATTGAAAGCACTCCTGGAAGCGTTGGCCAGGTAAGACAGTGTGCCGGTGAGCTCATGAAATTCGCAAAAGAAACCAATACCCCCGTATTCCTTGTAGGCCACATTACAAAAGAAGGATCCATTGCTGGCCCAAAGGTACTCGAACATATGGTCGATACCGTACTCCAATTCGAAGGTGATCTTCATCTCGCTTACCGGATACTGAGAACCACCAAGAACAGGTTTGGTTCCACAGCTGAAATTGGTATCTATGAAATGCTGGGTACGGGTCTAAAAGAAGTGTCCAATCCTTCCGAGATCCTGATTTCCCAAAAAGAGGGACCGCAAGCCGGTGCTACTATTGGTGCAACCATTGAAGGCAACCGCCCGCTGCTCATCGAGGTGCAAAGTCTGGTTAGTCCGGCGTCCTATGGCACGCCCCAAAGAACGCCGACAGGCTACGATCAAAAAAGGTTGAACATGTTGTTGGCGGTTTTGGAAAAGCGTTGTGGATTCAGAATGGGTACACAGGATGTCTTCCTTAATATGGCGGGAGGCATTCGCGTGGAGGATCCAGCTATTGATCTCGCTGTTTGCGTTTCCATCATTTCATCCATGGAAGAGATTGCCATCTCAGACAAGATCTGCTTTGCGGCCGAGATAGGATTGGGGGGAGAACTTCGGGCTGTGAACCGAATTGATCAACGCATTTCGGAAGCCGAAAAACTCGGATTTACTGAAATCTATGTTTCCAAATTCGCACTGAAAAGCCTGGGCGTAAGAAGCAAAATAAAAATTAAACCCTTTGCCAGGCTTCCAGAAGTCTTTGAGGATCTATTCGGCTGACATTCTGCCTTGCAACCCTCCTGTATGAATCGCCAGTAACGTTGTCCCCCTGTGAAATACTCCTTTGCTGATCAGATCCCATATTCCGAACATCATCTTTCCGGTGTAAACCGGGTCCAGAGGGAGATTGTGATGAAGCCTTTGATTGAGGATAAAGTCCCTTAATTCCTGAGTCGTCTTTCCATATCCGCCGAAATGATAGGCCACCTCAATTGACCAACGGTTGTACATTTTGCCAGCGAATAGCCCGTTTACTTCTTGTTCCAGAAAAGCTCCTCCCTTCAAGGTGGAGAACCCCATTACTTCCCTCTCATCTTGAAAAGCTCTTATCAGGCCAGCAAGCGTTCCGCCTGTCCCAACCGGTAAACATGCCACGTCAAATTCAACCTCATTCATCAACTTCAAACCAAAAGTTGTTACCGACCGTACTGCAAGTTCATTTGTTCCGCCTTCGGGGATCAGAAAAAATTCGCCAAATCTTTCTTTCAAGTTGTTGAGAAAGGGCAATGTCTTTTTAAGCGAATAATCCGAGCGTGTTACAAAATGAAGCACCATACCACACTCTTCCGCAAAAGAGAGTGTAGGATTAAGCGGTTTCACCCGCTCTCCCCTGATGATGCCAATGCTTCTAAGTCCTGCTGCCCTCGCTGCAGCGGCAGTTGCATGAATATGATTGGAATACGCACCTCCGAAGGTGAGTACAACTTCGTGCCCAAGCCGGATTGCTTCATCAAGATTTGGCGACAACTTCCACCACTTGTTGCCTGAGACACTAGGATGGTTCATGTCTTCCCTCTTTACAAGAAGCCTGATAGCCGCTTTGTCAAGCTCGGGAGAAAACAATTCGACCACAGGAGTTTCCTTATAAGAGATCTGGCTAATCAAATTGGTTTGTAATGCTAATTCTTTTAGTATATATTGCTGAATGAGCGCTGATTACATAAAAGGGAGGGGTGCGCAAATCAAATCACAAAACCGCTTCCTGAAAGAACAATACACCACGGAGCACATAGAAGGCCTGGATGAAGAACTCCAGATGTCTCCCAAAACTCAGCTGTTTTATGAACATCCCAAAAAGATTGTGAATAAAGTCAACAGCCCGGATTTGTCGATGGCATACTCCATGAATCCCTATCAAGGCTGTGAGCATGGTTGCATATACTGCTACGCAAGGAACACGCATGAATATTACGGTTTCAGCGCAGGCCTGGATTTTGAATCAAAGATCATCGTCAAAGAAAAGGCAGGTCTCCTGCTTGAGCAGCAACTAATGGACCCTAATTGGCAACCCTCGCCGATAATGCTTTCCGGCAATACAGATTGTTATCAACCGCTGGAGAGGAAACTTGGAATCACCAGAAAGATGCTCGCTGTGCTGGCCCGATTCAAACATCCTGTTGCTATTATTACGAAGAACAGTTTGATCACCCGTGATATAGACATACTTAAAGACCTTGCATCAGACCAGCTCGTGCATGTCATGATTTCCATTACCACCATGGATGAAGGGCTCAGGTCGCTTATGGAACCAAGAACTGCCAGTGCGATAAAACGGCTGAAGACAATAGAGGCGCTCGTGGCCGCCGGGATTCCGGCGGGAGTGATGACGGCGCCCATCATACCTGGGTTGAATCACCACGAAATTCCAAACTTGATCAGAGCTGCTGCCGATCATGGTGCTATGACAGCAGGGATGGAGGTGGTACGACTCAATGGCTCCATCGCAAAGATTTTTGAAGACTGGCTAAGAAAAAATCTTCCGGATCGTTTTGACAAAGTGTGGAACCAGATTTCCTCTTTGCACGGTGGGAAAGTCAATGACTCGGTCTTTGGAAGAAGGATGTCCGGAGAAGGAAACATCGCTGACATTATAAAGCAACTGTTTATCAGTTCCCGCAGGAGATACCTCAGTAGAAGACATATGCCACCTTTTGACCTGACCAAATTCAGGAAATCAGGCAACCTGACTCTCTTCTGATCTTTTGTATATTTGTATCGTGAAAAGAAAATTAGCGATAGCATTGACTTGCGTCTATCTGCTGACGGCTACAGAGCTAAATCAGATCTGGAAGCTGCCCATTTTCATTTCCCATTTCTTGGAGCATCGAACAGAAAACTCAGGAATAACCCTGTTGGAATTTATCAACCTGCATTATTTCAGCGGTGATCCCAGGGATTCAGATTTTGCCCGCGACGAGCAGTTGCCATTTCGTGATAACAGCCATAGCCTGATCGGCTCTATCTTCACTATTGTTCCTGCGTCCGCCGGCATCAGTTACTCTACAGTATTCCTTTATAATATCTCCTTTATTCCAAAGACCCAGGATGGCAAACCCAGCCATTCCCTGACGGAGATCTGGCAACCTCCCCGCGCCTGACTTTTAGTTGAGAACGGTGAATATTCGGACAGTCATGCTTGTCTAACAGCTCGCATGCATGCTCTATTTCATCAGCTCAGACCATTCCATTTATCAAACTATTCATAAAGCGAAATGCTGGACCGCATCATTCATTTTTCCATTCATAACAAACTGATCATCGGGCTTTTTACCGTGGCGCTAATCATCTGGGGGGCCTACTCCACACTGCAGCTTCCGATTGATGCTGTTCCCGATATCACCAACAATCAGGTGCAGGTAATCACCATTGCTCCTTCGCAATCTGCCCTGGATATAGAACGCCTCGTCACATTTCCTGTTGAACAGAATGTAGCTACCATTCCAGGCATTCATGAGGTCAGATCTTTTTCAAGATTCGGTCTATCCATCGTCACAATCGTATTTCATGATAATGTGGATGTCTATTGGGCAAGACAGCAGGTAAATGAACGTCTTGTCGAGATACAAAACCAGATTCCGCGGGGAGCCGGTATCCCTAAGCTCGCGCCGATAACCACTGGTCTCGGTGAAATTTACCAATATGTCATCCACGCCCTTCCCGGATACGAGGACAAGTATACCATTATGGACCTCAGGACTATTCAAGACTGGATTATCAGAAGGCAATTATTGGGAACACCAGGAGTTGCAGATGTAAGCAGTTTCGGAGGATACCTCAAACAATACGAAATTGCGGTAAGCACTGACAAACTTCACAGCTTCAATCTTGGCATCAGCGATATCTTTCTGGCATTGGAGAACAACAACCAGAATACCGGCGGTGCCTATATCGATCGCAAGCCGAATGCCTACTTCATAAGATCTGAAGGTCTTATCGGAAGGCTGGAAGACCTCGAGATGATTGTTCTGAAAAACACAGACAAGGGTGTTCCAATTTTGTTGAGGGATGTTGCTAAGGTTCAATTTGGGCATGCTATTCGTTACGGTGCCATGACCCGTAACACGCAGGGAGAAGTCACAGGCGCGGTTGTCATGATGTTGAAGGGTGCAAACTCTTCGGAGGTGATCAACAATGTGAAAGAGAGAATTGAGCTCATCAAGAAGAACCTTCCGGAAGGAGTCACCATTGATCCATTCCTCGACCGCACAAAACTGGTTAACAAGGCCATCAACACGGTGACACGAAATCTTGCCGAAGGCGCACTGATCGTAATTTTCGTTCTGGTTGCCCTCCTGGGGAATCTAAGGGCTGGTCTCATTGTGTCCTCAGTGATCCCGTTATCAATGCTGTTTGCCATTTCCCTGATGAATATTTTCGGGGTTTCCGGCAACCTCATGAGCCTCGGCGCTATTGACTTCGGTCTCATTGTTGACGGGGCAGTAATTATTGTAGAGGCTACCATGCACCACCTCGGTGTGCGTGCCTTGGGGAAGCGCCTGAACCAACCGGAGATGGATCAGGAGGTGTACGAATCAGCGAGCAAAATGCTGAGCAGTGCTGCATTTGGCGAAATTATCATCCTGATTGTGTATCTCCCTATTCTTGCCCTTGTCGGGATTGAAGGGAAAATGTTCAAGCCGATGGCACAAACTGTTTCCTTCGCCATCATCGGGGCCTTCATTCTGTCGCTTACCTATGTCCCGATGATGACTGCCACATTCATTAGCAAAACCACAGGGCACAAGGCTAATATTTCGGATCGGATTATGGGGTTTATACATCGGATGTATGACCCGGTCATTAACTATGCACTGAAGCATCGAACTATTGTGATCCTCTCATCCGTGGTGATGTTCATCCTGAGCTTGGTGCTGTTCACACGTCTTGGTGCCGAATTCATTCCCACTTTGGATGAGGGAGACTTCGCTGTAGAAACCAGGATTCTGACGGGAAGCAGCCTCTCAGAGACCGTGGAAACCGCGACGAGAGCAAGTGACATCATCATTAAGAACTTTCCGGATGAAGTAATTGAAGTAATTGGAAAAATCGGTTCTTCTGAAATTCCGGTTGATCCCATGCCGCTAGAGGCCTGCGATCTCATTATTGTATTGAAAGACAAGACGCATTGGAAGAAAGCACACGACCGCAATGAGCTTGCAGAGAAGATTGGTAAGGAACTGGATGTGCTGCCAGGGGTTAGCTTTGGATTCCAACAGCCCATTCAGATGAGGTTCAACGAGCTGATGACGGGTGCCCGGCAGGATGTTGTGGTGAAAGTTTATGGTGAAAATCTTGAAAAGCTTACTGACTATGCACAGCGCATCTCACGGATCGTACCAACGATAGAAGGCGCCAAAGATGTCTATCTCGAGCGGGTTACCGGTCTCCCCCAAATTATCGTGACGATCAAACGCGATCGTCTAGCATTATATGGTCTCACGGTCCAACAGGTAA
Source organism: Cyclobacteriaceae bacterium (assembly GCA_039810905.1). Lineage (GTDB taxonomy): Bacteria > Bacteroidota > Bacteroidia > Cytophagales > Cyclobacteriaceae > ELB16-189. The sequence continues at coordinate 81,531 of JBDHXU010000001.1, read as the reverse complement.
ATGAGGCAATCAATATGGCTTTTGCAGGACAAAGCGCCGGTATGGTTTATGAAAACGAACGCAGATTTGATTTGGTTGTAAGGCTCAACAAGGACGAACGACAAGATATTACCGATCTGTCCAGACTCTTTATTGCCACATCCTCGAAAAAACAACTGCCTCTTTCAGAAGTTGCCGATGTAGAATTGAAACTGGGCCCCAACCAGATTCAGCGTGACGATGCAAAGCGAAGGATTATCATAGGATTCAATGTCCGTGGCCGGGATGTAGAAAGTATAGTAAAAGAACTTCAGATGAAGATTGACAAACAGGTCAAATTTGCGCCCGGGTATTATCCTACTTTCGGTGGAACATTCAAAAATCTTCAGGAAGCGCGTGCTAGACTGAATATAGCCGTGCCCGCGGCATTACTACTAATTTTCATTCTCCTGTTTTTTGCCTTCAACTCTTTCCTTGAAAGTCTCCTCATCTACTCTGCTATTCCACTTTCCGCTATCGGCGGGATAATTGCTTTGTGGCTCCGCGACATGCCATTCAGTATTTCTGCCGGAGTCGGATTTATCGCATTGTTTGGTGTTGCCGTACTCAATGGCATCGTGCTCATTGCTGAGTTTAATCACTTGCGGCAGGAAGACCCCCTTCAAAATACCACTTCTCTGATTTTGAAAGGAACGGCTACCCGACTGCGTCCTGTCATCATGACGGCAGCTGTGGCTTCCCTTGGATTTCTCCCAATGGCTTTGTCCACCAGCGACGGCGCCGAAGTGCAAAGGCCGCTCGCTACCGTGGTAATTGGCGGATTGATATCTGCGACACTTCTCACACTCGTAGTACTTCCATGCCTGTATCTGACATTTGAAAGATTTCATATGAAGACAAAGAAAGTACAATCAACCGCTGCTGCCATACTGATTGGACTGCTCTTGATGCCTGCCATCGGATCAGCACAGCCGCGCTCGGTCACCCTTGAAGAGGCCATTCAACTGGCCCGAAGGAACAATCAGGGCTTGCAGGCAGTGGTTGCCGAGACTTCTTTTCAGAAGGAGTTGAAAAGAACGTCAACGGAAATACCAAAGACTAGTGCAGTGCTGATGTATGGCCAGTACAATTCCTTTAACCAGGACAACAACCTTACCATCACGCAGACCATTCCGTTTCCGACAGCCATGTCAAGTCAGACGAAACTGGGGGAACTCCGCATCCAAAATTCTGAGTTCAAGAGAGCCTACACTGAAAACGACCTTATCTATCAAATCAAATCCGTTCATCTGACCCTTCAGTATCTATTTTCAAAACAAAGACTCCTTGAGCGTCAGGACAGTATTTTCTCCGACCTTGTAAGAATTACCGGGGTTCAATACAAAACCGGAGAAGGCACACTTCTGCAAAAAACTTCTGCGGAAGCCCGGTTGAACGAAGTACAGAATTTACGACGCCAGAATGAAGCTGATCAGAAAGTCTATCTGCACCAGTTTCGCATTCTTCTCAGTGCTGATGAAGAGCTCATTCCGGCAGAAACCAAACTGTCGGAGTTAACCACACAACTCATAAATGACACTTCACAAATAAGCAGAAATCCTCTGCTGGCCTACCAACGTTCCTTGCAGGAAATTACTTTGCAGGAAAAAAGAGTGGAGGCCAACAGGGCACTTCCCGATTTGGTACTTGGCTATTTTAACCAGACCCTTATTGGCTACCAGAAGGCATATAACGGTTCTGAAAACTTCTACGACTCAAAATACAGGTTCAGTGGATTTATGGCTGGTGTAGCGATTCCACTGTGGTTCATACCCTACAATGCGCGGATCAAATCAGCATCATGGCGAGCCGCTTCACAGCAATACACCTTTAATTACTACAAGCGCCAGCTACAGGGACAATGGGAGAAAGCCATTCAGGAGTTTATCAAAAACAGAAACAGTCTGGACTACTATCACCGATCCGCCCTGCCTAACGCAAGGCTCATTCTCAGTCAAAGCCAGCTCTCCTATCGAACAGGCGAAATCAGCCAAGCTGAGTACCGCTTAAATCTTCAGCAGGCTCTGTCAATTGAAGAAGGATATCTTCAGTCCCTCCTTCAGTATAACCTGAGCATTATTACTCTTGAATTCCTTTCAGGCACTTCACAAACAAACTGACATGAAATTACTTCCGATAATTTTGCGCCTGCACTTGTTGATCATCGGTTTTGGCATCATATCCGTATCGTGTTCAAAAACTGAGTCGACAGCTTACACATCAGGAGAACAGCCCATAACAACACCTACCTCGGTCACTCTTACCAAAGAGCAATTTGATGCGGCAGGAATCATCACAGGAAAGATTGAAAAACGGGTGCTCAGCGGCTCTGTCAATGTAACGGGCATGCTGGATGTTCCTCCTCAGAATTCAATTAACATCACAGCTCCTTTCGGCGGCTTTCTGCGTTCCACACAGCTTTTGCAAGGAATGCATTTGAAAAGGGGGGAAGTCATTGCAGTGATCGAAAATCCGGAATATATCCAGCTGCAACAGGATTTTCTCGATACCCGCAGCCAGGCTGATTTTCTGGAAGCTGAATACAAAAGGCAACAGGAACTGGCTAAAGAGAATGTAAATGCCCAGAAGACACTGCAAAAAGCAATGGCAGACGCAACGAGCATGAGAGCAAGGAACAATGGTCTGCGCGCCAAGCTGAAGATGCTGCACCTTGATCCTGATCAGATGACTCCAGCAAGTATTCGTTCCACCATTGAGCTTCAGTCACCAATCAATGGCTACGTCACGCAGGTAAATTCTGTGATCGGAGCCTTTGTGACTCCCACTGAAGTTATTTTCAAAATCGTAGATACTGAGCACATTCATGCGGAACTCATTGCCTTTGAGCGCGATGTTCCCAGAATCAAAATTGGTCAGAAAATCAGGTTTCGACTTACCAATGAGTTGAATGAGCGCACCGCAAAAGTCTTCCTGATTGGCAGAGAGGTCAGCGCAGACCGCACTATTCGAATACACGGTCACCTGGATCATGAAGATCCTGCACTGATTCCAGGAATGTATGTCAAAGCCGTTATTGAAACAGGTGGTGAAAAGGTGACCAGTCTTCCTGAGGAGGCGGTAGTAAACTTCGAAGAGAAGAACTACATTTTAGCGCAAGATTCCGGCAATCCGATGCAATTCAATTTGAAGGAGATCAACATTGGCACAAAAGAAGGGGGATTCGTTGAGGTGACCAGCAGTGAAGATTTGTCCACTGCGGCTGTGGTGATCAAAGGAGCATATAAGCTGCTCTCGCAAATCAAGAACCAGCAAACTGAATAGTCCGATTTCGATGCTTACCCTGATTTCAGGAAGTTTAGTAATAAGCGTCCTCCACGCCATCCTTCCCAATCACTGGCTGCCGGTCCTGGCCATAGCCAAAAAAGAAGGATGGAGTCTGGCAGAGACGACCCGGATAACGTGGATGGCCGCAGCATCACATGCCACTAGTACAGTCTTGTTGGGTTTGCTGCTCGCCCTTCTCGGAGCGGAACTTTCTGAATACTGGGGAAAATTCAGTTTTATTGTCACACCCCTTCTGCTTATACTTCTCGGTGGGTTCTTTATTTACCAGCACATCCGTCATCATCACTTTCACCTTCATGGTCATCCGGAAGTGATGACAAAAAACAGAATAGTCGGAAGTCTGATATTAACCATGTTCCTTTCACCATGTTTCGAAATTGAAGCCTACTTCCTCATGGCCGGAGGGATGGGTCTGCTGGTAACCCTGCTTGTGGCTGCCGGCTACCTTTTCATTACTATTGCTGGTATGACGCTATGGATACGGCTTGCCTATCGCGGAATTTCACGGATAAACTGGCACACTCTGGAACATAACGCCGGCATCATTACCGGCATTACGCTGATAGTATCGGGAGTAATGGCAATGTGGCTTAAATAGCTACTGCTTTCCGAAGGGAATAACCAGTTTGACTGAAATGTTTCTGCCGGAATTGTATATCCCGTGCATTCCCGTTGCGGGGTTAACAGGCGCATACTTGAGTCGGCTCAGATGACTTTGATATCCGGCATCCAGCAAGTTGCTGACTGTCACAAAAAGGCGAATTATAGTATTATTATTCCTGTCTGTGAACTCACATCCGGTACCCAGGTTGATTAGATAGTATCCTGGAGTCCGGGTTTCGGTGTGATAGGCTTCGTAGATGTAATTCTGCGCTGCAAAAATGCTGGCATCGATTTTGAAATACGGTTGCTTTATTCTTCCATAATTGCGGGATGGCTGAAGCCTAATTTCCGATTGAAATTTTGGCGCCGGCATGAAGGGAAGGTTCCTCATTGAGTCCGGTTGATTTAACTGAGCACCTATCACGTAGGAAAAAGAATTTTCAAAATGAAGCCAGTCCAATGGATGGGGGTGCACATCCACTGAAAGCTCGCCACCATACAGATATGCATTCCCCTGAACAAATTTGAATACGGGTGCGGGATCTGAAGGACTTGCGATGGAATCCTGACCGGACTTATTCAATACCTTCTCCAGAAATATATAATCCCGGATGTTGTTGTAAAATGCACTGGCATCAACAGTGAGGTGCCTCGTGCTTACCGTTATCCCCAAATCCACTTGCATGCTGGTTTCAGGGTTTAGATTTGAATTTCCAACTTCGTACCTGAAAGTACCCTCATGCTTTCCATTGGATCCCAGCTCTGATAAATTGGGGACCCTAAACCCCCTTGAAATATTGAATCGTCCGATGGTCACATTTGAAAACTGAAAGGAAAAACCTGCACTCCCGGTCAATGCTGAGAAATCACGATCAAATTCCTTGAAGCGTGTGACAGCTGCGTTTGCTGCATTTGATATATCTCCATTCGCATCTAGATACAATGCTTCAGAATGAATGTGGCGGAAATCATATCTCAGACCACCGCTGATCAACCATTGAGCCTTTTGTTTTTGCACAAAACCAAATACCCCGCCATCTGTTGATTGATAGGCAGGAATCAGGAACTCCGTTCCAAGATTGCGATTGTTTTGCGATTGTCCACTCAGCCCCACCGACACATTCCAGCCGTTGGATTCTCGCAAAAAATACTTAATGTCCGCATTGTATGTATTAAGCAGAAAATGCTGCCCTGCCTGACCCGGGGTTAAAGGCTCGCCAAATTCACGTCTCCGATTCTGCTGCCATCCAAGGTTTACAAGCAAATTCGACTCCCCGAAAAAAATGTTATTAGACCAGACAATCCGATTATGGTTGATACGCTGATAGGGGACATCGCTGCTGTTCTGGTAACCTTTCAATTCATCTTCTGAAACAGAAACTGTCCTTACAGAATCGCCCTCAGCGATACTTTTGACAAAATTTCCATGGGAATCTCTTTCACCTTCAACGAGACCCAGCTTCTGATTGAATGTGCTGAATTGAAGATTGGAAAAACCCCAGGTTCTATTAATTCCAAGCTGCGCGCTGCCATTGAACTCTTCAAATCCAGAGTTCAGTACATAGCCATCGTAGCGGTTTTGATAATTACCTGATTTCTTTTGACTGAACCGAGTTAACCAGCTGAAGCCATTCTTCATGCCGGAGTAGTTCAGGGAGTTTCCGATGAAGTTTCCATTGGATTGATAAGTTGTGAGCCATTCGCCCCTCGCGGTTCCCTCTGCAGGCGGTCGCGGGAGCAGGAAGTTTACCACGCCTGCCATTGCATCTGAACCATACAATAAACTTCCTGGTCCTTTGATGATTTCCACCCGATCCACCTCATATTCGTCAATCTCAATGCCGTGTTCATCACCCCATTGTTGTCCTTCCTGACGCATTCCGTTTCTGAGCACAACAACCCGATTATATCCCAATCCCCTGATCACAGGCTTGCCTATTGCCGGGCCCGTTGAAATCTGATTGATGCCCGGCTGTTTTGTAAGCGCATCAATGAGATTGGTGGACAAATTCTGAAGCATAATATCCCGCTTCATCGGGATAACAGGTATCGGATTTCTTGCCCGCTCTGTATAGGATACAGCCCCCGTAACAACTATTTCCTGCATCTCAGTGACAGATAAAGCCAACTCTACCATAATATCATTCTCACCCGAATTGATTCTCATAACCTTTGTGGCGTATCCCACCAAGCTGACCTCCATAAGAAATGTTCCCGTTGGAATCCCCTTGATCAAAAAATGGCCCGTCGAATCCGTTGCGCTTCCTGTCTTCAATTCAGGAAGGAAAACTGAAACGTATGCAAGCGGTCTTGCAGAACCTTCTTCCCTAACAATGCCATTTATAGACTGCCCGCTAACCGCAGAAACAAAACCTAATATGAAAATGGATAATAGAACCTGTCGCATCAGATAGTGAAAGAAAAATGACTTCAAGTACCAACCAGATTCCAATCCAGTTGGAACCCAAGATCAAATCAGCTGATGAGGCGGACCGCGGACGGGTCCATTAAGGATTCTCTCTGATTCAACCGCGGCGCAAACATTACTGTTTCGCCAGACCGATTCAGTCCAGTGAGATGAATAGAAGGAATCTGTTCCGGCTTCGCTCGGGCCCGATGATATATGACAGGATGTACACGACTTGAATGAGGTGATATGATTCTTGTGGCCGTCTTTCCCCCCGTGATAAACACTGCGGTGACAGGAATTTTTTTCGGCTGATAAGGAGTGGACCACTGCTGTCTCCTCATGAAAAGAACTGTGCAGCAAATCCCGACCGGTTTGCAAAAATGTGTATAACAGGACCAGGGTCCATGTTAACAATATTGATGCAGCCCTCTTTTTCACAGAACGAATGTAGTAAAATCCACAACCATCACGTTCGGGGTGATTGATGGGAGAGTTGCCTGGTAAGCCAAAAGGCGATTATCATGAGTAAGGCTCCGGCAACGAAAGGCAAATGAAAATTAATTCCATACATGAATCCGCTGACGCCCATGCCGCAAGCACGGGCAACGGATCCAAAAGACTGGTTTACGCCGAGCACCTGACCCATATCCTTCGGATCAGAGTTTTTCGTTAAGAGAGATGTTACGGATGGAATGATGCATCCATTGGCGAGAGCAAGCAAAGCGACAGCAATAAATTCATAAGGCATAAAGGTTTCTTTTGTGACCCACGGTATCGATGCGAGGGCAACAATGGTAAGGTAGCTTCCTATTGAAAGTAATTTGGTTTCCCCAAACCGAGGTACCATGCGGCCTACAAGCACACCCTGGATGATCACAGTCATGATGCCGTTAAAGGCGAACATATTCCCCATCTGAATTTCTGTCAGCCCGATGTGCTCTTTCCAAAAAAGCGATGCTGCAATCTGCATCATCATGAACGAGGCTATGAAAACAAAACTGATCAGCAACAGCTCTCTGATAATAGGTTTCTTAAGTTCTGTAATGGTGCCAGAAATGACTTTGAAATTGAATCGCACAAGTTGCTTTTTATCCTTCACTGATTCCGGCAGAAGAAAATACGCCAATACCAGATTGATTGTGGAAAGACCTGCAGCCAGATACCCTACCCAATCAACAGAACCTGGAGTTGAGATGCTCTTCATATATCCGCCAGCAGTGGGTCCAATAATGAAACCCAGTCCAAAGGCGGCTCCAATGAGACCCATATACTTTGCCCTTTCTTCCGAAGTCGTAATGTCAGCGATGTAGGCCTGGGCAACTGAAAGATTTGCTGAGCCGATGCCGCCAAGAACCCTTGCAAGTAGAAGCAACCACAGATAAGTACTCTGAGACAACAAGAGGTAGGCCATCCCTGTGATCATTACGCTTACCAGTATGATTGGTCGCCTGCCATAGCTGTCACTTAGGGATCCCCAAAAGGGCGCGAACAGGAAATTCATGATAGGAAAACTCATGGCAATGAGTCCAACCTCATAGTTAGCCGCTCCCAATTCCTTTGAAAATACGGGCAAAATCGGAATGATGATCCCGAAGCCCAGCATATCAATCAAAATAGTAGTGAAGATGACAATGATGGGTCTTTTCATCCGGGCTCCTGAAATTGCTGCGAAGATCGCCGAAGCCAGCATGAGCGGCAAATGAACTTTCGTACTTTGTAAAATCATCGTCCATCCGCTTGTGAATGACTTCATCCCAAAATTGCTGCAGCAGGAAGTTCAGAGATTCATTTTTGACCACAAGAATGACGACGAGCGGGAGTTGGTGCTTAGAAATAAGACCATCGCAGGTGTTCCGGCTCCCTGGCTGGCTGACCAGATTGTTGGAAGAAGAAAGGCAGAACAAAAACTCCCCTCATGGGCTCATGCCACAGACATAATATATCCAGGAAGGTTGGCACTGGAGCAATGCTCCTCAGAAGCAACGGCAGTTTTTAAGTCATCGATTCTGAGAAAGCTGTGCAATGGTAATGGTCCATTCAATGGGGTTGATCTGAGTTCTGGTTTTGGTGTGGATGCCCATTTTATTTCGCAGTGGGCCTTATTGACTCGCGTAGAGCCTGATGCTGACCTTCTCCTCATCAATAATCACAATCAAACGCAACTTGGCGGCATACCTTCTCATTATCTCAACCTTGATGCAAAAACATTCCTTCATCAGTCAAAGGACTTTTTTGATTTTGCCTTTATCGATCCTTCCCGCAGAAAGACAGGTCAAAAAGTGCACCGCCTTGAAGATTGTTTACCCGATGTTCTCCATCTGCTTCCTCTCATTCTGGAGAAAAGTTCATTCTTGCTTTTGAAGGCTTCTCCCATGCTCGATATTGAACGCGCATGTCAACAACTGCAGAAGGTGGTGCAAGTATGGATTGTAGGTGTGGGGAATGAATGTAAGGAGCTTCTCTTTCATGTGCACCCCAATGCAGGCGGTGAAGCTTTGCGCACTGCAGTCGAGCTATCGCAAGACGGAAATCCTGTTTGGGAGGTTTCCTTCTTCCCATCAGAAGAACAAAGTACAAAGGTTTTATGGGCTGAACCTCAGGGGTACATCTATGATCCGCCTGCAGCTTTGTTGAAGGCCGGCGCTTTCAAATGGATTGCATCCCATTGGGGGTTGTCCAAACTTGCGCCCGACAGCCATCTGTACACAAGTGACAGCTTGCTGCAAACTTTTCCGGGCCGGATTTTCCGAATTCTCAATCATCACAAACTTGACAAGAAACTCAGTTCACTGTTTGAGGCTGGTTTCGCAAATGTGATTAGCCGAAACTACCCTCTCAATGTAGATCAAATCCTCAACCAAACAGGATTGAAAGAGGGAGGTAAGGATTATCTGATCTGCACCCGTGGCATCAAAAAGAAATTTGTCATGAAGGCTGCGAGAATTCCCTGACAATCAGAGATAGGGAATCATTTCCTCTACGTTTGTCTCCCCTGCAAATTTCTTTACAAGTCTCTTCTCGTTCGAGTATATAAAAACCGTTGGAGTCGGCATCGGCCCCATAATCCGGATTACATCCTCATAAGTGGCCAGGGCGAAGGTGATGTTATTTTGTTCATGGAGCCCATAGGTCTGGGCAAACAGCTGAGCGTCTTCCGGAAGGCTTGCCGAAATGAAATAGATGTCATAATTCCGGAATGCGTTGATATGCTTTTGCAGATCCTGAGCCTCTCGCTGGCAGTGATCACAATCGGGGCTGTAGAAAATCAGAATGGATTTGCCTGTAAGTTCGTTTGCCATTTTCTGTTCGCCAGACAAGAGTGAGATGCGTAGTGCCGGCATCTCATTCACAGCATTTCCATCTGGCTTTTTTCCGCAACTGATGATCAATCCCGCTATCAGAATAATATAAAACGCTCTCATTCCATCAATTTTTGTTGTTCAATGTATCTGACGACATAATACACAATGGCAAGAATTACAGTAAGTGATCCATAGGACTTGATCACTTTAAGGCGGTTCTGCTCGTCCTCCCACCAAAGCATCATCCAGGGTTTAATTAGCCCGATAATAAGGAAGAGCAGGCTGGTCATCACCATAAGAAAAGCCAGAATTCTGACGTACTGCATCGCTCAAAGTTAGAAAAACATTAAAGATGCCCCGGCGTGCAGATTCGGGTTTTTCCTAATTTTGCAGCCTTTAGAAAAGCTCCTTGAGGGCGCAGGATTTCCTAACAATTTACAAATCGGACAGCCTGGTGCAGAACCTGGCTGAAGGGATCCGTACGTCACAGCATGAGCCCATCAGCATTAAAGGACTTACGGGTAGCCTCGACAGCATTCTCATTGCGTCGCTTTCAAGAAGCATCAGGTCCAGTCATCTGATCATTGCCGAGGACAATGAAGAAGCAGCTTATCTCACTGACGATCTTCAGATGCTTTTGGGAGATAAGAACGTCTGGTTATTTCCCATGTCCTATAAGCGCGTCTATGAATATGATGAGACGGAGAATGCCAATATCCTCATGCGTGCTGAAGCACTGAATCAACTCAACGCACATCCTGATTCGACCCTTATAGTTACTTATCCGGAGGCGCTGACAGAAAAAGTCATCGCGAAGAAGTCGCTTTCCAGCAATACATTCATCATAAAAAGGGGAGAGAAGCTTGACCGCACATTCCTGGAGGAGTTTCTGCACACTTATGATTTCGACCGTACTGACTTCGTTTACGAGGCTGGTCAGTTTGCCGTGCGCGGTGGAATTATCGACGTGTACTCCTTCGCGCACGACCTCCCCTACCGGATTGAGCTTTTCGGTGACGAAGTTGAAAGCATTCGGAGTTTTGATCCGGGTTCCCAATTGTCAGTGGAGGAAGTTGAGCGGGTAAGTCTTATGCCCAACATACAGACTAGGCTTGTTCATGAAGAACAGCAATCACTTTTGGAGTTCCTGCCATCTTCCGCGAGAACCTGGATTCGTGACACCCAGTTGACTATAGATCTTATTGAGAAGAGCTTTGAGAAGGCAAAAAGTGTTTTTGACAAAATTCTTCGGTCCAGCGGAGGAGCTTCTCCTGCCATGAGGCCTGAGCATCTGTTTGAGTCAGGCTCTTCATTCTTTGCACTGCTGTCTCGTAGTTCTGTAATTGAATTCGGTAAAAGAACCCACTTCTCAACCGCAAAGACTTTTGAATTCAAATCCTCTCCACAGCCTGCCTTTCATAAGAACTTTGACCTGTTTGGTAAGAATCTTGAGGAACATCAGAACAAGGGATATTCAAATTTTATTGCTGCCGAACAACCGCGACAGTTTGAAAGACTTCGCGGCATATTTGATGAAATCGAGCCCGGTCTGAAATTTCAGCATCTGGAATTTCCCCTGCGCGAAGGGTTTGTGGATCTCACCCTGAAGATTGTTTGCTATACCGATCACCAGATTTTTGAAAGGTATCATCGTTATCACGCCAAAGAACGGTATACCAAATCCAAGGCGCTTACCTTCCGCGAATTACAAACCCTTCAGCCAGGAGATTTTGTCACGCACATAGATCATGGCATTGGAAAGTTTGCAGGGCTTGAGAAGAAGGAAGTAAACGGCAAAATGCAGGAAGCCGTCAGGGTTGTCTTTCGCGACAATGACCTTCTCTACGTTAGCATCCATTCTCTGCACAAGATCTCGAAATACTCTGGTCGCGAGGGGGGTCCGCCCGTTATCAGCAAACTGGGAACTGATGAGTGGGAAAACAAGAAGAAAAAAGTCAGGAATCAGGTCAAAGATATTGCCCGGGACCTCATTCAATTATACGCCAAACGAAAAACATCGCCAGGTTTTGCGTTTTCGAAAGACAGCGTCCTTCAGGCAGAACTTGAAACGTCATTTATTTATGAAGATACTCCTGATCAGGCACGCGCCACGGATGAAGTAAAAAGAGACATGGAAACTCCTCATCCTATGGATCGCCTTGTTTGCGGGGACGTCGGATTCGGTAAAACTGAGGTAGCCATTCGGGCTGCCTTCAAAGCGACTGTAGATGGGAAGCAAGTGGCTGTACTCGTCCCAACCACCATACTCGCAATGCAGCATTTCAGAACATTCCGCGAGCGTTTGTCCAATTTTCCAGTTCGGGTTGAATATGTATCCCGGTTCAAATCTGAAAAGCAAATCAACGAAATCATCAGGGATGCCTCTGAAGGCAAAGTGAATATTCTCATCGGCACACACAGGATTGTCAGCAAGGATGTGAACTTCAAAAATCTCGGTCTGCTTGTTATTGATGAGGAACAGAAGTTCGGAGTAAAGGTGAAGGAAAGACTCAAGGAAATGAAAGTCAATGTGGATGTGCTGACCCTCACGGCCACCCCAATTCCCCGCACGCTGCATTTTTCCCTTATGGGGGCACGCGATCTTAGCATTATTTCTACGCCTCCTCCCAACCGGCAGCCCGTTACGACGGAGCTCCACACCTATGATGAACGCGTCATTCGTGACGCCATTAGTTTTGAATTGCAACGGAAGGGTCAGGTTTTCTTTGTACACAACCGCGTACAGGATATTGAGAGCGTGGCTAATGTCATTTACAAACTGGTTCCCGATGCAAGGATAGGGATTGCCCATGGCCAAATGGAAGGCGACAAACTTGAAAAAGTAATGCTTCGCTTTATCGAGGGTGAATATGATATCCTCGTGTCGACCAACATCATCGAATCCGGATTGGATATTCCAAATGCCAACACCATCATTATTAACCAGGCTCACATGTTCGGGATGAGCGATCTTCATCAGATGCGCGGCCGGGTGGGCCGATCCAACAAGAAAGCCTTTTGCTACTTGCTCACCCCTCCATCGTCACTGTTATCTTCTGATGCCCGCAAGAGGCTTGGTGCTCTTGAAGAATTTTCAGAACTGGGAGATGGATTCAAGGTCGCGATGAGAGACCTTGATATAAGAGGCGCCGGCAATCTCCTCGGCGCTGAGCAAAGCGGATTCATCAACGATCTCGGGTTCGACACGTATCACAAGATTCTGGATGATGCCATTCAGGAACTCAAGGAGACAGAATTCAGGGACCTATTCGCTGAAGAGTTGACTGAAAAGGCAAGACTGGTTGTTCCGGACTGTATCATCGAAACAGATCTTGAGATTTTGATTCCTGATTATTATGTGGGAAATACAAGCGAGCGGCTTCAATTGTACTCAACACTGGACAATGTGAAAGATGAAGTGACGCTGGAAAAATTTACAACATCGCTGCGAGATCGGTTTGGCGAGATTCCTGCTTCTGTCGGCCAGCTGATTGAAACCGTGCGTTTGCGTTGGATTGGAGAGCAGCTGGGTTTCGAAAAGATTTCCCTTAAGGGCGGGCGCTGCCGAGCGCAGTTCACTAGTCAGGATGACTACTTTAAGTCCGAGGTTTTTGGGGCTGTAATTTCCTACGTTCAGTCGCACCCGAAGAATTGCCGGTTGAGGGATTCAGTGGGTCGTCCGACACTAACTATCGAAAATATTCAGACCGTAAAGGATGCCCTCAGCTCCTTCTCACAAATGATGCCGGCAAGAATGAAGGTCTAACCACGTAATTGAAGGTACTTCATATGGAGCTTCGCGATACAATAGAATCAGCCATTCGTCGTTAGCTATGACGGTTGGTTTTAGTCGCTGTGAGGTGTTCATTTAGAGATTCGCTCAAAAATCTCTACCCTTTGGAAAACACGGAATTATATTTTTATATTAGCGGTTGCTTTTGTCCCTAACACAGATAAAATGAAGCAAATAAAAGGTCTTTTAGCCGTAGTTGGCGGTTCTGCTCTGATTGCTTCTTGCAGCCTCATAGGAGGTAACAAGAATGCCAAACCGAATGCCATTAACCCCGGGCAAATGAGCACTACTACAGGACTGAAATACAATGATGAGGAAATGGGTGACAAGGCTTTCAAAGTTGCAGACTTTCAAGGCCAGCCAGACGCTCCCAACACTGTATTCATCGAGGGGGGAAGAGCTGTAATGGGTTCTTTTGAAGAGGACGTCATGGCCTATCGCGACAACCTTGAGCGTACCGTTTCAGTTGCATCATTTTATATGGATGAGACTGAAATTGCCAATATCCATTGGCTAGAATACATGAACTATCTGCGGGATTCCAGCGAGCAAGTTCGCAAGGCCGCACTTCCTGACACAACGGTTTGGATTGGCAAACTCGCGTTTAATGACCCATATGTTGAACATTATCTGAGATATCCAGGATTCCGCTACTTCCCTGTTGTGGGTGTAAGCTGGAGCCAGGCCAATGCCTACGCAGAATGGCGTACGATTGCAGTAAATGAGCAAAAACTGAAGGAATCTGGTCAGGATCTTCCTGAAGTTCAACCCGGGCAGAGAATCCCGTTGGAATCAGGGGTTGTTATCCCCAACTACCGTCTTCCTACAGAGGCTGAGTGGGAATATGCAGCACAAGCGCTTATTGGCACGCAGTGGCTGGAGGAAATGCAAACCCACCAGCGGATTTATCCATGGGACGGTCATGCTCTCAGAAATCCTTATGGAAAACAAATGGGTTTCTTTCTGGCCAACTTCAAGCGAGGACGTGGTGATTATGCTGGTATCGCCGGCCGTCTTAATGACGGCGCCCTCATTACATCCTATATCTATGAATTCCCACCCAATGACTACGGCCTATACAATATGTCAGGCAACGTGAGCGAATGGGTAATGGACGTGTATCGCCCTCTTTCATTTCAGGATTTTGACGACCTGAACCCAATTCGCCGTGATGGTTATCTGGATGGCGCCACCGGTAACACTGATATCACCAACAAATACAATAACGTAGAAAAGAACCCTCAAGGATTCACTTCCCTCATCACAGATAAAGTCAGGGTATACAAGGGCGGTTCCTGGAAAGATGTTGCTTACTGGATGTCACCGGGTACCCGCCGCTATCTTGATCAGGACTCCGCAACAGCAACAATTGGTTTCCGTTGTGCACTGATCAGGGCCGGATACAATTATTAACAAAGTCCTCACTTAAAAACATAAACCCTCTGGCTTTTTCAGGGGGTTTTTCTTTTACTGCGCCTCTGCAATGCAGGCAACACTCAATTCGCTGCACCCGCATTCAACGAGATGTTGCCCACATGCCTCAAGTGTAGCTCCTGTGGTAATAACGTCGTCTACCAACAGAACCCTCCGACCATATACGAGGGATGATTCATTTATAACAAAGGCGTCTTTAACATTATCCCAACGGTCAGCCCTTGATTTTTTGGTCTGTGTTGAAGCATAAGTCCTCCTTACTGTTACGGATTCGCTCCACGGAACTTTCATACTTTGACTTAGTCCTTCTGCAAAAGCGGCGCTCTGATTGTATCCCCGCACTTTCAATCTCTCGTTGTGAATCGGGACAGGAATAATCAGGTCAAAACAACTGGAAAATGTCAGGAGCTCCAATTCATGACCAAAGACCAACCCGAGCTTTATCCCAATTTCAGGTGCGTTTTGATATTTTAGCTCGTGCAACAAGCGCTGGACAATTCCTGACTTCCTGAACTTCAAATAAGCCCAGCCATACCGGATTGGAAGCCGGCCGGCCAGCCTGTTACGCACGGGATTATCTGGACAGAGGTGATAATTGGTCTTTGGCAACTCTGACAAACATCTGGTACACAACGAATCTTCACCTTTTCGCAAATGACCCCTGCATCCCAGGCAATAGCGCGGATAAATCAGGCTAACAAAATCGCCCACCAGGTCGACTACATTATTCATTTGTTTTACATCTGAAGCATTGGATATTTGGATTCAAATCAGATACCCATGGATATCGTAGAACAATTCAATGACTATCGCTCACGGATGAATGAAAAAATCCTTGCAAGCGATAGTTTGATCATAAAACGCATTTTCAATCTGGATACCAATGCTTATGCAGAAGGAAGTCTGGATATCCGTACAAAAGAACTGATCGGTTTAACCTGTTCACTGGTCCTCCGCTGTGATGATTGTGTAAAGTATCACCTTGGCAAATGCAAGGAAATCGGACTGACTACCGCAGAAGTAAACGAGGCGATGGGTGTGGCTACGCTAATAGGCGGCACCATCGTAATACCTCACCTGCGGAGAGCATTTGAATTTTGGGAAGCCCTTCAGCCATGATCAGGAAGGATCTCGATCTGGAACGTCAATGGCAGGCGCTTGTTAGCGAGTTGGAACGCCTTATAGGTCAAAAACCGAAAGATCTTAATGGGGTATTGTTTCTGCTCGGCGTACAGGAGTTGGGGAAAGGACACCAGCATTTCACCAAAGAACAAAAGCAGGAGCTTATACACATTGCCATCTGTAAAGTCCTCAGTCTTTCAGGCTACTATGAACTTGAGGGCCTTGATGAAGACGGCTGGCCACATTGGAAATTGAAAAAGAAACTACCCCATTTTGATCTTCTGGAACAGGAAAAGGTGCTGAAGATGCATGTCATCGAATATTTTGAAGTTGAATTTGATTGGATACCGCCTTCGGGCTCCAATTCCCGGTGATCTGATTGGCATCACGTGGCACCAGTCTTATATTTATTGTGTAAACTAATGACTGTTCTCTTTCGTTTGCATTAAGCATGGGGCATAGCGTACATGAGGTTGAGACACGCATTTCGTCCTTCAGGAGGAAGTACTATCAGAATCTGCTGTTAAAAGGGATCATTCTCTCGTTGGGCTTCCTTCTTGCTTATTATCTTCTTGCTGCAATAATTGAATACAATCTCTGGCTTGGAAGAGCAGAGCGACTGGCACTTTTTATCTTGTTCTTTGGTGTAGTGGCTTATTGTCTTCTCCGGTTTCTTAGAGAACCATTGGTCTGGTGGCTTCGCGGAAAGGGAATCGGTAAAGAAGACAGCGCGCGTATCATTGGCAGTAGTTTTCCAATGATTCAGGACAAACTCCTGAATTTCCTTCAGCTCTCTTCCAAGGGCGAAGAAAATGTAATGATCGCAGCGAGTCTACAACAGAAAGCCTCAAGCTTTGAGGGAATTCGTTTCGAGTCCATAATTGATTTCGGTTCGAACCGGAAGTACCTGAAGTACCTGATTATTCCAGCGGGAATTCTTGTCATCCTTTTTGGAGTCAATCAGAACATTTTTACTCAAAGCACTTCGCGTATACTTCATTTCAATGAAGAGTTTACCCCTGAAGCTCCATTTGTTTTCAGTATCCTGAACGAGAGACTCATAGCCTATCCCAATGAAGATTTCACACTGCAAGTTGCATTGCACGGAGAGACACTACCGGAGGCTGTGTACATGGTCACAGAGTCTCAAAGACTCAAGCTCGAGCCAATTGGGAATGGGGAGTTTACCTACACTTTCGAAAAAATTCAGGAAGACTTTCCATTTCAACTTGAAGCTGCAGGTTTTTTGTCAACCCCCTGGCGCATTGAGCTCGTCAATCGTCCTGAGTTGCTGCGACTGCAAATTGATCTGAGATTTCCTGCGTACACTGGCAAGAGCGTTCAAAAGCTCAACAATGCAGGAAACCTTGAAGTACCTGAGGGCACAAGAATTACCTGGAAAGTCACAGCCGCTTATACCAAGGAAGCCCACATTGACTTCACGGGAACATCGTCACATAACACAATGCAAATAGTTGATAATCAGATATTTGAATACGGAAAGAATTTTTTTCAGCGCGATGATTACAGCATCATTTTAGATAATGAAAACAGTCGCAACAAAGACAGGATATCCTACAGCGTGGAAATTATCCGAGATCTGCATCCCTCTATTGTAGTGCAGCATCTTAAAGATTCCGTACTCTACAGCTCTATTCTTTTGGGCGGCTCACTTGAAGATGATTACGGAATTACCAGGCTTCAACTGCATTATACCATCACTGGAAAAAACAAGGAAGAAGTAAAGAGTGTAATTGAGCTTCCTGTAGAGCGCACTCAACATCAGCAGAATTTCTTTTATCAATGGCCCCTCGACTCCATGCATTTAGCCGCCGGCGACCATTTGCAATATTACCTGGAGGTTTGGGACAATGATGGAATACATGGATCAAAATCGACTCAGTCAGCATCTTACCAGTTCGAGCTGCCAAGTATTGAACAGTTCAAGGCTGACATACAAAATTCGCAGTCCAAAACAGAGAAGGATATTGAGAGCAGTCTGACGAAAGCTAAAACGCTGAAGGAATCCATTGAGCAGGCGGAACAAAAGTTAAAAGGGAAGCAGGATCTTGAATGGCAGGATCAGATGATGCTCGAGGATCTCATTAAACAGAAGAAGAATCTTGACAAGATGGTCCAACAGCTGCAGGAAGAAAACAAGCTGCTTGAAGAGAAAAAGGAGGCCTTTTCCCAAGAAAATGAACGCATCCGCGAAAAGGCAGAGCAGATTCAGAAATTGATGAATGAACTTCTGGACGAGGAGACGAAGAAAATGTTTGAAGAATTGGAAAAGATGCTCCGCGAAAATCAGGATCCGTCGCAAATTCAGAAGATGCTGGAAAAAATGGATCGTAAAGAAATAAACATAGAAAAAGAACTAGAAAGAACCCTTGAGTTATTCAAGGGGCTTCAGTATGAATACAAGCTCGATCAGGCAATACAGGAAATCAAGGATCAGGCGCTGAAGCAGGAGGAGATTCTGGACCGTACCGAAGAGCTTGCCGGTGAGAAGAAACAGTCACAAGAAAAAAAGGATTATCAGGAATCCAAAGGTAAAAATGAAGGAAAGGAGAGTGGACAAAATAAACAAAAGGGTCTGGAAGAGCTAGCCAAAGACCAAGAAGCGCTTAGCCAAAAGACAGACGAATTCAAGAAGACCATTGAGGAATTAGATAAGCTGGGAGAAGAACTGGACAAACCGGAAGACACTCCTTCCCAGGAAGAGATCAATCAACTAAAGGAAACGGAAGAACAGAGCAAGAAATCATTGGAGGAGGGCCAGCCGAAGAATGCCACCACGCCGCAAAGAAAGTCTTTGGAAAAGATGAAGCAGATGCAGCAGCAATTAGAGGGTATGCAAAATTCCATGAGCATGGAAATCGATCAGCAGAATCTTGAATCTCTTCGTCAAATCATTCATGGCTTGATCAAACTCTCATTTGACGAGGAGGGCCTCATGAAAGAATTTAGCAGCATTCAGCAAATTGATCCGAAATATGTTCAATTATCGCAACAGCAACTTAAGATACAGGATGATGCTAAAGTGCTGGAAGACAGCTTATTAGCGTTATCCAAACGCGATGCTTTTATGGGGAGCATTGTAACTAGGGAAGTGGGTGAGTTAAACATGCACATTGACAAGGCGGTTGACAACATCCGGGAAAGGCGCAAGAGCAATGCGAGTACAGATATGCAACTTTCTATGACCAGCATTAACAATCTTGCGTTGATGTTAAATGATCATTTCGATCAGATGATGGAGATGATGCAAAATGCTCAACCTTCCATGGGGAAGAAGAAACAAAAGGGGCCGCCTTCATTAAGTGAAATGCAGATGAAGCTGAATCAGGAAATGGAACAGCTTAAGAACAGTGGAAAAAGTGGAAGGCAACTATCAGAAGAGCTTGCGCGCATGGCCGCCGAACAAGAACGTATCCGTCGCGCGCTTAGTGAAATGCAGGAACGTTTGAAGCAGGAAGGTGGCAAACCTCTTGGCAATGATATCCCCGGCAAGATGGAACAGACTGAACTCGACCTGGTGAACAAACAGCTTACCGAACAAACTATCCGCAGGCAAAAGGACATTCTCACCCGGCTTCTCGAGTCTGAAAAATCAATGCGTGAGCAGGAATTGGATGAGGAGCGAAAAGGGGAGACTGCTAAAGATTACCAGAAAGAAATGCCTAAGGCTTTTGAGGAATATTTACGATTAAAGGAAAAAGAGGTAGAATTGCTCAAGACGGTGCCACCAAAGCTATATCCGTATTACAAGAGGGAAGTCAACGAGTACTTTAAGAGACTCGGCAATCAGAAGTAACAGTATGAAGACTATTCGAATCCAGGTGCCCGCCATTCCTGAGAACATCAGAATGATTGAGAGCTTCATTGACAATTCGAAGGACAAGTTCCACCTTGACGATGACATTTATGGCAATATCATGATTGCCGTCACAGAGGCTGTAAACAACGCAATCAAGCATGGCAGTCACAATGACTCCTCCAAGAATGTTTCAATTTCCCTGTCATTGGATGACTCCATGATAAAATTCCGTATCGAAGACGAAGGAGAGGGATTCAACTATCACAACTTGCCTGATCCAACAGCACCGGAAAACCTGGAAAAACCAGGTGGAAGGGGCATTTTCCTCATGAAGCATCTATCCGATGAGGTGGATTTCAAAGAAGGCGGCAGGGTGGTAGAGCTCAGCTTCTATATGAATGCCTGATGGCAGAAATCCATTTCTTCAAGGAGGGCATTTCATTCCGTTTAAAAGATCCGCATAAGATCAGGCGATGGGTCGAGCGATTGGCTGCCGCAGAAAGCAGGCAAATTGGTGAGTTGGCATACGTTTTCTGTTCGGACCCATTTCTTCTGCGCCTGAATAAAGAATACCTCCATCATCATACACTCACAGACATCATAACATTTGATCTCTCTGAGGATGAATTGCTCTCTGGCGAAATCTATATCAGCATCCCAAGGGTACGATCAAATGCCAGGTCCTATGGCCAGTCTTTTCAGACCGAACTCCACCGCGTTATTGCGCATGGTTTACTTCACCTGTTGGGATATAAGGACAAGCTTTTGCGAGATAAGGCGCTGATGCGCCAGAAAGAAGAAGCTTGCCTATCTTTGTGGCCAAGTTCCACGTGAAACAGAAACCTCGGAGGACTGAACTGTTTCACGTGGAACATGTGTTTTCTTAAGCCATGTTTCCAGAATACGATGTAATTGTAGTAGGCGCCGGTCATGCCGGGTGCGAGGCTGCAGCCGCGGCCGCCAATATGGGTTCCCGTGTACTACTGGTCACAATGAACATGACCACTATAGGTCAGATGTCCTGCAATCCCGCCATGGGTGGCGTAGCCAAAGGGCAGATAGTGCGGGAAATTGATGCTCTGGGCGGCTATTCAGGCCTGGTGTCAGACAGGTCCATGCTTCAATTCCGGATGCTAAACCGTTCAAAAGGGCCAGCAATGTGGAGCCCCCGAACACAAAATGACAGACTGCGCTTCTCTGAGGAATGGAGGAAAATGCTTGAACAAACACAAAGACTAGATTTCTGGCAGGAAATGGTCACCAGTATTTTGGTTGAAGATAACCATGTCACCGGGGTACGCACCGCGCTCGGTCTGGAGATCAAATCCAGGTCCGTGGTACTAACCAATGGGACGTTTCTGAATGGAAAAATTCACATCGGTGAAAAGAATTTCGGCGGTGGCCGTACGGCTGAAAAAGCTGCAACAGGACTGACAGAAAACCTGGTGGCGCTGGGTTTTGAATCCGGAAGGATGAAGACAGGCACCCCACCCCGGCTCGACGGCAGGTCATTGGACTACTCCAAAATGGAAGAGCAAAAGGGGGATGATGATCCCTCAAAATTTTCATTTTTGGCGTCAACAAGCCCTCCCGAAAAGCAACTCAGCTGTTGGATTACGTATACCAACGAAGCCGTACACCGCAGCTTGGAAAAGGGTTTCGACAAATCCCCCATGTTTCAAGGCAGGATCCAAGGAGTAGGACCGCGATATTGTCCTTCAATTGAAGACAAAATCAACCGCTTCGCAGAAAGGGAAAGGCACCAGATCTTCGTCGAACCGGAAGGATGGAACACCGTCGAAATTTATGTGAATGGGTTTTCGACTTCTCTGCCCGAAGACGTCCAATATTCAGCCCTTACAAAAATACCAGGGTTTGAACGAGCTAGGATGTTCAGGCCGGGCTATGCAATTGAATACGACTATTTCCCCCCAACCCAACTCAAGACCACACTGGAGACACAGTTGATCCAAAATTTGTACTTCGCTGGTCAAATAAATGGGACTACCGGATATGAAGAAGCCGCGTGCCAGGGACTTATGGCAGGCATTAACGCCCACAACAAAGTCCATGATAAAACACCGTTCGT
The DNA here is from genome assembly GCA_039810905.1 of Cyclobacteriaceae bacterium. Taxonomy (GTDB): domain Bacteria; phylum Bacteroidota; class Bacteroidia; order Cytophagales; family Cyclobacteriaceae; genus ELB16-189. Next base: position 59,634 of record JBDHXU010000001.1, on the reverse strand, counting down.
TCTTAAAAGATCTGAGGCCTATATAGGTGTGCTTATAGATGACCTGGTCAACAAGGGCACATCCGAACCGTATAGAATGTTCACTTCCCGTGCAGAATACCGTATCCTCCTTCGACAAGACAACGCAGACCTCAGGCTCACAGAAAAAGGTCACTTGCTGGGTTTGGCTTCTGAGGATCGTTTGAGCTTGCTAATGGAAAAGAAGACAAAATTGAGCTCGCTTCTGAACAGCCTGGATCTGATGAAGCTCACACCTGATGATATCAACAATCGTCTGATTCAGATGGATTCCTCACCAGTCAAAGAGAAAATTTCAGTTGCTTCTCTGCTCCGCAGACCGGAAATAAACCTAGCAGAATTGAAGACCCTGAGTAGTTCCGCAGCGCAATTGCTGAACAGTGTGCCATCAGAAGTTGCTGAACAGGCTGAAATCCTCATAAAGTATGAGCCTTACATCGACAGAGAACAAAAACTAGCACAGAAAATTGAAGGCCTGGAAGAATTTCGAATCAGGGACGATTTTGATTACGATCGGGTAAAGGCCCTTTCCGCTGAAGCCCGTGAAAAATTAAAAAAAATCAAACCCTCAACCATAGGACAGATGTCTCGCATCAGCGGAGTTTCACCTGCTGATGTTTCCATCTTGACCGTATACCTCGGCCGGTAATGTCCACAGCCCTTTGTCCCCTCTGTGGTTCAAATGAACACACCTCACTACTCACATGTAAAGACTTCACCGCAACAGGAGAATCGTTTCATGTGAAACAATGTTCGGGCTGCCATCTGCTCTTTACTTTCCCAAGGCCCTCTGAAGAAGAATTGACCCGTTATTATCAAACTCCTGCATATATCTCCCATTCAGGCCGAGCAAAAGGATTATTTGATACTATCTATCTGATTATCAGACGGTTCACTATTCGATCTAAGTTCAAACTCATCACTGAATATAGAAATGGCGGCGCTCTCCTTGATATTGGATGCGGAACAGGATCATTTATTAAATATTCGAGCAAGACCTTTCATGCTGTCGGCGTGGAACCATCAATCCGCGCCAGATCCATTTGTGAACGAGAAAAGCTCGAAGTAGTACCAAACCTGCAATCATTGTCCTCAGGCTCCTACAATATCATAACGTTATGGCACGTTTTGGAACACCTTCACGATCTCTCTGCAACCATGACCTTTCTCAAAAACCATTTGGCAGACAATGGCACTATTTTTATAGCGGTACCTAATCACGAATCACTTGATGCACAATATTACCGCCAGGAGTGGGCAGCCTATGATGTGCCACGACACCTCTGGCACTTCTCAAAAATGACCATGGCCAAATTGGCTACAATGCATGGCTTCCAGATAAAGGCCATCTATCCAATGAAACTGGACGCTTACTACGTATCACTGCTTAGTGAAAAATACAGACGCAGCAAACATACCCCGTTCGGCATACTCAACGCCATTTGGGTTGCGCTACATTCCAACTTCTCCGCGCGTCGAAATAAAAATTATTCAAGTCTTATCTACGTTCTCCAAAAATGAATCGAATCCAATCACTCATCCCGATTGTTTTCGTTCTTGCCGGATGTGCAAGTATCAGCTCCCCAAATGGTGGGCCGAAAGACAAGACCCCGCCAAAACTCCTCTCCTCATTACCGGAGCACAATACAACCGGGTTTCGTGGAAAGACAATACAGCTCACATTCGACGAGGATCTCAAACTGAAAAATCCCAAAGAGGAAATGATCATCAGTCCTTCGGTAGGAAAGGAAATAGATGTAACGCTCAAGGGAAGCAGGGTATTTATAACACCAAAAAATGGCTGGGCTGATTCTACCACTTACAATATCCTTTTTCGTGAAGCTATACAGGACATTACAGAAGGCAACATACCCGCTAATCTCCGACTGGCATTCAGTACCGGCCCGCAAATAGACACACTTCACATCACCGGCAGGGTTACACACCTTTTGAAAGGATCAAATGCCGACAAAATCACGGTTGCTGTCTATCAATCCGACACCTTCAACATATTTAAACATACAGCATCCTACCTCACGAAATCCAATCAACACGGTGTATTCAGGCTTGATAACCTGAAGGAAGGCGATTATCACCTCTACGCCTTCGATGACAAAAACAAAAACCTTAAAATAGAAAGCCGTACAGAAAAATTCGGTTTCTTAAAAGATACACTCCATCTGAAAGAGAATATAGATTCGCTTGTCCTCGGACTCATCTCTCTGGATACCAGACCCCTCAAACTCAACACTTTCAGAAGGACCGGATTACTTTCCAGAATCCGATTCAGCAAAGCTGTTGTAGATTACAATATTCAGTCCCAGCCACAACTAGAGAACACCATTCCAGATTCCCCTGATGAAGTTGTAATATGGAATCCCCAATCTCTGACCGACAGTGTTAAAATTAAACTCTCTGCAACTGACAGTCTTAATAATAAACTCGACACCACATTCTACGTCAAACGAAGTGATGCAAGAACGGTAAAAGACAATTTCAAGTGGGCTGCAGAAGATCTTCTCATTGATCCTGAAACAGGCCTCTTCACCGCCAAAATACGATACAATAAACCACTCCAATCAATTCAGTATGACAGTATTAGCATATTGCTCGATACAACTGCCATATTTCACATCCCCAAAGAACAATTCGACATCAACTCGAAGCTCAAGAAAATCAACATTCACTATCAAATGGACAAAAAACTGTTCGAAGGCAACGCCGATCCTCTCATCAATATTAAGATCGGGAAAGGGTTCCTTGTCAGTATAGATAATGATTCCACTAAAGCCTTAAAGGATCAGCCAACAATACCTTGGCCAGAAACCACCGGCATACTACTCCTGCAAACCGAGACCAAGCACGACAACTACATCATACAACTAATGTCACCAGAAGGTCATGTTCTGCATAGCTACCCGAACCTTGTCAAACAGACGATTAAACAAATTCCTCCAGGTGATTACGCGATACGCATTATAATTGACACCAACGCAAACCAGCAATGGGATGCCGGTAATCCCATTCTCCATATCGAGCCTGAACCAGTCTTATACTACCTAACCAATGAAAAAAAACGGAATTTCCCCATCCGTGCAAATTGGGAGCTTGGCCCTCTCATCCTCAAATTCTGATTACTTGTTAACAAACCGTGAATAAATCCTCTTTCAAACTCATAGTTTAGCATAAACCAAAGAAAGGCCGTTCCCATAACAAGTTCTCCACGACTCTTCAACAAACAGGCACAACACAAACATGAAACAACACGTTATGCACATTGTGGATAATTCACCTGCATACCGTCTATCTCACCAAATTCACTATCAAGCCCTAAACAATACAGCCACATACAATCCACTAACCCTTAAGCCTGCTTCTTATATACAATTCAACATCCATTATTATACCAATTACATATATATATTATTTAATAGAATACTACTAGCCTGTTTTCTGTGTATACCAACTCTGACGTTAGCCCAGGAGATGGACGTCCGGATTGCAAATGAATACTTTTTAAAAGGCGAGAAGGAAAAGGCACTTGCTATGTATCAGGTGCTCTCGCGAAATCCTGACAATATTCCTGCGATTCACACAAACTATCTGTCACTTCTCTTGGATATGGGAAAGTTCAAGGAGGCCGAAGATTATGTTGAGAAGGTCATCAGAAAGGTTGACGACAGGATAACTTATAGAGTCGATCTTGGTATCGTTTATATCAGATCCGGGGATACAGCAAAAGCTGACAAATATTTCAAGGCACTGGTGAAGAGTAATATTCAGGATGTTTACCGGACTAAATCAATATCGGATTACTTGGCTGCACATAATCTCCCTGATTATGCAATCTGGGCACTTCAGGAACTACGGCAGTCTCTTAACAATCCTACAATTTTCACATTGGAAATGGCTAACCTTTACCGCATGCAGGGAAAGCGTGATGAAATGGTGGAAGAATATCTCCGCTACATAACGCAATCGCCATCCAATCTCAATTACGTTAAGAATCTTCTTCAGCTCTTCCTCAATAAACCGGATGAGCTCGAAAGCCTTGAACATATGCTGGTGGAAAGAGTTCAGAAGAATCCTGAATCTGAAGTCTATGCCGATCTGTTAATCTGGGTAAATCTTCAACAGAAGAATTTTTATGGAGCTTATATCCAGGCTCGCGCTTATGACAAAAGATTCAGGAAGGAGAATTCGAAGACATTGGAAATTGCACAGATTGCACTGAACAATAAGGATTATGAAAATGCTGATCGCAGTTTCTCCTATGTTGTAAAGGAGTTTCCAAATACAGACAATTACCTGCCCGCAAGACTGGGACTGATCAAAGCAAGGGAAGCCAAGGTTAAGACACGGTTTCCGGTAAACAAAGATTCTGTGCGTTACCTCACCAGAGAATATCTTTCCTTCATCGCGCGCTATCCGGATAATGCAAACAGTTATGAGGCAATTTTGTCAGAAGGCATGCTTCATGCTTATTATCTTGATGAGAAGGATTCGGCTATTCTTAAGCTAACTGCATTGTCAAATCATCCGCGCGTGGCACCGTACCTTAAAGCGAAGGCAAAACTTGAATTGGGCGATATCTATTTGCTTAAGGAAGAGCCTTGGGAAGCCACCTTGCTTTACTCCCAGGTTGAGAAAAACCAACGCGATGCGCCGTTGGGATATGAAGCTAAACTACGTAATGCGAAGTTGTCTTATTACAAGGGCGACTTCAAACTGGCGCAGGAACACTTGGATATTCTCAAGCAGGCGACCAGTAGGGAAATTGCGAATGACGCCATGGACCTGAGCATGCGTATTAAGGAAAATACTGCATTTGACTCTACCGCCGAGTCCCTGCATGAATTTGCATCCATTGAATTGCTGCTTGTTCAGAATAAAGATGATGAGGCCCTTAGACGAATGGATTTGCTTGCCCGGGGATTCAGGCTATCGGGAACAAAAGAAGAAGCCTTGCAGTATCCTAACCAATCAATTTTAGATGATCTGTATTGGTTAGAATCAGGAGTGAGACTCAAACGGGGTGAATTTTCTAAAGCATTGGAGTTGCTGGAAAAAATTGTCCAGGAATACGGCGATGACATTTATGCTGATGACGCATATTTCACGGAAGGAGAGATTTATGAACGGCACCTGAAAGAGAAGGGAAAGGCGATGGAGATATATAGAAATTTTCTTGACAAATATCCAGGCAGTGTTTATGCTGCAGAAGCGAGGAAGAGATACAGGACCCTTAGAGGTGATTTTCAGCAGGAGAAATTGCCTAACTGACAACATATCTGCGGGTAATAATTTTCTTAACTCCTATTTGCTGAAGTAAACGAAGTTGTTGCTTCTCCGAAACCCACTTCACATAGATTAATCACCGAGAAGCAGGGTGACATGGTTGTTAGCTTCAGAATGTTCTGATGCCGGTGATTTTATCCGCATGGAGATCAGTCCGCTCCGCTTAATTAATTTTGTCATACTTTTTGGATTGATTTGCATACTTTGACGCCATAACCTGATTGATTTATGAAGAGACTAATTTGGATACTGGCCATGATGGTAACGCTTCCCTCAATGGCCCAAGTAAAAGCACTTGTTGGCGGAACCCTTATTGACGGATTTGGGGGCAAGCCACTGCAGAACTCAGTGATCATTGTTGACGGGGAGCGGATCAAGGCGATAGGACAAGTGGGTCAGTTAACCATTCCAAATAATGCTGAAATCATTTCGACAGAAGGCATGAGCGTAATGCCCGGGTTATGGGATATGCACGTGCACCTTTACATCAACGGGCACAGCGACTATCCGCATTGGGATAAGACATATCTATCGAGCGCTAAAGATGTCATTATGCCGGCGTCTGCCCATCAACTGCTCATGGCTGGAGTTACAAGTGCCCGAGACCTGGGTGGTCCATTGGAAGCAAGCATTTCCGTCCGTGACCGGATTAATAAGGGTGAAATTCCAGGCCCCACCATGTATATGTCGGGTCCATTTATTCAACATGAACCATATCCTGGCACCGAGGCATTTCGCTGGGGTGTAAAGGGAGCAGAGGATGCGCGCGCAAAGGTTCGGACACTTGTCAAAGCCGGTGTGAATTGCATCAAGCTCATAGATCAGGATCAGATGACAATGGAGGAGGTTATTGCAGTGGTTGACGAAGCGCACAAGAACAAACTCAAAGTTGTGGCCCATTCGCACCGTCCGGAAGAAATCAGGCGTGGCTTGAAAGCAGGTGTCGATTGCTTCGAACACACAGGGCTCTCTTCAGCTCCAGAGTACCCCGAGGACATTCTTGACATGTTGAAGGAACGGACGGCCCAAATGAGTCTCGGCCCGATGTTCTGGACACCCACCGTAGAGGGATTATATAACTATGAATACGTAAGAGATAACCCAGAATTGCTCGACAACGATTCCTGGCACCTCGATTTGCCGGAAAATGTCATTAAGGATATTAAGGAGTCGATCGCCAAACCTGGTCAACTTCCATACTTCCAACTGAATCCTATCCGGAGACCAACTTTGGAAAGAAAAGTAAAGCAGCTCAAGGAAGCCGGCGCAGTTTTGCTCATCGGCACAGACAGCGGAATCCCAATGAAATTCCACAGCCAGAGTACATGGAATGAATTGGACGTATGGGTAAACAAATTTGGATTCGATCCGATGTACACCATAAGGGCCGCAACATATTGGCCCTCGGTGGCAATGGGGGTGGACAAAGATTTCGGCACTGTGTCTGAGGGGAAATATGCCGATATCATTGCAGTAAAAGGCGACGTACTAAGACACATTGACCTGCTTCAGCGCGTCGATATTGTTGTGAAAAAAGGCAAGCGATACAAGTAATGATTCGAAAGGCGCTGCTTGCAATTGCGGCAATAGTATTGGTGCTGTCAGGCGTGTTGGTTTTCAACGCCTTTCGTTTTGAATCCAAACAGGAAAGTATAGAACCTGTTGCTCTTGACTCGCTCCGGAAGAAATCGCTGGAACGCTTCCAAAAAGCAATTCAGTATCAGACTATTTCCTATGGAGACAGCACCAGGTTTGATTCAACCGCCTTTGTTGGATTTAGAAATTTTCTCTCTTCAGCCTATCCCCTGGTTCACGCGGCAATGTCCAGGGAGGTGGTTGGAAAATACAGCCTTCTCTATCACTGGGAAGGAGTGCACCCTGAGTTGAGGCCAGTTATCCTCATGGCACATCAGGATGTGGTACCGATCGAGGAGGCGACTCGCTCACGCTGGACAAACAATCCTTTTGGCGGTATCATCAGGGACAATGCAATTTGGGGAAGGGGAACCGCAGATGACAAGATTAATCTCATCGCCATCCTGGAAGCGATTGAAAAGCTTTTGGCGCAAAAATTCTCACCAGATCGTACACTCTATCTGGCTTTTGGTCATGATGAGGAACTGGGTGGGAAGGGAGCTGTAGCCCTGGCAGAACTTCTCAAAAGTAGAGGCGTTAAGGCAGACATGGTTTTGGATGAAGGAGGCATCATTACTACTGACAAAATTCCTCAGTTCGAACAACCAGTGGCATTGCTGGGTACTTCTGAAAAAGGTTACATGTCTTTGGAGTTGACGGTCGAAAAAACAGGTGGCCATTCTTCACAGCCAGACGCAGAAACGGCCATCGACATATTGCTCAGGGCTGTAGAAAGAATAAGAGAGAATCCTTTTGATTCAGATTTGTCCGAATCGACAAAAGGATTTCTGGAATATCTTGGACCGGAAATGCCTTTCTCAAGAAAGGTTGTATTTGCGAATCCTTGGCTTTTTTCCGGAGTGATCAAAAAAATCTATGAAAGCACTCCTTCCGGAAATGCTATTATCAGGACTACTGCAGTTACCACTATTATTTCCGCAGGCGTTAAAGACAATGTAATCCCAGCGGTTGCAAATGCAACTGTCAATTTCAGACTGTTGCCGGGTGACAAAGGATCAGATATAATTGAACGGGTGAAACGCCTGATCGCAGACGACAGGGTCAAGGTTAGTATCCACAATGGATTTTTGGCAGAAGCCTCAAAAGTCAGTCCTGTTGATGGGTACGGGTTTAAGCATGTAAGCCGTGCTGTCCGGGAATCTATTCCGCAGGCGATTGTCGCACCCTTTCTTATGATTGGCGGAACAGACTCAAGGCATTTTGGCGAAATCTCGGACAATATTATCAAGTTTAGTCCAATGGTTGATCCCGAGGGATACCATGGGATTGACGAGCACGTGAGTCTTGAAAGCTATCGGCTAGCTATCGGATTTTATGAGCGGCTGATAAGAAATCTCAACTGATCACTCACTGCGTAGCGACCTTACCGGATCAGAGGAGGCCGCTTTAATTGACTGAAATCCCATAGTAAGCCACGCGATCATAACGGCGATACTCCCGGCAATCAAGTAAAGACCTGGCCCCAACTCTACCTTATAGGTATAACCCGTCAACCACCATGTTACGCCGTACCATGCGGCCGGAGAGGCGATCGCAAATGCAATGAGGACAAGCTTTCCGAATTCTTTTGAAAGAAGAAACACTATGTTCGAAATGGAAGCTCCGAGCACTTTTCGAATTCCAATCTCCTTGGTTCGCTGTTCAGCGGTAAATGCTGTCAATGCAAACAAACCCAAACACGCGATTATGATGGCAAGGCCGGCAAAGATTACAAAGACCCGGCCTAAGCGCTGCTCAGACTCATACATTTTAGCAAAATCCTCATCCAGGAATGAATAACTGAAAGGCATATTGGGTGCCATTGTTTTCCAGACACTTTCAATGTTCTGGATAATTTCATTAGTGTGGGTTGCGGAGAACCTGAATGACACCAACCCTGTACTCTTGCGCAGGAAAAGTGCCACCGGAGTAATATTTTGTTTCAGTGACTCAAAATGAAAATCTTCAACAATGCCGATGATAGGATAATTTTCATAGGTTCGTTCGGCTTGGTCCTGCAAGGGTGTTGTGTCGCGACCAAAGGTGCTGATCTTTCGGCCGAGAGGCGCATCAGCATACCCAAAAAGGCGAGCAGCAGATTCATTAAGGATAACGGCACCTGAATCGGAAGGGAACTCCAATGAGAAATCCCGCCCTTCCTTGATCTTCATCCCCAGCGTTTTTACATAATCGAGATCCACGCGCCAGCATTGCAAGCTCACCATATTTTCCTGCGTGGGCTGCATTCCCTCTGGCCAGTAAGTATTGTCGTTACGATTGGTACCGGTTACCGGTAAGAATCCTGAAATGGTGCCACTGATCACTTTATTGTCTTTGAGAACCTCTTCCTTAAAGCCCTGGATTTGGTTCTCCAAAGCATACGCGTCCTTTACTATGATGATCTGATCTTTTGTGAATCCAAGTTTTTTATTCTGAATGAAGTTGAGCTGACTGTTCACCGCAAGCGTGGCGATGATGAGAAATATGGAAATGGAAAATTGAAATACGACCAGCGCACTCCTTACCAGGCCGCTTTTCATGCCCAGAGAAACATGACCTTTCAATACATTTACAGGTTTGAATGCTGAGAGGAAAAAGGAAGGGTATAGACCGGCCAGCATTCCAATCAAAACGATCCCGGCCAATACAAGCAACCAGAAGTTGCTGGAACCAAAAGGAAGAGACAGTTCCATTTGAGCAAGGTCATTGAAATACGGAAGATCAATCCATGCCATGATAAGAGCAAGAACAAATGCTGCTGCTGTTAACAGAATGGACTCTGTAAGAAACTGTCGTATCAGATGTCCTCGGAGAGAACCCATTACTTTTCTTACACCAACTTCTTTTGCACGATTGGCAGAACGGGCAGTACTCATGTTCATGAAGTTGATACAGGCAATTCCAAGAATAAACAGGGCAATTGCAGAGAGCAGGTAGACGTAAACGATATCGCTGTTAGTGCCCATTTCTGCCGTAAGGTCTGAATGAAGATGTATGTCGGTCAAAGGCCGGAACGACCATTCCAATTTGTTGCCGGCCGCCTTGAACTTTTCCATGGTAAAGTCTTTGCCAAGGGCAAGTCTTGCCTGCGGTCCCGCATATTTTTCCACCATCTGCGGCATCTTCTCACTCAGTCCCTCGACATTAGCACCCTTTCTCAACTTAACGTAGGTGCTGAAATTGTTGCTCAGCCAATTGGGATCCTTATTGTAATCGGCACTGACCAATGAAAGCATAAGGTCCAATTGAAAATGACTTGTGGGCGGAATGTCCTCGTATACCCCGGTAATCTTGTAACTGTCCTTATTCTCTACGATCAAAGTTTGACCAACCGGATTCTCACCAGGAAAATACTTTTCAGCAGTCCTTTTGCTAATGACCATGGTGTACGGTTCAGTCAAAGCTGATTTTGGATTACCTTGAATGAGCGGAACTGTAAAAACGGAGAAAACGGAACTATCGGCAAATGCGGCATGCTGTTCCTTAAAGTTTTGCTCGGTTCGGCGAAAAAGCATGGAGCCCACATTCCAGAATCGCGCTGAAGCTTCTACTTCCGGATAATCATTTCGAAGGGCTTCTGCCATAGGTCCTGGTGCCACAGCCAATCTGAGGTGATTGGGGCCGAATTTGACTTCGCAATCCACCCGATAAATACGATCCGCTGCAGCATGATGACGATCGTAACTGAGCTCATGCAACAAATAGAGCACGATGACGATGCAGGTTGAAATGCCTACGGCGAGTCCGGCAATGTTAATACCTGTGTAGAAGCCATTTTTCCGGAGATTGCGAATGGCAATGAGCAAGTAATTCTTCAGCATAATCGTGGCATTTCGGTTTTCGGCAATAATAACTTCCCTTTGTACTTGCAGTAGGCCCTCATTATGACCAAAACTCGCGATGGTGAGTTGATAGGCTTCTGCAAAATTCTTTCCATACCTCATCTCATCCTCGACTGATGAGCAGACGTGATCTATAATTTCATCCTGAATATCCTCTGAGACGATTCCTCGCTGGTGAAGGTCTTTGATGATATAGCATACATGTTCGTCGGAAAGCCTCATTGTTATCAGGTCAGTTTTACCTGTAAGACAATTCCCATGGTCCTTATAAAGTCAAGAAATTCAAAGACCCTCTCTCGAGTAACTGATTTTCCTGCCTGAGTAAGTGAGTAGTATTTTCTGATTCTCTTTCCCATCATCACCGTTTCAGTCTTGAGGAGGCCATCAGCTTCCAGCTTGTGCAGGGCAGGGTATAAGGCTCCTTCTGTCAGCTCTATTCGCCCATCGGACAGGTCACGCACACATTGTGTGATTTCATATCCATACATCGTGCCGTGGTCTTTTAGCACTTTCAGAACAATGGTCTGAAGTGTTCCTTTGAGCAATTCGGGTGAGTGCATGGCTGATACCTAAGTTATTTAGGTATTTAGACCGGATAAGTCCATAAAAGGTTGCATCGGCAACCTTGATTCTACTGCGAATATCAGTTGCGAACTGGCATTCCAGAGGGTAACTTTCATTAAGATTATGAGATGGGTCTACTTTCTGATAGTGATTTTTCTGGGGTTTTGTGCGTTTTTGACTCGCTGGTACCTCTGTACTGTGAAGGGTTTGTGCATACTGCCAGCGGACCAGGTTGCAGGGGACAAGCTGGTCGCAATTATTGAGATCCTCCTGGGCCTTCTTACAGCATTCCTTATCGGGTTTGGTGTAGCCTGGCTATTTCAAAACTCATTCATTCGAAGGATCAGAGAGCAGAACCGGAAGAAGAATGAGGATCTTCAATTGCTTCATTCACAGGTACCGGCTTTAGAGAAAGAGAACAGAAGTTTAAGGAAGCAGTGTCTTGATTTTCAGAATGCACTCTCGTTACTTCAGCAGGAAAGGCGTCAATGGGATCAGTCGAACCTCAGAAACATCCACCTTCAGGATGATTTGGACTCTTCACTGAGAAGATACGACCATCTTAAAATAGAAAATGACGAATTGCGTGAGCGTCTTGAGGAATTGAGAAAGCAGCTTGAGGAATCCAGACAAAAGAAAGCCCCACCACAGGCGTCGACTATTGCTACCATGTCTTCACCCGAAGTGACTGCGGTTACAACTACCGCATCGGCCAAGTCAAGGTTTACTCCATCCAGCTGGCAAACGAAAGATGACCTGACACGGATCAGCGGCATAGGTCCGGTCATTCAGCGAAAACTGAATGAGCTTGGCTTCTTCACTTTCCAGCAGATCAGTGAATTGGATGCCACGCAGATTGAACGAATCAGCAAAGGCATCAAATTCTTCCCTGGGCGCATTGGTCGTGACAACTGGATTGGTCAGGCTATTGCGCTCGTGCGGAGACATCAATAGCAAGCCTTACTCACTCTTCAATGACTGCACTGGATTGGAAAGCGCCGCACGCAAGGACTGATAGCTTATGGTGAGCATGGCAATCAACAAGGCAATTCCTCCTGCGACCAAAACGATAGTCGCATCAAAACTCACACGGTAGGCATAACCCTGCAGCCATTTTTCCATGCCATACCATGTTACAGGCACAGCCAGGATGAGCGAAATTGAAATCAATATTGCGAAGTCCTTTGACAGCAAGGTGACAATTTGAGGTACATCAGCTCCCATGACTTTCCGGATACCGATTTCTTTAGCGCGTTGCTCTGCAGTAAATGTAGCGAGACCGAATAGGCCGAGGCATGCAATTGCGATGGCAAGTGAAGTAAATACAAAGAAGATTTGACCCATTTGTTGCTCTGCGTGAAAGCGCGCATTATAGTTGTCATCAAGAAAACTATACTCAAATGGGGCATCAGGAGCATACTTTTTCCAAACGCTCTCAACAAGCTTGAGCTTTTTGGCTTCGTCTCCCGGTGTGAGTCGAATAGCCATTTCCCAATTGGGTTGCTTTCCCGGGAGTATGATCAATGGCCCAATGGGACTGTGCAGGTCAGCAAAGTTGAAATCCTTTATAATACCGATGCATTCAATTGTTACCGGCGTTGAACTTTTGAAAAAAGAGTTCAATTTCTTCCCTTCATAGGTATCATATCCCATTTGACGGGCAGCGGTTTCATTTACGATGAAGGCGTTGGAGTCGGATGGATGATCGGCTGAGAAGAACCGGCCTTTTACCATTTGGAACCCCATGGTCTTCAGGTGATCTTCATCCATGATGTAAATGGATAAGAGATGGGGCTGATTGGTTTGGGGCACGGTAAATGTTGAATTCCAGTCTATGTTGGGCGGGAGGCGATTGGAGTAGGTGGCACTTATAATTTCAGGATGGGTCAGAAGCTCATTTTTGAATGCTTTTCCGCTTTTGTCAAGACGCATGGTGTGGAGCAGGTTCATTACGTGCTCCTTTTCAAAACCGAGATTTTTTTCCTGGACAAATTTCAATTGACGGTAAACCATCAAAGTGGAGATAATCAGCCCAATGGAAATAAAAAACTGAAATACCACCAGGATATTGCGGATGCCTGAGCTCCTGAGACCAGCCCTCATCTTTCCTTTAAGTACTTCAGCAGGCTCGAAAGACGTCAGGTAAAATGCAGGATAACTACCGGCAACCACCCCTACCATTATGGTAAATCCAATCAATGCTGTAATAAACCAGGGCTTAGAAAGCATTTCTGAGGTCAATTCTTTACCCGTAAGTTCATTGAACGGAGAGAGAACGAGCACGACCAGTAGAAGGGCAAAAGTAACAGCCAAAACAGTGTACAAGAATGATTCCATCATGAACTGCCGGAGCAGCCAGCCTCTCAAGGCACCAATAGTCTTTCTGATCCCGACTTCCTTTGCACGATTGGCTGACCGGGCCGTACTGAGATTCATAAAATTGATGCAAGCCAGGAGGATTATCAATATGGCAATAGCTGCGAAGAGATATACATATTGAATGCTTCCAACAGGCTCTATTTCACCCATCAGTTTTGAATGAAGATGAATGTCAGTAAGGGGCATACTATCAAATCTGATTCTGCCCCCTTGTTGTCGGAAGTCACTCAACGAAATGTTAAGAAATTGCTGGATTTCAGGCGCGCAGTACTTTTCGATGAATTTGGGATATTGATTTTGAACGGATTCGATCGATGCGCCAGGCCTCAGCATGAAGTAAGTCTGCACAGATGAATTCAGCCAGATGGCCTGTTTGATCACGTCCCAGGAGGCAAGCGAGAGAATCATGTCGAACTGAATCTGACTGTTATGAGGAGGATCGGCGGCAATCCCGGTAATTTCTACTGTCATTTCCCCGCGGCTACCCAGAACAAGCATTTTACCGATAGGGGTCAAATCTCCTTGCCCTTTATATCCGAAGTACTTCTTCGCCGCTCTTTCGGTAATCACGAGTTTGTTCGGTCCCTTTAGTACCTGATTGGCATTGCCGGCGACAAGCCTGAAAGAAAAGAATTCGAAAAAATTGGAGTCAGCCAGCAAAAAATGTTTTTCAGTAAAGGATTTCTCCTCAAAGCGAACCGGTTGTGTGCCCCACTTCGTGAGCCTGAGCGTGCTTTCCACAGCGGGGACCTCCCGCTGCAGAGCTTCGGCCATGGGCACTCCGGTATCGGCAGCGTCAAAGTCGCGGTCCTGAATCCTTCCGTGAAAACTGGATCGGTAGATGCGGGCAGCATCAGGATGAAAACGGTCATAACTCAATTCATCAGCGATGTATAACAAGATTAGTAAGCTGCAGCTGATGCCGAGAGTGAGGCCAAAAAGGTTAATTACAGAATAGCCCTTTTGTCTGACTAAAATCCTGAGGGCAACGGTGAAGTAGTTCTTGATCATGGTAATGGCTCTGATTCCATAACCAAAGACGCCAATCAGAGGTCGTGGGTTACGCGGGGAAGGCCGGATGACTAAAATAATAGCCTTTGACGGCCATAAAGGAAATTTATGATTATTATGCATGCATACTAAATTTCTTTATCTTCGGTACCTTGAAGAGGGAGGAAACCATCGATTTCAACATCAAGGCCGCATGGCACGCAATCGCTCGGATGTATCAGCAGCAGGCGATGAAGTATGGGGGAACCATGTCAATTGGATATGCGCTGCTCAATATTCATGGGGAAGATGGAACGCCGGCGACGAAGATTGGACCCATGATGGGACTGGAGACAAGAAGCCTGACCCGACTTCTGAAATCCATGGAAGAAAAGGGCCTGATCTACAGGCAGGCAGATAAGGTTGATAAACGGTCAGTAAGGGTAATGCTCACGAAAGAAGGAAAGAGAAGAAAAGAGAAGGCCCGCGAGACAGTGCTTCGGTTCAATGAGGCAGTCAGAAATGAAATCCCACCTGAAAAGCTCAAGTACTTCTTTGAAGTGCTTCAGGAAATCGGCAAGTTGATAGACCGCAATGAAATTTTCGAAAAAGAAAAAGCAACGGTATAAACGTCAATTCAATCAACAGATCTTAATATGAATCGCACCATTCGCAAAGTAGCTGTCCTGGGATCCGGAATTATGGGCTCGCGGATTGCCTGCCATTTTGCCAACATCGGTTGTGATGTCCTTTTGATGGACATTGCGCCGTCAGAGTTAAGTGAGGAAGAGAAGAAGAAGGGACTTTCACCAGACCATCCGGCTGTGCGCAACCGCATAGTTCAATCTTCATTTGACTCAACATTGAAATCAAATCCTGCGCCATTGTTCAGCAAGCGTTTTGCGTCCAGGGTACGGCTGGGCAATTTTACGGATGATATGTCCAGGATTAAGGACAGTGATTGGATTATTGAAGTCGTGGTGGAGAACCTTGACATCAAGAAGAAAGTATTCACTGAAGTAGAAAAGTATCGAACACCGGGCACGTTAATCACGTCAAATACTTCGGGCATACCCATCCATCTGATGGCTGAAGGAAGAAGTGAGGATTTTCAAAGAAATTTTGCAGGCACCCACTTTTTCAATCCTCCGCGATATTTGAGGCTTCTTGAAATCATTCCTACACCGAAAACCGACCCTGGAGTGACAAAATTCCTCATGCATTATGGGGATCTCTTCCTTGGGAAAACAACCGTCTTGTGCAAGGATACTCCAGCCTTCATCGGCAACCGTGTAGGAATTTATGGTCTGCTGAAGGTCATCGACTCCATGAGTAAATACGACCTGAATGTGGATGAAGTGGATAAACTAACAGGTCCGGTAATTGGCAGACCGAAGTCAGCAACTTTCCGAACTTCAGATGTGGTAGGACTAGATACGTTGGTTAAGGTGGCAGGAAATCTTCATGCAGCTTTAGTAAATGATGAAAGCCGGAGCATGTTCAAACTTCCAGATGTAGTTACCAAGCTTGAGCAGAATAAGTGGCTGGGTGATAAGACAGGACAGGGCTTTTACAAGAAAACCAAGAATGCGAAAGGTCAAACGGAGATCCTGACCCTTGATCTCAAAACGCTGGAATATCAGCCAAAGACAAAAGTGAAATTTGCCACGCTTGAAACGGCAAAGACAATCGATAATCTCAAGGATCGTTTCAAGGTACTTCTTGCAGGTAAGGATAAGGCGGGCGACTTCTACCGGGATGCCTTCCTTGGTTTGTTTCAATACGTCACTAATCGCATTCCCGAGATAAGCGATGAATTATTCAGAATAGATGATGCCGTCAGCGGTGGATTTGGATGGGATCTTGGACCCTTTGAAACCTGGGATGCTGTTGGTCTTGAAAAATCCGTGCCTCAAATGGAAGCACTTGGGTATAAACCCGCACAGTGGGTTTATGATATGCTTTCAGCCGGCAATAAATCGTTCTATAAAAGCGAAGAGGGCAAGAAGAAGTACTATGACATTGCAACGCGCTCGTATAAGCCCATACCGGGCAGGGAGAACTTTATCATTTTAGAGAACAAAAGCGACAGAGTGGTTTGGAAAAATCCAGGTTCGAAGATCATCGACCTTGGAGACGGCGTCCTGAATTTCTCATGGCACACAAAGAGCTTCACGCTTGGAAGCGAGGTGATAGAAGGCATGAATAAAGCCATAGATCTTGCTGAAAAAGATTTCAGAGGCTTGGTCATCGGACATCAGGGGCCGGATTTTTCTTTGGGTGCGAACCTTGGATTGGTATTCATGTATGCCATTGAGCAAGACTATGATGAAATAGACTTCATGATTCGCGCCTTCCAGCAATCAGTGATGAGAATACGCTATTCCGGTGTACCTGTGGTCGTCTGTCCACAGGGTCGTACGTTGGGAGGTGGATGTGAAATGACCCTTCATGCGGATGTAGCGCAGGCAACGGCAGAGACTTATATCGGTCTTGTAGAAGTAGGTGTGGGCTTAATACCCGGTGGAGGCGGTACAAAGGAGTTGACCAAACGCGTAAGTGACGCCATGGAGGAAGGCGATGTGGAATTGAACTCCTTGCAAAATGCCTTCATGAATATTGCAACAGCCAAAGTGGCCACTTCGGCGGAGGAAGCCAGGGAAATGGGCATCCTAAAGAAGGTGGACCGAGTTTCTGTGAACCGTGATCGCCAGATTTCAGACTCGAAGAACACTGTGTTGGAACTTGCTGACGCTGGGTACACCATGCCTCTGCCTGCGCGTAATATCAAAGTCCTCGGACGTTCCGGTCAGGCGCTATTTCTTGCAGGGCTTCAGGGGATGATCATGGGCAGATACATTTCCGAGCATGATTCCAAAGTTGCCAAATGGGTGGCCAACATTATGTGTGGCGGTGACTTGACCTCTCCGCAGGAAGTGACGGAGCAGTATCTGTTGGATTTGGAGCGGGAAGCATTCCTTTCACTTACGGGTGAGAAAAAGACACTGGAGAGGATTCAGTCAATATTGACTGGTGGAAAACCATTGAGAAACTAGACGAGTTAAACATTACACTATATGGACGCATACATAGTATCGGGCTTCAGGACTGGGGTTGGCAAAGCCAAAAAGGGAGGATTCAGATTTGTACGCCCTGATGATCTTGCAGCCGATGTGATCAAACATCTTGTCAAATCCATTCCTGGACTTGAGAATAAGATGGTAGACGATGTCATCGTAGGAAATGCCGTCCCCGAAGCCGAACAAGGGATGCAGATGGGTCGTATGATTTCCTTATTAGCGCTGGGTACTGATGTTCCTGGCATGGTTATCAACCGCTATTGCGGTTCTGGCTTGGAAGCAATCGCAATAGCATCCAACCGAATTCAAGCGGGGCAAGCGGACATTATAATCGCAGGCGGAACAGAATCAATGTCACTGGTTCCGGTGATGGGATTTAAGACGGCACTCAATTATACTATTGCGAAGGAGAATCCCACTTACTATACCAGCATGGGATTGACCGCTGAGGAGGTGTCACGCCAGTTCGGGATTACGAGAGAAGCGCAAGATGAATTTTCCTATCAATCGCACATGAAGGCAGCCGCAGCGTGGAAGGAAGGGAAGTTCAAGAACGAAATTGTTCCAATCACGGTGAAGGAAGTTTACGTGGATGAGAACATGAAGAAGAAAACACGGGAGTTCGTTGTTGACAAGGATGAAGGCATCCGCGCGGATACCACAATCGAAGGATTGTCAAAATTGAAACCGGTATTTGCTATTGGAGGCACTGTTACGGCCGGAAACTCTTCCCAGACTTCAGACGGCGCTGCATTTGTCGCTGTAATGAGCGAGCGGATGATGAAGCAACTTAATCTTGAGCCTGTCGCTCGTCTTTTGAGTTACGCCACAGCCGGTGTGGATCCGCGTATCATGGGAATAGGTCCTGTGGCCGCGGTTCCAAAGGCTCTAAAGATAGCAGACAAAAAGCTGGATGATATCGACCTCATTGAACTCAACGAGGCCTTTGCAGCGCAATCACTGGCAGTTGTAAAGGAGTTGGGCATTGACCGGAATAAACTAAACCCTAACGGTGGGGCAATCGCCGTTGGCCACCCTTTAGGTTCCTCAGGAGCTCGTCTGTCAGTTCAGCTGTTCAATGAATTACGCAGACAAAGGAAAAAGTACGGCATGGTCACAGCCTGTGTGGGAGGAGGACAAGGTGTGGCAGGTATTTATGAATTGTTGAACTAGGAAATCAATTCAAATCCTGGCTTAATAAGACGTTGGGCCGGGTGAGAAAAATCTAACGTCTGAATTTGAATGCAGTTAATATGAGCACAGCGACAGCAGAGAAGAAAGCAATCAAGGGCGGTGAATTTCTGATCCGTGAAATAAAAGCCCACGAAATCTTCATTCCGGAAGAATTCAATGAAGAGCAAAGAATGATTCAGCAGCAATGCAGGGATTTTCTTGCCAAGGAAATCCTCCCGAAGCTGGATGAGATAGATTCTCAAAAGGATCCGAAACTCGTGCCGTCACTGCTGGATAAAGCCGGAGAACTCGGCCTTTTGGGCACATCCGTCCCTCCTGAGTTTGGAGGTTTCGGAATGGACTTTAACACTACCATGCTTGTCGCTGAAATGCTGGGTGCAGGTCACTCCTTTGCTGTAAGTATTTCGGCACACACGGGCATAGGTACTTTGCCGATCCTGTATTATGGAAATGAATCACAGAAAAAGAAATACATTCCCAACCTGGCTTCCGGCAAATGGAAGGCAGCCTATTGTCTCACTGAGCCTGACTCTGGTTCTGATGCCAACAGCGGAAAAACCCGCGCCACTTTGAGCAAGGACGGTAAGCACTATTTGATAAGCGGGCAGAAGATGTGGATTACGAACGGAGGCTTTGCCGACGTTTTCGTGGTGTTTGCTAAAATTGATAACGACAAGAATCTTTCAGCATTTATTGTCGAAAAGATATTTGGCGGAATCACGATGAATGAGGAGGAGAAAAAGATGGGGATCAAAGGGTCTTCCACACGCCAGATATTTTTCAATGATTGTCCAGTTCCTGTGGAGAACCTTTTGAGTGAAAGGGAAAACGGATTCAAGATTGCTGTTAACATTCTGAATATTGGCCGTATCAAATTGGGTATCGCAGCGGTTGGTGGAAGTAAAATGTGCATAGGCAATGCTACACGCTACGCGAAAGAGAGAAAACAGTTTGGGACCTCTATTGCAAACTTTGGAGCCATCAAGCACAAGATTGCAGAAGTTGCAACCCAAATCTTTGCCTCAGAATCAGCGCATTACCGTGCATCACAGAACATCGATGATGCCTATGAGGGATTTGTTGCATCGGGACTCACACCAGCACAGGCCCGCCTGAAGGCGTTAGAGGAGTTCGCAATAGAATGTGCCATTCTGAAAGTTCATGGCAGCGAAGTGCTGGACTTCACTGTGGATGAAGGGGTACAGATTTATGGCGGCATGGGATTTTCGGCTGAAGGACCAATGGACCGTGCATATCGCGATGCGAGGATAAATCGGATTTTTGAAGGTACTAACGAGATCAATAGGCTGCTCACTATTGACATGCTGTTAAAGAGGGCGATGAAGGGCACATTGGATCTGATGACACCTGCCATGGCAGTTCAGAAGGAGCTAATGGCCATTCCGGATTTTGGGTCCACTGATGAAGGAGGGACTTTTGCGAAAGAGAAGAAGGTTTTGGCCAATCTCAAAAAGGCCGGATTGATGGTGGCAGGCGCAGCCGTTCAAAAATTTATGATGAAGCTTTCAGATGAACAGGAAATTCTAATGAATCTGGCAGATATGCTGATTCAGGGGTATGTTGCTGAATCAACGTTATTACGTGTTGAGAAAATGATCGGTATCAGGGGAGAGCAGGCTTGTGCTGTACATAAAGATATGGCGCTGATCTACTTGCACCACGCAGTTGAAAAAGCCCATGTGGCCGGAAAGCAGGCCATCTATGCCTTTGCAGAAGGTGATGAGTTGCGCCTTATGCTCTTGGGGCTGAAGCGGTTCACCAAGATTGATCCTTATAACTTGAAGGAGGCCAGAAGAAAGGTTGCCAATCATATAATTGACAAGGGAGACTATCCCTTTTGATCAGTACCTGCCTCTTTATTTTCAAAAGCCGGCCTAGCCGGCTTTTTTCGTGTATTGCTGAAAAGAGTTTGATTCTATTGTATTTATATATTTAATTTGAATGTTTAACAATTCAGTTAAATTCTTGAAAGACGAAAAAACAACGGAGGAAAAGATACTGGACGCTGCTTCAACGGTATTCACCAAGAAGGGATTTGCTGCCACGCGTACCGAGGACATTGCCAGGCAAGCCGGAATGAACCGGGCATTATTGCATTACTATTACAGAGACAAGCAGACCATCTTCAACATCATCTTTGAAACACAGTTCTCAGAATTCTTCAAGGGACTGTTCGTCATTTTCGATGCTGGAAATATTTCATTCTTCGAGAAGATCAGACGGATGATACATCATGAAATCAATACACTCCTTAAGCATCCTGACTTGGCCAGATTTGTGATTAACGAAATTGCACAGGACCCGGAGCGTTTATTAAAGCATGGCAATAAGATCGGCATCAATCCAAGAATTCTGATTGATGCATTTGAAAAGCAGACTGAGGAAGAAATCAAGAACGGGACCATCAGACCCATTGAGGGCAGAATGCTGCTGATCCATATCATGTCGCTCTGTCTATATCCATTTGTAGCGAGGCCTGTTCTGGAAACGCTAATGCAACTGAACAGCGAGCAATTTACCGCACTGATGGAGCGTCGTAAGGAAGAAACGTACGAATTCATTATCAACTCTATTAAGAAATGATCATGGAGCGAATTCATCTGTTTGGGATTTGGTTTCTGCCTATTTTACTAAGCCTGCCCGCAGAAGCTCAACTTCAATTGTCTGCTTGCCAGGAAAAGGCGAGGGCAAATTATCCTTTGATCAGACAACTTGCCCTGATTGAAAAAACAGCTGAATACAATATTTCGAACGCGAATAAGGGATACCTGCCGCAATTAAGTATAACCGCAATTGAAGGTTACCTCATCAGTGGCCTCCCGGCTTTTGTTCCGGGAGGATCGACCGACAACGGAACGTTCAAATTAATCGGCCTTGGACAATTGAGCCAGACCATCTGGGATGGCGGCGCAACCAAGACACAAAAGGACATCGTGCACTCCAATACAGAGGTTGAGCGAGCTAATATAGAAGTCACACTCTATTCAATCAGGGAAAGAGTGAACCAATTGTTTTTTGGCATTTTGATGGTGAACGAACAGATCAACCAGATGAAACTTGTGAAAGATAACCTGCAAAGGAATCTTGCAAAGATCGAGCAGTCAGCCGAAAATGGTCTGGCATACAAGTCTGATGCGGATGAAGTAAGAGTTGAAATCATAAAAGTGGATCAGCGCAACGATGAATTCCTCTTTACGCGTAAGGCATATGTAGTGATGATGTCTCTGATGATCGGAGAACCTTTGCGGGATGACGTTCAGTTGGAGCGACCCCCGATGGAAGAGTTGGGGACCACAGTGACAATAACAAGACCCGAGCTGACGCTGTATGAGTATCAACGACAACTGGCACAGCAACAGAATAAGCAGTCCAAGGTTGGTTACATGCCGAAGATTGGATTTCTTGCGCTGGGGATCAGACTGGCTCCTGGTACAAAGCTGGGCGCAGGTTCGCTGGAGTCATTGTCCATTGCCGGCCTCAACCTGTCCTGGAATACATCAGGTCTTTATCGCGATCGCAATACCCGTCAGATCACACAGATAAGTCTTCAAAGAATACAAAATCAACAGGAGACGTTTCTTTTCAACACTAATCTTCAACTGGCACAGGTTCAGCAGGATCTGGAAAAGCAAAAGTCCATACTTGGTAAAGACTCAGAAATACTCAGACTCAGAAATTCCATTCGTAATGCATACGAACTGAAATATCAGAATGGGATATGTTCGGTGAATGATCTCGTTGCGGCCGTGAATGCTGAAAGTGAAGCCGGCAGCAACAAGTCACTACATGAATTGCAGCTGTTAATGAGCGTGTATCAGTATAAAAACGTATCTGGTAACTGAACCTGAAATTGCATGAAGACCTGTAAACTTCTTTTCGTTATATCACTTCTTATTGCCTCCTGCAACACGAATAAGAACATGTTTGATGCAACAGGAACTTTTGAAGCCACAGAAGTGATTGTTTCATCGGAAACAAACGGCCGTATTCTGAAGCTATCGCTAGAAGAGGGGGATGTTCTTTTGGAAGGCCAAAAGGTGGGATATGTGGACAGCACGCAGCTCTATCTTACCAGCCTTCAGATAAAGGAGAGCCGTAAAGCTGTATTGGCCAGCCGCCCCGATATCAGGACACAAATTGAAGCCACGCAAAAAGAAATTGAAAGTGCACTTATTGACCGGAAGAGAATAGAAAACCTGGTGAAAGGTGGGGTAGCCACACAGAAGCAGTTGGATGATGTGAATGCGAAACTCGCGGTACTTGAAGCTAGACTAGTCGCACAGAAAAATTCTCTTCAGACAAGTACAGCAGCACTAAATGAGCAAAGTAGTGCCTTGGAGGCCCAACTGGCTGTAATCACTGATCAACTTAGGAGGAGCATAATTATCAACCCCGTCAAAGGCACGGTTTTGTCAAAATATGCTCGTGCAAATGAAATTACCGGTGCAGGCAAACCTCTGTATAAGATTGCGGATCTTGAGACTATGACTCTCCGTGCATACGTATCCGGTGATCAGCTGCCTCAGCTGAAGCTTGGCCAAATCGTTGATGTCAGCGTTGATGCTGACAGGGAACACTATAAGATTTACAAAGGAAGTGTTACATGGATTTCAGACAAAGCAGAATTTACACCCAAAACAATTCAGACTAAAGATGAGCGGGCCAACCTCGTCTATGCTATTAAAATCAGCGTGAAGAATGATGGCTATCTGAAGTTGGGAATGTATGGTGAGGTGAAGTTTGTTGACAAATGAAAGCCGTTACAGTCAGCAACATCAGAAAATCGTTTAAGAGCGGTAAGGCAGTTACTGAAGCTGTGCGAACCGTGTCTCTCGACGTGGAGGATGGAGAGCTTTTTGGCATCATAGGCCCTGATGGATCTGGTAAAACAACACTTTTCAGGATATTGACGACCCTCATGCTTGCCGATGAGGGAACAGCCACGGTTGATGGATTGGATGTGGTGAAGGACTTCCGCGAGATCAGAAGAAGAGTAGGCTATATGCCTGGCCGATTTTCACTTTATCCTGATTTGAGCGTTGAAGAGAATCTCACTTTTTTTGCTACTCTTTTCAATACGTCTATAGATGAGAATTATGATTTAGTCAAAGACATATATTCTCAGATTGAGCGGTTCAAGACGCGAAAGGCGGGCGCATTGTCGGGTGGGATGAAACAAAAACTTGCGCTCAGCTGTGCACTCATTCACCGGCCCACAGTACTATTCCTGGACGAACCAACAACAGGAGTAGATGCGGTTTCGCGAAAAGAATTTTGGGAGCTTCTTCGCAATCTGCAAAAGCAGAAGATTACGATAGTAGTATCCACACCTTACATGGATGAGGCTGGTCTGTGCGACCGGGTGGCATTAATGCAGCAGGGAAGAATTCTTGATATTGATTCCCCACAGGGAATAACAAAGAAATTCTTCGGGGAGCTTTGGTCGGCAAGGGCTGAGAAAATGTACGAACTCATGCTAAGCCTGCGTGAAATGCAAGGTGTAGTTTCATGCTATCCATTTGGTCAGGTTCATCATGTCGTTCCTAAAAAGGATTTCAACATCAGTCAGGCACAAGATGAAATCAGAGCAATGGGATTTCCTGACATACATCTGGCGCCAATCTCACCCACGATCGAGGACTGCTTCATGAATTTGATGAATCATCCGGAGGGCCAAATGACAGCTGGCAATGAGCGGTAATACAGTTATATCAGTTAAGGATCTCACCAAACGTTTCGGCAGCTTCACGGCTGTCGATCACATAACCTTTGATGTTAAACCAGGAGAAATATTCGGATTTCTGGGCGCAAATGGTGCGGGGAAAACAACTGCCATGAGAATGCTTTGTGGATTGTCATTACCAACAGCCGGCAAGGCAACCGTGGCAGGTTTAGATCTATATCTTGACGCGGAAAAGATCAAGCAGAAGATCGGTTATATGAGTCAGCGATTTTCATTGTATGAAGACCTTACGATTCGTGAGAACATCCGGTTCTACGGCGGCATCTATGGTTTATCTAATCAGCAGATAAAGGATAAGACAGCGGAAATGACAAGTAACCTCAAATTGGGCAAGGAGGTGGACAGCTTGGTGAAATCCCTCCCTCTGGGCTGGCGACAAAAGTTGTCGTTTTCCGTGGCGATGGTGCACGATCCAAGAATTGTCTTTCTGGATGAGCCAACGGGCGGGGTGGATCCAATAACAAGAAGGGAGTTCTGGACCTTGATTTATGAGGCGGCCAACAAGGGCACAACTGTTTTTGTGACCACGCACTATATGGATGAAGCGGAATACTGCAGTCGCGTGTCAATCATGGTGGATGGGAGAATTGATGCGATGGGCTCACCCAGTGAACTTAAAAGTAAGTTTGATGCTTACGACATGGCTGATGTTTTTCTAAAACTGGCTCGCGGAGCCAAACGTTCGGACAACTGAGGGTTCCAATGAGACAATTCTTGTTTTTAATCAAGAAGGAGTTCTTCCACGTATGGAGAGACAAACGAACCATGCTGATTCTTTTGGGCATGCCTCTCATGCTTATACTTATTTTCGGATTTGCCCTGACAAATGAGGTAAAGAATTCCAGGATAGGTGTCCTCGACAAATCCCATGATGAAACGACAAGAGCGATCATTCAGGAACTTGAAGCAAGCCGTTACTTTGATCTTGTAGACAACATAAATTCAGAGGAGGATCTGACTCCTGCATTTCAATCAGGCAGAATCAGACTCGCAGTAGTCTTCATGGAGAATTTCGGGAATGAACTGGATCATGGGAATTCGGCCGCCATTCAATTGATAGGCGACGCTACGGACCCCAATGTGGCCACGACCCTGATCAACTATGCTTCTTCGGTGATTATGGACTACCAAAGACGCCAGCGGGCCCAGGCTGATTTGCCATATTCTATCGGCACAGAAATACGGATGCTGTACAATCCCCAGCTTAAGGGAGCATACAATTTTGTGCCGGGTGTTATGGCCATGGTATTAATGCTGGTGTGCGCCATGATGACTTCCATCTCGATTGTTCGCGAAAGGGAGATGGGAACCATGGAGGTGATACTTGTCTCGCCTATAGTGCCCATCCGCGTAATCATGGCAAAACTCATTCCTTATTTCCTCCTCTCCATGATAAACATTGCCAGTATCCTACTGCTCAGTGTCTATGTTCTGGATGTTCCTATAAAAGGAAGCCTGATGCTGTTGGTATTGGAATGCCTTTTGTTCACCATTACAGTTCTTGCCCTGGGGCTGCTCATCTCTTCGGTTGCAGGTTCTCAGCAGGTAGCCATGCTGGCTTCGCTGATGGGACTTTTTCTCCCCACAGTGATGCTGAGCGGATTTATGTTCCCTGTAGAAAATATGCCTGTCCTTCTTAAGGGGCTTTCAAATGTTGTGCCATCGAAATGGTTCTACTATATCGTTAAGAACGTTATGATCAAAGGCCTTGGTTTTGAGAATGTATGGAAGGAAACGCTGATACTTTTGGGTATGACGGTCTTTTTCATGACGGTGAGCGTGAAGAATTTCAAAACCAGGTTGGAATGAGAACGCTGATTATTCTACTTAACAAGGAGTTCCGCCAGGTATTCAGAAACCCTGCTATTCTCAGGATCATGTTGGTAGTACCGACGGTCATGCTCCTGGTAATGCCCCTGGCTGCAGATTATGAAGTGCGCCATGTGAAGTTATGCGTAGTAGATTATGATCATTCTGATTATGGAAGGAGACTAATCAACAAAATCACGTCCACGTCGTATTTCCATTTGGTGGACTACACTGATTCTTATGACAAAGCACTTCGCTATATCGAACAAGAAGAAACAGATATTATTCTGCAGATTCCGGCCTCATTTGAGAAGGACCTGGTGCGCGAGAATCAGGCGAAGCTTTTCATGGCACTCAATGCGATCAACGGAGTCAAGGCCAACCTCGGCGGGGTTTATTTGCGTAGTATCATCAACGACTTCAACCAGGAAGTGCGTCAGGATTGGATTCAACTGCCCAGATACAATATTCAGCCCATCATCCAGATCGTATCCAACAATTGGTTTAATCCGGAAATGAACTATCGCTTCTTCATGGTGCCGGGGATTCTTGTTATTCTCGTGACAATGGTTGGAGGTTTTCTTTCAGCGCTAAACATTGTTAAGGAAAAAGAAATTGGGACAATTGAACAAATTAACGTTACTCCAATACGTAAATACCATTTTGTATTGGGCAAACTGATTCCTTTCTGGATTCTTGGTCTTGTTGTACTGACTATCGGAATGGGGCTGGCATGGGCTGTGTATGGGATAGTGCCTGCCGGCAATGTGCTAACAATATATGCTTTTGCAGCAGTCTTTCTTCTCGCTGTGCTTGGATTGGGTTTGCTTTTGTCCACAATGGCGAACACACAACAGCAAGCAATGCTGTTGTCTTTCTTTGTGATGATCTTGTTTATTCTTCTGGGCGGTCTCTACACTTCAATTGAAAGCATGCCTAAGTGGGCACAAGCATTTACAGTATTCAATCCAGTCTCATATTTTATTGAAGTCATGCGCATGGTGATTCTGAAAGGCAGCAACCTTGCTGATATTCAACGGCATCTGATCATCATGTTTGGTTTTGCTGTGGTCTTGAACGGCCTAGCGATCTGGAATTACCGAAAGAGAAGTTAATACTGTTCATATCCGCACATTTCCCTGTACACTTCTGACCTGCGGGGGCACCAAAAAGGGTCGTTTTGTATCAAAATTGAAGCCTGAGTGTTCCAGAACAATTATTGCTGCCATCCCTTTAAATCCAGCCATGACCACCCGTGACAACACCTCCAGCATCTTACTTGTAATCTTGCTCATAGTTACTTTCCCGATTTGGTTTGCAATAGGGGCTGCTCTGTTTGGCGTGGTAGCCGGAATATTTGGGGCACTCATTGGAATTGTTGCAGCAGTTTTTGGCGCGTGCGTGGCAATCATTGCGCTTCCGTTTAAATTAATCTTTGGTTGGGGATCCTGGCACTTGGGACACTGGGGCTTCCCATTTTGGGACGGTCACACTTTCTTCTGGGTTGCAACAATCATCTTCGTGATATTGTTGCTGAAGAATCGCAAGTGATCAGCGCAGCTTCACTTCAGACTTGAAGCCAGTGATATGATTCCGCAGGGCGTCTTGCCAGTTTTCATCTGCATCCCACTTGGGTCCTAAATAGATGTTTCCGTTTACGAGATGCCTGAAATAAAATTTGTAAACAGGTGCTCCTGAGGGAAGGGTCTTGAGCTGCAACTGACCAGCAGGGTAGGTAATAGAGGCATAGGCGGTCTCTGCTTTTGTCATATCATAACCAAGCACTTCTCTTGCAATACTGCCTCGTGTGTGAACATAACACAGTACGTAAAGGCTGCCATCTGATCGAAGACGTTGATCATCAGTGCCAGGATTTGTCAGGACATACTTAAGCGGATAATTCTCTTTCAGGAATGCCTCCAGTTGTTGATCCATTTCTTGTTGACCAAATTTTGGAACTGCGAGCTGGTCCACCTTGAGATCTATTGCGTATAACTCATAACGGACGCCTTTGAATGGATTTATCCTAATGTCCATTTCGGGGTAATCGTTGACAAGAAAATTCTGCTTCTTTTGATTATTCCATGAATCCTGAAAAACGGTTCGGAGCATTTCCGTCAGATTGCTGTTCTTCACCTGCCATGCGGCCTTATTCAAGTCGTATATCAATGCAGACTGACTGTAGGACGAGGCTACGAATTCATAACCGTCATGACTCTTTAGCAGGGTGATAATGAATTGAATTTGCCTCGTACTGAAATAAGCCGAATAGGCAATTGTTACTTCGCGGCCCGAAAAAATCAGGTCATCTGGAAAATAGGCTTCGGCATCAATCCCTATTTGCTGAAAAGACTTTTGAATCTGTTCCAGTTCGGCTTGTGTGTAAGAGGACTGAAAGATGGTCACAGACCTGCCACCCAAAATATTCGGAACGACATTTGGCGACAACTGAAGTCCGGCAGGAAAATAGGTTTGAGCATAGGTTAAAACAGGGCAGGTCAGCCCGTAAATGCAGAAAAGAACCACAACTATAAGTGTGAAAGGACGCATGCTGATGAGGGAACGAAGTTTTCTGATTTCTATTTCAAATGCCAACAAAAATACCTTCCTGGGTCTCCTGGATTGGGTAAGTAATCAGGTCACGAGAACGTTCTGCGCATTCCCTGCCTGTGCGAAGATTGAATCGATACCCGTGCCAGGGGCATACTAGTTCTCCCTGAAAGTTGACTTTGCCCTTGCTGAGCGATTCGCCATTGTGTGTACATGTATCTTCCACTGCAAGCAATACCTCTTTGTGTCGGACCAGGCAAATCCTTTTGCCTCCAATCAGGAGCAGGCGAGGTGTTTGTTCCTGCAAGGCTGTCTGCATCTCGCCACTTGACGTAAAGATTTTTACCCAATTCAAGCAATTATTTTGAGTCGGATATCTTTTTTCTACCTTTCTCTCTTAGGTTCAATCTTACAAAGATGAAAAAAATATATCTGTGCCTTGCTGCATGGACTGCAGCCATGAACGTCTTTAGCCAGGCTCAGCCTACCCTGCAAAGCAAACTTATGATGCAGGCGAATGAAATGAATCAGAAGGTAGTTGAGTGGAGACGTTACTTTCATCAAAATCCTGAACTGTCTACACAGGAGTTCAAAACAGGGGCGCGCATTGCGGAAGAACTTAAAGCAATGGGTCTGGAGGTAAAATATCCGGTAGCAAAGACCGGTGTAGTGGCAATTCTGAAAGGTGGCAAACCCGGACCAGTGATTGCACTCAGAGCCGATATGGACGGACTGCCTGTGACAGAGCGAAACGATCTCCCCTTTATTTCAAAAGAAAAGGTTGTGATCAATGGAATGGAAACAGGTGTAATGCATGCTTGCGGTCATGATGGTCACATGTCAATTTTGCTTGGCGTGGCGCAAGTACTGGTTAGAAACAAGGCTGACCTGAAAGGCACAGTAAAATTTATCTTCCAGCCCGCTGAGGAAGGTGCGCCTGCGGGAGTGAAGGCAGGAGCGGAGTTGATGATTGAGGAAGGCGTCCTGGAAAATCCAAAAGTGGATGTGATATTTGGTCTGCACCTGCAGTCCCTTCTCCCATTGGGTATGGTGGCCTATAGACCCGAAGGTTTAATGGCCTCAGTGGATGGCCTGAACATCAAAGTAACAGGAAAGGGAGCTCATGGCGCAACGCCGTGGGATGCTGTGGATCCGATCGTGATCTCCAGTGAAATAATTGGAGGATTGCAGACCATAGTCAGCCGACAGCTGGAACTTACAAAAGCAGGCGCGGTCATTACGATCGGAAGCTTTCATGCGGGTGTGAGAAGAAACATTATTCCGGAGGAAGCCATCATGGAAGGCACTATCAGAACTTTTGATCCGGAAATGCAAAAAGCGGTTCATGACCGGATTGTCAGAACTGCAACCAAGATAGCCGAAAGCGCAGGTGCCAAGGCAGATGTTGACATCGATATCATGTATCCGGTCACTTATAACGATATCAAACTAACACAGATGATGGCGCCCAGTCTGGAGCGCGCTGCTGGAGCGGGGATGACCAAAGTGATCCAGCCTGTGACTATGGCAGAGGATTTTTCCTTCTTTCAGCGGAAAGTACCCGGGTTATTCTTTTTTGTAGGTGCCTATCCGGAAGAAATGAAACCTACCCGCCAGCCCACTCATCATACAGCAGATTTTATCATTGATGAGCGGTCCCTGGAGGTGGGGATGAAATCTCTTCTCACACTTACAATTGATTATATGTATCTGAATAAACCAGTCAGCTCATCCAAATGAAAGCAACAATGAGAAATGCCATAATCGTATTTGCACTGACTGTGGTCTTTACCGGATTGCACGCCCAGGTAAATCCCAAACTGCAGGCACAGCTGGATCAGCAAGCGCAAGACATTACTCCAAAAGTCATTGAATGGAGAAGACATTTTCACCAGTTCCCGGAATTGTCATTCGAAGAAATAAAGACAGGCGAATATGTTGCTGAATTTCTGAAGCGGCTGGGACTTAGGGTTCAATATCCTGTGGGCAAAACCGGAGTCGTCGCCCTTCTCGAAACCGGCAGGCCCGGTCCTGTGATTGCCTTGAGGGCCGATATGGACGCCCTTCCGGTCAAAGAAAGAAGCAATCTTCCCTTCGCATCCAAGGAAAGAACAGTGTTCAATGAACAGGAAACCGGGATCATGCATGCATGCGGTCACGATTCACACATGGCTATGTTGATGGGTGTGGCGGAAGTCTTGGCAAAGAACAGGTCAAACTTGAGGGGAATTGTAAAATTTATTTTTCAACCTGGAGAGGAAGGCGAAGGCGGAGCTGCACAAATGATCAAAGAAGGAGTACTTGAAAATCCTAAGGTGGATGTGATATTCGGTCAGCACATCTGGGCCACAGCACCAGTTGGCACTATACTGTACCGGCCTGGTGATCTGATGGCTGCCGCAGATCTGTTTTCAATTAAAATCAAAGGAAGGCAAACTCATGGATCTGCACCATGGAATGGTGTCGATCCGATTGTGATTGGCTCCCAGATTGTAATGGGACTTCAGACAATCATTAGCAGGCAATCGGAACTGACCAAAGCTGCTGCGATATTGACAGTGGGCAGATTCAACAGTGGCATACGCGAAAACATAATCCCCGAAGAAGCCAATCTTTCAGGAACGATCCGGACCCTCGACGAGGGGATGAGAGATAAAATACATCAGAAGATCAAACTAACAGCAACTAAAATTGCTGAAAGTGCTGGCGCAACGGCCGATGTTGAAATTGGAAAATTCGGGTATGTCACTTACAATGATCCTGCATTAACCAATAAAATGTTGCCCACCCTTCAGAAGGCTGCGGGTAAGGACAAAGTAGCGCTTACATTACCTATAACGGGCTCTGAGGATTTCTCGGAATACCAGCGCGTTGTTCCGGGTCTGTTCTTTTTCACAGGCGGCATGCCTGCCGACGCGGATCCCTCAAAGGTTGCCGCACATCACAACCCTGACTTCTTTATTGATGAGAAAGGATTTATCACTGGGGTGCGGGCGATGGTTGATTTGACTGTTGATTATATGTATGCATCGAGGAAGTGAAAGTTGGTTTCTGAAAAGGATGAAATACCACAAGGCTAATTGACAAGTTATGAAAAAAGTGTTCACGCTTTTATTGCTGGTGTTGGCTCAATTATCCATTGCCCAACATGTTCCCAGTTTTGAGGAAGTCATTTCGCTCAGGGGTGTTGGCAGCGCAGTAATGTCGGCTGACGGAAGAAACATTGCCTTCACCGTTCAGACCACCGATTGGAATGACAACCGGTATGACACTGAAATCTGGCTGATTAAGCAGGGAAAGACTGCTTTCCAGCTAAGCAACACGGCTAAGGGGAGCAGTACTTCGCCATCTTTTTCACCAGATGGACAATGGATTGCTTTTCTGGCAGACCGGGGAAACAAGAATCAAATTCACGTGATCCGACTGGACGGCGGTGAAGCAAAAGTAATTACAAAAGAAGAAGAAGGCATTTCATCATTTGAATGGCATCCTTCAGGAAAGACGTTGTTGTTTCTTAAGCCCGAAAAAGAGGACAAAAGGAAGGAGCGCGAAAAGAGATACGGAGCCTTTGAAGCAGATGACAAAGAATATGTAAACACACATCTATGGGAAGTCGAATTTCAGGCAGATGCGCCTGATCCATCTGAAAAGCCATGTTACGAAACCATCGATTCATTGAAACAGAAAACGGGGTGTATCCAATTACCTAAAGCTCGCCGTCTGACCGATGGCAAATTTACAATAGTGGACTTTATCCCTTCACCCGATGGAACAAGCATTGCCTTTACACGTCAGCCAGATCCACTGATCAATACTTCCGTAAAATCGGATATTTCTATTGTAAATATCAGTACAGGTGTAATTACTGCTTTAATACAAAATAAAAGTGCGGATAATATCGAGGACTGGTCTCCTGACTCAAAGGAAATATTGTTCAGCACTCACCTTGATGATACGCTATCGCACTTTTATAAGAATCAGAAATTGTATGCTGTCAAGATTGATACAAAGGAGCTCAGGCCCATTGCCCCTGACGTGGATGAAAATCTGGGTACTCTGGTCTGGCGCCCTAGCGGGATCTTCGGAACAGGATGGAGCAGAACTAAGCGACATGTTTACAAAGTCGACCCGAAATCGGGTAAAAGTGTGGTATTCCTGGCTAATCCGGAACAGGTACTTGGAATTAGCCTTTCAAAAGCTGGTGACAAAATGGTGTGCACGGCGAGAAACGGGGACCAGTTGACGGAAGTCTTCCAGGTAAACAATATGCTGTCGCCACAATCAGAGAGGGTTACAGACTTGTCTGCGCAAATCCGGAATTGGAAGGTGGCACAAAGTGAAGTTATTCGCTGGAAAAGCAAGGACGGAGTAGAGATAGAAGGCGTGTTACATAAGCCCAAGAATTATGATCCAGAGAAGAAGTATCCTCTGTTGGTCGTCATTCACGGTGGCCCTACAGGTATCGATACTCCGGCTCCTGTTCCCGGTAGTGTATATCCCATCGTTCAATGGCTCGATAAAGGCTGTCTTGTGCTGCGTCCGAACTATCGTGGTTCGGCAGGATATGGCGAAGCATTTCGCTCGCTCAATTTGAGGAATCTTGGAGTAGGGGATGCGTGGGACGTGTTGTCAGGAGTAGACTATCTTGACAGCAAGGGCTTGATTGACCGTTCAAGAATGGGTTGCATGGGATGGAGTCAAGGAGGATATATCAGTGCTTTCTTAACCACGAATTCTGATGCATTCAAGGCGATTTCAGTTGGCGCAGGAATCTCAAACTGGATGACTTATTATGTCAATACTGATATTCATCCTTTTACCAGACAATATTTGAAAGCGACTCCTTGGTCTGACGAGGATATCTATCGTCAGACTTCTCCCATGACCAATATTCGTAAGGCAAAAACTCCTACCTTGATCCAACACGGTGAATTCGATCGAAGAGTACCTATTGCCAATGCTTATGAATTGTTGCAAGGCCTAAGAGACAATGGTATTCCAAGTGAGTTAGTTGTTTACAAAGGGTTTGGTCACGGGATTACCAAACCGAAAGAGAGATTGGCGGCTCTATGGCACAACTGGCAATGGTTTGGAAAATATATTTGGGGTGAGAATATTGAATTGCCGACAGGAGAGAAGCCCAACAAGAATTAACTGAATAATCTGAATTGAGCAACAAAGAATCACCTTCCGGCAAGATTGGCCTGTGGACAAGTACTGCGCTTGTCATTGGAAACATGATCGGCTCCGGAGTCTTCCTCTTACCCGCGTCACTGGCAGTATATGGCGGTATCTCCCTTTTAGGATGGGTGGGGTCCTCTATCGGAGCAATAGCCCTTGCCCTCCTCTTCAGTAATCTCAGCAAAATTATACCAAATGCAGTTGGCGGTCCATACGCTTACACACACGAAGGCCTCGGTGAGTTTGCGGGGTTTATCGTTGCGTGGGGTTATTGGATTTCCATCTGGTGTACCAATGCAGCCATTGCCGTGACCTTTGTGAGTTATCTCACTGTATTCATCCCTGTCCTTGCAACGAATTCACTACTATCAGTGTGCACCGGACTTGGCGCAGTCTGGCTACTCACCTGGATAAACAGCATAGGAGTGAAAGAGACAGGTATGGTTCAACTTGTTACAACTATTCTGAAGTTGACCCCACTCATTCTGATCTCAGTGGTAGGTTTGTTTTACATGGATTTCTCGAATTACGTTCCGCTGAACGTAAGTGAAGGGTCGGATTTTGCTGCGATAACCGCATCAGCAACACTCACACTCTTTGCATTCCAGGGACTTGAAAGTGCAACGGTGCCGTCTGCCAATATTGAATCTCCTGAAAAGACAATTCCCCGCGCGACCATGATCGGGACAATTGTAACAATGTTGGTCTATGTGCTGGGATCTGCCGCCGTAATGGGAATGATTCCTCCTGCCGAATTGCAACAGTCAAATGCACCATATGCTGACGCTGCGGCCATCATTTGGGGCGAGGGTGCCAGAAAATGGGTTGCATTTGGAGCTTTAGTGTCTGCATTTGGAGCCTTGAACGGTTGGATACTTTTGCAGGGGCAAATCCCAATGGCAGCTGCCCAGGACAAAATGTTTCCTGAAATTTTTCGCAAAGTGAACAAGCGGGGACTTCCTGTCACCGCACTAGTAGTATCAAGCACGCTCATTTCGGCGCTCACCATGATGCGATTCAGCCGTGGACTGACGGATACGTTCACATTTATGATTCTTCTAACCACAGTTTGCGTTCTGGTGGCTTACCTATTCTCGGCCGCAGCGTACGGAATGATATTGCTGAGGCATCCTGAGTGGAAGGAGCATCCCGGCAAACTTGCCATTGCTGCTGTTGCTTTTGGATACTCGATATGGGCAGTGGTAGGTACCACCCAGGATGCAGTGTACTGGGGATTCCTCGCTATTCTTGTAGGAATTCCATTTTTTGTATGGATGAAAAGGGTGAGAAATGAATAAGACATGTCAATCTGAATTTGGCAAGCTGGAAACCGTATTTATCAAGCAGGTCAAGGACGCCTTTGTCAGCGATGATGTTCTGGAAAAACAATGGCAGGAACATCAGTTCCTGAGCAAGCCTGACTTCTCAGGAGCATGCAGGGAATATGCAGCTTTTGAAAAGCTATTGAAGCAGGATGATTGTGTAATTCACAATTTCCCTTTCAACACTAAGGTTAGCATTGACTCTATTTATTGCCGTGATGCAGCATTGTGTACAGATCAAGGTGTGATCATTTGTGCGATGGGAAAGGAAGCCAGACGAAATGAGCCCGCCGCTGAGGAGCTGTATTTTGGTCAATTGGGTATTCCTGTTCTCGGAAGGATCGAATCTCCTGGAACTGTGGAGGGAGGCGATGTGGCCTGGCTTGATCGAAAGACATTGGCAGTAGGCCACACTTATAGAACTAATCCTGAAGGCATACGTCAACTGAAGGCTTTGCTTGAACCTTCAGGCATTCAAATTATAGTAGTGCCTCTGCCGCACTATCGGGGCCCCTCCGATGTTTTTCACCTGATGTCGATTCTGAGTCCTGTGGATCACAACCTCGCAGTCGTCTACTCTCCACTCATGCCAATTGTGTTCAGAGAGGAACTTATCCGGCGTGGCTTTGGACTGGTTGAAGTACCCGAGCAGGAATTTGAAAGTATGGGTTGCAACGTACTGGCAATTGCACCAAGAAAGTGTGTGATGACCGAGGGCAACCCGATTACCCAGTCAAGACTTGAGAAAGCCGGCTGCGAGGTGCTGACTTATTCAGGGAATGAAATCAGTGTCAAAGGAGGTGGAGGGCCAACCTGTCTGACACGGCCATTGTGGAGATGGGTCTGATGGTCAGTAATGGAATCCGATAAAATTCCAATAATTAAGCTGCCACAGAGATACAGCCGAAATGAGGGTGATAAAGAGATAGTACAACCTGCTACTGAGCTTCACCTGACCTGAGCGCCACATACTGAAGCTTTGATAAATCATTAAGGCAGTCATCAGTATACAGATCAATGGCAAGATCAGCAAAAATTTTAGTGATCCCGAAATCCCGTAGACAATATCGGTTTGATCAGAAATCACAATCATCAGCCCCAGGTAGAAGGACAACAGCAAGAAGTAGTTAAGCCAGGCAATCCACTTAGCGCCTCCACTTACTGAAGAATAAGAAGTAGTTCGTTGATACCCACGCCGACTGATATATGCCAGCGGCCAGTAAAAAAGAACGCACAAGAGCACTACGGTCGAAATGAGGAAAATTGTTGTCTGGGAACTCAACGAGCGTAATCCCTGTACTTTGTCCAGCGCAAAAATGGGAAGTTGCCCCACGAACATGTTGGAAATGTTCCCTTTGGAGTCCTTTTTGAATGCCACCACTTTGGAGGAATGTTCTTCACGGAAAGTAAGGCTGTCAACAGGTACGAGATATCGCACATTTTCGCCACTTGCCATCCTTAAGGCAGTGGAATCGCGGACAGAAATTTTTACATCTCCGAAAAGGGAGACAATTGTAGTAATATCAAAATAAGCGTAACGATTGCCCCGATATGCGCCTGCAAATTTTTTCAAATACTCTGCAGAAAAATTTCTTACCGGGCGCAAAGATGATTCCGGAAAATACCTTTCCATGAATTGGTCAAATACACTCAAATAAGTGCCGCCTCCGGTATTGGTATTAAACGACACAAAGAGCCCGACATTCTGGGATGGAATCATTACCATGAGGGAGTGAAACCAGAAGGTATCTCCACCATGTCCGATCACGGTAACTCCGTTTTGACTGAGGTCCATAAATCCATAACGCATAGGATTGACATCAGGATGATGCCGGTGTGCGGGACTTTCCATCAGGGCCAAGGTAGCGCTGTCGAGCATCTGAAACTGTTTGAAGCGCCCATTTCCAAGTATAGCCTGCATGAAATGTGTCATATCCACTGCAGTGCTAGCAGCCGCCCCAACAGGATAAAGTGGGACATATTCGAAAGTCTGTTCCTTTAGTTCACCGCCTTTATATTCATATCCTGTGGACATGTGCCGCTTTAATGGGGTTGGTAAGGGCTGTCTGAAAGTGGTCAGGCTCATGCCAAGCGGATTAAGGATATGCTGCTCAACATAGTCATTGAATGACATTCCGGATACCCGTTCCACGATATAGGCCGCCATACCTGTACCATGATTTGAATAAGATGCAAAAGTGCCGGCTGGTCGTACCCTCGCAGGCATTTCCCTGGAAAGAATCTCACCCAGCGGGTTCAGTGTTGTAGAATCCCTTCCAAACAGCCCGATCACTTTGTCCTCAAAACCGGGTGTATGTGTCATCAGATCGTGAAGGGTGACTGGTTTTTCATAAGTAGTCGGAATGGTGAAATCCTTCAAATAATGGTTCACATCCTCATCCAGGTTCAGTTTACCCTCAGCAACAAGTTGCATGACACTCATCCAGGTGAACATTTTGGAGATGGAACCAATCCGAAACAAGGTGGAGTCCGGACTGACTTTCTTCTGCCTCTTTTCGTCAGCGAAGCCATATCCTGCCTTTAGCAGAATCCGTCCGTCCTTGATAATGGAGACTGTGGCACCTGCAATGTGCTTGTCACGAAGATGCGTTTGGATAACACCATCCATAAAATTGCGGAGTGCCAATGTATCTTCGAGTGATTGCGAGTAGCAGAGGAAGGATAGGCCACTCAATAAGACGACAAGAAGTCTTTTCATGAAAGGATGATTTAACTACTCAATTTACCCATTTGACCGACAACTACACAGGAGAATCCACTCAGCACATCTGTAGTTGTTTCAATCGCCCGGTCTCTTCATTTTTATAGGAAAGAGATTCCCCTAACCTATGAAGTTGTTTGCCAAGTTTTTCCTGGTGCTAGCCATTTCGTTCCAGGCCTTTTCTCAACAGAAGAAGCCAGTTGTTGCTACTGATCTGATGAAACTCACAATTGCCAATCAGATTCAGATTTCTCCAGATGGAACCAAAGCGGTGATGGTTGTGACGAAGAAGGCAGTCAAGAACGAGAATGATTATTACTACACGCGGCAGCTATTCATGGTAGAATTAACTGGTAATACGGAGCCCATTCAATTGACTTTTGGTGATAAAAACGATGGTCAACCGCAGTGGTCTCCTGACGGCAAGCAGATAGCTTTTGTAAGAATGGAAGGAGAAAAGGCACAAGTTTGGGTGCTGCCGCTGACTGGCGGGGAGGCACATGTTATTACCAAACTCGATTATGGTGCGACCCGCCCGCGGTGGTCTCCCGATGGGAAGACTTTGATGGCCACCTCCAATATTCCCTATTATGCGATTGAAGGTACTATGCCGTGGACCTATGCTCGACCTGGAAGAAAACCAGGGGATGAGCCAAACTGGAGAATGATGAAAGATGATGAGAAGAAGAAAGTAATCAGCTCACCTGACGGCAATCTTGATGAAGTTCGCGCATGGCTTGCAAAAAACACTTCTGATGCCAATCCTAGGGTATTGACGCGTCAGAACCTTCAGGGTGAGTTAGCTCTCCAACCAATTAAGGAGTTTTCTCATGTCTTTCTGATCAGAATCGGATCTGATGAAAGGCCGGTACAACTCACACAGGGATTTCAGGATTACCAGGGTGCGGAGTGGTCAACTGACGGTAAATCCATAATTTGTCACAGCAGAGTCTACAATATTGAACCTGACAAGGAGCCCGATACGGATCTCTGGACTATAGACATCGCATCTAAGGCGGCAAGAGAATTTCTTAAGATGCCTGGATTCAGCCTTTCTAATCCGGCTTATTCATTTGACGGTCAAATGGTCTTGTTCTACGCCCGATCAGCTCAAAACCGTCATGCCACCCAGGCACAATTAGCAGTAGTTTCTGCTATCGGCGATAAGCCCCACATCCTTACCGGAGACTTTGACAGAGATATCAGCAATGCAACCTGGTCTTCTGACAGCAAGTCAATATTCTTTTCCTCTGAGACGGAAGGTGACATACCATTGTATAGCATCCCGGTGAAAGGAGGTAAGGAGACAAGATGGCTTGGGAACGACAGTGGTGTAAATGATTATGATGTAAGGGGCGATAAGGTTGTTTATGCCTACACTGAGACTAAGAATCCATGGGAGGTATATCTGTTCAGTCTTAAAGACAAATCCAACCGACAGCTTACTAAGCTGAATGAGAACTGGATCAAGGAAAAGACCATCATCGGTCCAAAGGAATTCTGGCTTCCCAGAACAGATGGCACCAAGGTTCAATACTGGGTGATGGAACCAGCGGGCAGAAAGGAAGGGGTCAAGTATCCCACCATTCTCAATATTCACGGTGGTCCATCATCGATGTGGGGGCCTGGTGGATTTTCCATGTGGCACGAATATCAGTTGGAAAACAGTTGGGGATACGGAGTAGTCTATTGTAATCCAAGAGGTAGCGGAGGCTACGGGGACAAATTCAAGAAGGGGAATTATCAGGATTGGGGGCCCGGTCCAGCCGGAGATATTCTGGCCGCCCTGGATGATGCGATTAAGGGCAATGCATGGATAGACAAAGACCAGCTATTTGTTGAAGGAGGCAGTTATGCCGGTTACATGGTGGCATGGATCATCGGTCACGACAACCGCTTCAAGGCGGCCAATGCGCAAAGGGGTGTATATGACCTTACCACATTCATGGGTGAAGGGAATGCATGGAGGCTGGTACCCGACCATTTTGGCGGATATCCATGGGATCCTGCGATACGAAAGATCCTCAACGACCAGTCACCATACTCTTATGTTGATAAAATCTTTACTCCCTTGCTGATCATTCATGGAGATCAGGATCTGAGAACAGGAGTCATCCAGTCAGAAATGCTATACAAGAGTCTTAAAATTTTGGGCAGGCCGGTCGAGTATGTTCGTTACCCAAGGGAAGGGCATGAACTGACCAGGAGCGGTAATCCTGGCAGGATGATGGATCACTTGTTGCGTGTCATTGAGTTCTTTGAAAGGTATGCGCATCATCCTGAACCGCCAGCAGCGGTTTCCAGGTAAATACGGTGCCGGTAAGTTTGAAGCGGCCCAGTTGTTTGGGAGAGAATCTCAGTAAACGAGGTTCTTTTCCATCATGAATTCCGCAATCTGAACGGCGTTGGTTGCGGCACCCTTGCGCAGATTGTCGGCAACAACCCACATGTTGAGTGTATTGGGCTGCGACTCATCCCTTCTGATTCTGCCAACGAAAACTTCATCGCGGCCTTTTGAAAGGATGGGCATCGGATACACATTATTCTTAACATCATCCATCACAACGACGCCAGGAGTGGCATCCAGAATAGAGCGCACTTCTTTCAGATCGAAGTTTTTGTGAAACTCAGCGTTAACTGCTTCAGAATGACCGCCGATGGTGGGCACTCGTACGGTTGTTGCTGTCACACCGATGCTGTCATCCCCAAGTATCTTTCTGGTTTCATTCACCATCTTCATTTCTTCCTTTGTATATCCATTCTCAAGGAATACATCAATGTGGGGAAGCGCATTCAGATCAATAGGGTAGGGGTAGACTTTATTGCCTGCTACCCCGTTTCGCTCATCCATTAGTTGCTGCACAGCATCCTTTCCAGTTCCTGTAACAGATTGGTATGTGGCAACCACAATTCTCCTGAGTTTGTATTTCACATGGAGCGGCGCAAGCGCCATTACCATTTGAATGGTGGAACAATTGGGGTTGGCAATGATCCTGTCGTCAATCTTCAAGACATGTCCGTTGATTTCGGGTACAACGAGCTTCTTGGTGGGGTCCATTCTCCACGCTGAAGAGTTGTCAATAACGATAGTCCCTTTTTCTGCAAACTTTGGCGCCCACTCCAACGAAGTACCTCCACCCGCCGAAAAGATGGCAATATCTGCTGCCAGATTGCAGGCCTCTTCCATCCCGATGATGGTGTGTTTCTTGTTTCTGAACTCGATTTCCTTTCCAACATTCTTGAAAGAAGCCACCAGATACAATTGCTCATAGGGAAAACTCCTTTCCTCCATTACGCTCAGGATTTCCTGACCCACGAGGCCAGTCGCCCCAACCACAACTATTTTCATGACTGTTTTTGAATCGTGAACCGCAAAAGTAATACAAATGGTAGTTTGAGGGCATGAGGTTATTGAAATTGATCTTATCTGCAATTTTCCTTCCGGCTGTTTGTTCGGCACAACTCTCAGACAACTTCTCAGACGGAGACATCACACAAAAGCCATCATGGGATGGTGATGTTTCGCGGTTTACAATCGTTGCCGGAATGCTGAGGCTGCAAGCACCAACACAAAATGGAGTAGCGTTCTTGTCGTCCCCCAGCAATGCCATAAATGATGGCAGTTGGGAATTCCTGCTTCAAATGGATTTTAATCCCAGCAGCAGCAATTATGCTAAAATATATGTGACTGCCGATCAGAAGGTGTTAACGGATCCCCTTAACGGCTATTTTATTAAAGCGGGAGGAGCCACAGATGATATTTCTTTCTACCGAGTGCAGGGATCAGTTGAAACCAGGATTATTGACGGGCTGGATGGAAGATTGAATCAGAGTGCTTCAAAAGTCAGGATCCGCTTGATCCGAAATGCTTCTGCCGAATGGCAACTGTCTGTTGATGTGAGTGCCACAGGTAACTATGTAATGGAAGGATCAGTCGTTGACAACACCCTTACGAAGTCATCTTTTTTTGGTGTTGTCTGTTATTACACATCCACACGTTCCGACAAATTCTGGTTTGATGATTTTCTCGTAACTGGTGCGCCCGTTCCTGACAAGCAGCCACCTGATATAGCGGGGGTGGTCGTTGATGATTCTGTTCACATCTCTATCACTTTCACCGAATCCCTCTCCCCTGGTACCGGCAAATTCAGGTTAAATGGTGATGGGGAGCCCGTGAATTCCAGTCTGGAAGATGAACAGACTGTCAAGCTCACACTTCGTTCCCCACTCGCCAATGGTGTTAGCTACATCCTCAAGATTATGGATGTAGAAGACCTAGCTGGAAACAAATTGACATGGGCTGAATATCCAATCCGTTTCCTTCATAAGGTCAAGGCACACTCCAAGGACATCATCATCACAGAAATTATGGCTGACCCATCGCCACCTCTTGGGCTTCCTGAAGCCGAATACATTGAAGTCTTGAACAGAAGCACTAATCCATTCGATCTCGATCAATGGTTAATCAAAGATGGATCCAGCGTTGGAAAAATGCCTTCCGAGGTGTTATTGCCCGGTCAGTATGCATTACTGGTCAGCAAATTATTCGCCAAAAAATTCTCAGTTGCGGGTCGTATTATTCCAGTAGACAATTTCCCATCGCTAAATAATGATGGGGATGCGATAGTTCTTTGCGATGAAACTGGTACACCGGTGGACAGCGTAAATTATGACATAACCTGGTATCGTGATGCGGCCAAGTCAGACGGGGGATGGTCACTTGAGTTGATTGATCCCAATAATCCGTGCGGAGAAGAAGATAATTGGGAAGCTTCAGACAATTCTGATGGAGGTACACCCGGCAAGATCAACTCTGTTTTTGCAAACAAACCGGATCTGACGGGGCCTCAGCTTCTTTCATCAGACGTCGTCCGCGACACCCGGATTGAACTGAAATTCAATGAAAAAATTGATCTGAAGACTTCAGCATCCAAGTTCAACATAGAACCATCAAATAGCATTATCCGCATTGCTCTTGACCACACCCAAAGACTATTGCTTGTGGATTTGAATTCACCGCTTCAAAAAAGGACTCCTTATCATCTCGATGTTGAGAAGGTTTCTGATTGCAGCGGAAATGCAAGGGATATCAAGATTGAAAATTTTGGATTGACCGAAACGCCAGACAGCTCAGACATCCGGATTAGTGAGGTATTGTTCAATCCAAGGCCAGGTGGTGTTGATTTTGTAGAAATCGTTAATATATCTGAGAAGTATTTCCGTCTGGCAGATCTTCGATTGGGGAATCTGGATGATGATCGAGTAGCGCCACATCAACTGAAGTTATCCGCCGCGGGGCAACTCGTTCCCGGAGCCTATGCAGTTCTCACATCCAATCCGGATGTTATATGTAATCAGTATTCCACAGGTGTGAGGGAGGCCATGCATCGGACGGACTTGCCATCAATGCCCGATGATGAAGGTTCGATTGTTGTACTCAATGATGAGGGAAGAGTAATTGATGAGCTTTCTTATTCGCATCTATGGCACTCTGTTTTTTTGAAAGACGAGGAAGGCGTTTCATTGGAACGAATTGACCTTGCTTTGCCGCCTGGAAAAGATAATTGGATATCTGCAAGTTCCACTGCTGGTTATGCAACCCCTGGTTATTTGAATTCATCAAACAGGACATCTAATAATAACTCCATTGATGATGTGTGGGTCG
Source organism: Cyclobacteriaceae bacterium (assembly GCA_039810905.1). Taxonomy (GTDB): domain Bacteria; phylum Bacteroidota; class Bacteroidia; order Cytophagales; family Cyclobacteriaceae; genus ELB16-189. Next base: position 15,621 of record JBDHXU010000001.1, on the reverse strand, counting down.
AACCTCAGACATTGAATCCGCTTGAAACCTTCGCGCAGATTCATTACCAATTTTCGACTGCTGGATGGATTGGGAAGGTTACAATTGTTGACGGGACTGGCCAAGCAATTTTTGATCTAGTTGAGCAAGAATGGCTTGGCACAGAAGGTTTTTTCAAGTGGGATGGTTATGGAAAGGATGGCCTGGCCCTCCGCTCTGGATACTACCTCGTCTGGTTCCAGATATTCAACGCCAATGGTGATGTACGAATTTTCAGAAGACGATTAGTCATTACAAGGTAGCCTTGACCCCTGTGCATTCCCGATCTAAGATGACGCTTTGATAGGCTTATCCGCGTCTATCATGGTTTTCGATACCCGGGGAATTAAAACCGTGATATTTTTTGTTTTAGGCCCAGCCGAGTATTTTTGCGCATCTTTTTAATCCCAGTCCTGGAGGACTGCATCCTTTATGGCGAAATCAGCTAAGAAATCAACGAATAAGGCATCTCGGAAGTCGTCTTCCAAGCCAGCAGCCAAGGCAAAGAAACCCGCGAAGGCAAAAGCTCCGGCGAAAAAGGCAGTCAAGAAAGCGGTAAAAAAGGCTGTGGTGAAAAAGCCTGTGGCTAAGAAGGAGACCCCCAAAAGAGTATTGGAAAAGGAAGTTGCGCCTGTGAAGAAGGCAGAGGTAAAACAAACAGCGCCTGCAGCCCCCAAGCCACCTCTTCAGCTCAATATCTTCCCGGCACTTACACAACGGCCTATAGCTCACAAGCCTACAAAGGCCGTTACCGTTCCTGAAGACAAGACCCGCTACAGCGATGAAGAGCTAAAAGAATTTGAGACGCTTATCAAAGCAAAACTTGAGAAGTCAAGAGAAGAATTTCGAATTCTCAAAGAGACACTTAACCGTAATAATGACGCAGGCACCGATGCAACTTCGGGCGGGAACACAAAAGTTTTGGAGGATGGGGCCGAGACGGCGGAGAAGGAGAACCTCAGCCAACTTGCCGCACGTCAGTTGAAGTACATAACCAACCTCGAGAATGCGCTTGTGCGGATCAAGAATGGCACATACGGAATATGCACGGTTACCGGGAAGCTTATTCCAAAAGAAAGGCTGATTGCAGTGCCACACACAACGCAATCCATTGAGGCAAAAATGATGCAAACAGATTAAGCTGACATTGTGGACTTCCTGCAAAACCATATTGAAGCCCTGGTCTTCTGCTCCCCATCACCGGTTAAGCTCAACGAGCTGAAGTTGTGTTTATCCGAAATGTTCAATGCTGACGTTCCCGAAGAAGATATAGTCTCTGCAATTCAGCGTCTGACGGAAAAGTACCAACAAGACGAGTATTCTTTTCAAATTAACAAAGCTGGCGGCGGCTATCAGTTTCTTACCAAGCCGGCGTACCAGGCCAGCATCGGCATCATGCTGAAGCAGCAATCAAAAAAGAGGCTGTCAACCTCAGCACTTGAGACTCTTTCAATCATAGCCTACAAGCAGCCTGTCTCAAAAACAGAAGTGGAGACCATCCGTGGGGTCAACTGTGACTATGCTGTTCAGAAACTTCTCGAAAAGGGTCTGATTGAGATCCAGGGAAAAGGAGATACAGTGGGCAGGCCTCTGTTGTATGGCACAAGCCCGAAGTTCATGGAATACTTCGGTATTAATGAATTAAGTGAACTTCCTACCCTGAAAGACTTCACACAAGAAGTAAACAGTATCGGGGAGAATTCCGAAAACCAGTAATAATTTACTTTCTTTCACGGGCCACTGTGCCTACCTTGTAATAACCACTTGTATGGCTCGTAACCGCTTTTCGTCCGGCCCGGGAAACTCCAGAAGAGGAGCTTCCAAACCTTTTTCAAGACAAAGAAAGGATAGCGGCAAGCCATTTGGCAAGCGACCAACAGGTGATCGGACTGAAAGAGAGGATCAACCAAAAAGGAGTTCAGGAAGATATCCGCAAGAGACTGGCAGATTCAGGGCTGACAGAAGGGAAAGTGGTGGCTCCCCTTTTTTCAGCAAGAGAGGTCAGCGATATGATAAGGCTGAACGATTCAAGCGTTCGGCGGATGATAACAAGACCGGCGGGCAACGTCCGGTGTCAGATCATCGGGAGGGAGATTCGGCGCAGTATGGAAAGAGACGGGGATTCCGCAAAAAAGACAATTTCAGGCCTACGGGTAGTCGCCCGTTCAAACACGGCAGACGTTCTGGAAGCGAAACACCGGAAGGAGAACGCGGAAAGAAGAGTTTTGTAAAATCCAGAATTGATCGCCAGCGTCAGCAACTGGAAGAAAGACCTAAGGAGCTGCAGAAAACAGGCGACGGATTGATCCGCCTGAACAAATTCATTTCAAACAGCGGGGTGTGCTCCAGACGAGAAGCCGATGAACTTATTGCCATGGGGTTGGTCACCGTAAATGGCAAGAGCGTTACGGAGATGGGCTATAAGGTGAAGCCGACCGATGATGTTCGGTATGAAGGAAAGAAACTGAAGGCAGAGAAACCAGTTTATATACTCCTCAATAAACCCAAGGGGTACATTACTACAACGGATGATCCGCAGGAGCGGCATACCATAATGCATCTTATTGAAGGTGCCTGCAAGGAGCGTGTATACCCGGTGGGCCGTTTGGACCGCAATACATCCGGATTACTTCTGCTGACTAACGACGGTGAGCTGACCGAGAAACTCACTCATCCATCATACAACGTCAAGAAGATTTATAAGGCTGAACTTGATCGTCCACTTACGCGCAATGATTTTCAGAAAATTCTGGAAGGCGTTCAATTGGAGGAAGGTAAAGCGATTGTAGATGACCTTGCCATGGTGTCTGACGATGGCAAGACGGTAGGATTGGAAATTCATATTGGCTGGAACCGGATTGTAAGACGCATTTTTGAGGCCTTGGGTTATGAAGTGGTCAGGCTTGACCGCACTGCATACGCGACCCTGGACAAGAAAGAACTTCCACGTGGACACTGGAGATTTCTGAGGCAAGAGGAGGTTGTTCGCCTGAAGCACTTTCTCTAGTCTTGATTTTTTTGTATCATCACTTCCAATCTGACAACCGATGCGAATTGGGATTCACGGAAGGGACTTTCAGCAGAAGTCTTCACGATTTATGGAGAAAGTCCTGGCGTGGCTCGGCCATTATCATTGTGATATTTTCGTGTCTTCGAAATTTCAGAAGCACCTCAACCAAAGGAGCAGAATCAAGAGACATGTTTTTGAATTGGGAGACGACCTGAGGCATCTTGACTTCTTTATTTCGCTGGGCGGTGATGGCACCCTTCTGGAATCATTAACCTATGTCGCCGAAAATGAGACCCCGATTCTGGCCGTGAATACCGGGAGGCTTGGCTTTTTGGCCACTACCAACAGAGATGAAACAGAGGAGGCTATCGACAACCTCTTCAGGAGAAATTATCGGGTTGACAAAAGAACGATGCTCAAATTGGTCTCATCGCCAAAGCTCTTCAATAATCTTAACTTCGCCCTGAACGACTTCACCATCATGAAGAAGGATACTTCTTCCATGATTACAGTGCATGTCACTGTTGACGGAGAACTGCTGAATAGTTACTGGGCTGATGGTGTGATTGTTTCAACTCCAACTGGGTCAACCGGCTATTCTCTTAGCTGCGGAGGCCCTCTGGTTTATCCGGAGTCAGAGAATTTCCTGATCACGCCGGTAAGCCCTCACAATCTGGGCGCAAGACCCATTGTTCTGTCGGATAATTCAGAGATAAGTTTCAAGATTGAAGGCAGAAGCAAGAAATTTCTGGTTTCTCTTGATTCGCGTTTTGAAGTAGTGGATGACAGTGTCAAACTCAAACTCAAGAAAGAGAAGTTCAAAGCGCATCTTATCCAATTGCCCGGGCAACATTATTTCAAAACGCTTCGTCAGAAACTGAACTGGGGGTTGGACTTGAGGAATTGATTCCGGCCCGCTTACCTATCTGAGGTATCCGGCATCAATCTCCTAATAATTAGATGGTTATTTCATACATTTGTTCTTCGTCGATCTGGCCATGAAGAATCTGCGACTCATGTACATAATGTTTATAGTCAGCTGGTTGACTATGAATTCAGTTTATGCACAGTTTAACACCAAGGGTATTAAGAATGCCAACAAACGAATCGCCGGATATCGTGGCAGTAAATCCAAATTCAGCAAAGCCAACCGGTATAATTCCATTGGAATTTCTGTAAATGCCCTTAATTACTATGGGGACTTGTCGCCTTCATCATCAAAAGTCAGCACGGATATTTCGTTCACCAAGCCTGGTTTTGGTATCTCATTCACACACCGCTTTGGGCCAAGATATTCCCTTCAGGCTTCTTTTATGTATGGTACCATCAGTGGATCAGATGCGGAGTCTGCCAAGCAATCTGATCTTAGCAATGGCGTTTACCGGTACAAGCGAAATCTCTCATTTCGCAATCATATCAAAGAATTGACCGTTGTTGGTGTGTTCGATTTATTTGAGAACCAATCCACCTATGTCAGCAGGGTGAAATGGACGCCTTACGCATACGTAGGAGTGACTTTGTTCCTTCATAATCCACAGGCAAAAGCGCCTGCAACAGATTTGCAAGGGAACCCCCTTCCGGAAGCAGGCAAGTATGTTGACTTAAGGCCGTTGGGAACTGAAGGCCAGTATTCTAATCTGGCCAGTTCGGATGTGAACTACGGGATAAAGCCATATTCTTTGTTGCAGATGGCTATACCATTTGGGCTCGGCGCTCGTTTTAAACTAAACGAAGTTATGGACTTGTGGGCCGACGTTGGTTTCCGTTACACTTTCACTGATTATCTTGATGATGTCAGTCAGAATTATGTTTCGCTGACCAAGCTCAATTCGCCTCTTGCACAGGCCATGTCATACAGGACAAACGAACTTTACAACGGGAATCCACCGAATCCTGTTCCTTCCGGTATTCCTGGAGTAAATGTTGAGGCTGGGTATGGTTCGGAGTATCCTAGTAATAAACGGGGCAGCAAAAATCAGAATGATGTTTACATGGTAACAAGCATCAAGCTGACTTACATCCTGAACGCTACATTCCACAGAGCTAAATTCAGATGATCCGGAAATCAGGCTTCAACATTCTGTTGACAGCCTTCATACTGATTATCCAGGGAAAGGTTGACGCCCAGATTCTGCAGCGGTCTGAAGTTGGCTTCGGGCTTGGAACTTTCAATTACACAGGTGACCTGGTTAGAAGTTACAACTTTGCTTTTTCTCAACCCGCAGCAACTGTGATCTACCGCTCCAACGTGAGCAAAGTGGTCAGCTTCAGGGCGTCATTTACAGCCGGAAAGTTAAGTGCCAGCGATACCCGCGCCCCCATTGATGCTTTTGCGGCTCAGCGCAAAGCCTCCTTTAATATCTTCCTAACCGAATTGTCCGGTGTTTATGAGTACCATTTCCTTGATTGGCGGGAGGACCGGAGGAGGCTTAGATTCACGCCCTACCTTTTTGCTGGCTTGGGCTTGTTCACAATTTCGGGGACCCCAAACAAAACCGTTCAATACAGTAACGTACAAATGAGTATTCCATTCGGTGGAGGAATCAAATTTGTGCTAAATCCCAAGTACTACCTGGCCTTGGAATTCGGAGTCCGAAAGACCTTCTTCGACTATCTGGATAATGTCTCCGATGGAGATCCTTCTCAGAAGAACTACCAGTACGGTAATAAGTTTGACTACGACACTTACTACTTCCTTGGGATCTCGATAACGAAGACATTTTACGACATCCCTTGCCCAAGAAATCCCTACAAGTAGGTGATTACGGGGGCAACCATTTGGGCCGTCAGTGCATCTTCATTAGCCTGGAATAGGGCAACACAATAGTGCGCAAATGTCCAAAATAGCCTACTTTTGCGGTCCTGTGGCTTCTTTCAAGAATCAAATCGACGTTAATAACCTGCCTCAGCACATTGCCATTATCATGGATGGGAATGGTCGATGGGCAAAACGCAAAGGTGCAGCGCGCATTTTTGGTCATCGTAATGCCATACAGGCCGTGACGGATGTGACCGAAGGCTGCGGCGAATTAGGGATAAAGTACTTGACTTTATATGCATTCAGTACGGAAAACTGGGGACGCCCAAAGGAAGAGGTGGACGGACTTATGGAGTTGCTGGTAAACACCCTCAAGAAAGAAATCAATCACCTTATGGACAATCAGGTAAGGTTGAGGACGATCGGGGACATCTCGCATCTTCCAAAAGCCTGCCAGCGAAACCTAGAAGAAGCTCAGCAGTTGACAAGAAATAACCTCGGTCTGACCGTTCTTCTCGCTTTGAACTATAGCGGCCGCTGGGAAATTCTGAAAGCAGCGCGCAAACTCGCCGAGGATGTCCAGCGCGGAAGAATGCATTTAGAGGATATTGATGAAAGAACCTTCTCCGCGGCATTGGAAACGGCCGGAATCCCTGACCCGGAGTTGCTGATCCGTACCAGCGGCGAAATGAGAGTCAGCAATTTTCTTCTTTGGCAAATTGCCTATACCGAAATCTTCATCACAAAAACTCTGTGGCCTGATTTCCGAAAGGAAGATCTGTATGAGGCTATCCATGCGTATCAGCACAGAGAAAGAAGATTTGGGAGAGTATTAGAACCGAATACCTGATCGATGCGGCAGCTTTTCTTTCTGTCTTTGCTTGTCACAGTGTGCTGGACTTCGGCTACTGCTCAATTCCGCAGAAACCGGGATAAGGCGCAGGACAATTCACCTTTAACGGAAGGCAAGCTCAATTATAGCAGCCCCTCGGAATATTTCATAGCCGGCATTGATATCACAGGATTAAATGTGCTGGACAAGAACGCATTGATTTCACTTACAGGTCTCAAGATCGGGGATAAGATCAAAATTCCGGGTGATCAAATTGCCTCGGCAATCCGGAAGCTTTGGAAGCACGGCTTAGTGGGCGATGTCAGCATCAGCGTTGAGCGACTCGAGGGTCTCAACGCCTATTTGATAATCAGTCTGGCTGAACGACCTCGTTTGACAGATTTCTATTTTGTTGGAATTAACAAATCAAGACAGTCTTCTTTGAAGGATGACCTAAAGTTGATTAAGGGAAAGATTGTGAACGATGCCATGATCAGGAACACGGAACTTTCTGTAAAAAAATTCTTCTCCAAGAAGGGCTTCCTCAACACAGATGTAAAGATTGTTCAGGAACATGATACCCTGAATCGCGGTGGTGTGCGACTCAAGATCAATGTGGATTTAAAAACAAAGGTCAGGATCAATGAAATTCATTTTGAAGGCAATAAGATGATTTCAGATACGGATCTGAAAAAGAAGATGAAGAAGACGCACGAGCACGCCAGGGTGTCCCTTCATCGCACCATCATCAGTGCCATCACAAGCACGCCACCTCGGAGATACAAAGCAGCGTTGGACTCCAGCCGTAAGCTCACCTTTGCTCAACTTAAGGAGTTCATTAACCGCAACGTGAAACTAAATTTTTTCAATGCTTCGAAGTTCCTCAAAAATGAATTTGATGAGGACAAAAAGAAGGTTCTGGATTATTACAATACCCAAGGTTACAGGGATGCCGATATTCTTTCTGACTCCATTATCAGGCATGGGGAGAACAGTATCAATGTGGTGTTGAAGGTCTATGAAGGGAGAAAGTACTATTTCCGCAACATCATTTGGACAGGTAATTATATTCACACCACAGCCACGCTGAACAAGATCCTTGATATCAAGAAGGGCGACGTTTACAATCGTGACTTGATCGACAAGAAGACATCCTTCAATCCCAAAGGAGCAGATATCAGCGGGCTTTACATGGATGACGGTTATTTGTTCTTCCGTGTTGTTCCGGTTGAAGTGGCTATCGTTGGCGATTCCATTGACGTTGAAATGAGGATTTTCGAGGGAGAGCAAGCGACTATAGACAAGGTGCTGATTAGCGGAAATGAGCGAACCAGTGATCACGTGATTCGGCGCGAACTCAGTACTGTTCCTGGCCAGAAGTTCCGCAGGTCTGACATCATCCGGACACAGCAAATGCTCTCCACCATGGGATATTTCAATCCCCAAAAAGTTGAACCTGACGTCCGTCCGAACCCCCAAAAAGGTACAGTGGATATTGAGTGGAAACTTGTGGAGCAGTCCAATGACCAGATTCAGTTATCAGGAGGCTGGGGAGGCTATTATGGATTCGTTGGAACGGTCGGCCTGACGTTCAATAACTTCTCCATGCGCAATGTCCCGAACTTCAAGAAGTGGAGGCCTTTGCCTGTAGGGGATGGCCAGAAGCTGAGCATTCAGGCTCAAGCCAACGGTCAGTCCTATCAGAGCTACAGTCTTTCCTTCACCGAGCCCTGGCTTGGCGGCAGAAAGCCCAACTCATTTACCATCAGTTTGACTCACTCCATTTCCAGAAGACCAAACAGCAATTATGAATTCACCAATGACTTCTCTTTGCAGCAAAATGGCCTGACACTTTCTTTGGGAAGACGACTGGAGTGGCCCGACAACTATTTCACATTGTCAAACAGCCTTTCATTCCTCGTCTATAACTACAATAATTACCTCTACGGCAGTACAGCGCTTCCTGCAGTTGGCCAGACAAACAGCATTATGCTGAATACTACCTTGTCCAGGAACAGCATCGACAATCCGATGTATCCGACTTCTGGTTCCCAGATTTCGCTCAGTCTGTCTGTCACCCCTCCCTATTCGTCATTCAGGGATCCTTCATACTACAGTGATATCAATGAACGGTACAAGTGGCTGGAGTTGTACAAGCTGATGTTTGACAGCAAGTTTTACATCAAGCTGTTGGGAAGCAACAAACCTGAGGGCAGAAGCCTTGTGTTGGAAACCAGAGCGCACTTTGGCTTTATAGGGGCGTACGATAAGCGCCTTCCTCCCGGACCTTTTGAGCGCTTCTTTATGGGTGGTGCGGGTCTTGCGGGAGGATTCAATTCATTTGTGTTGGGTCAGGAAATTGTCGGTCTCAGAGGGTATGGAGACAACCTTGTGACGCCACCGCTTTATGCATTGAGAAATTCCCAGTCTTCCACAAGCATTGAAGGAGGAATTGTCTACGATAAGTTTGTAATGGAGTTGAGATATCCCATTACAACCGGGCAGACTGCCACTATTTATACGATGGCTTTTGCGGAAGCGGGTAACAATTGGAACAATTATTATGACTTTAATCCGTTTAGATCCTACAGGTCTGCCGGTGTCGGAGCCCGTATTTTCATGCCTGCCTTTGGTCTGATTGGTTTGAACTGGGCATATGGCTTTGATACACTGCCGGGGGCAACCCAGAAGAGTGGGGCCCAGTTCCACTTCACGATTGGTCAGCAAATCCGCTAGAAATGAGGTTTTTGACGCTGTCTGCTGCTTTTTTGCTCTTCGGCTTGAATTTTGCCGTAGCTCAGAAGTTCGGGTACATTGACACCAACTTCATTTTGACCAAAATGCCGGAATATGCCAAGGCTCAGAGTGAGATAGATCAGCTTTCAAGCGGCTGGCAGAAGGAAGTGGAGGACATGTCCCGGAACGTGGAAACCATGTATGCAGCGCTTAAGGCGGAGGAAGTCCTTCTTACAGAGCAGATGAAAGAAGAGCGGCTTGGACTTATCCACAAGAAGGAAGCGGAGCTAAAAGAATACCAGCGGAAGGTATTTGGCTTTGGAGGGCTATTTTTTTTGAAAAAACAAGAATTGATTAAACCTTTGCAGGATAAAATCTTTGAGGCAGTTGAGAAAGTGGCCAAACAGAACAGATTGGCCATCATTTTTGACAAGTCTTCGGAGTTGGTCATGATTTACACGGATCCCCGGCATGACTATACCGACTTCGTCCTGGAAGAACTGGGACTTGGGGATCCGAACGATAAGGTAAAATAAATCAAAATAGACAATGAGAACTCTTTTTGTGATTCTTCTGGTAAGTCTGGTTTCTTTCGGGGCCACCGCGCAAACCACTACCACCCAAACGCAGCCGGCGGTACAAAAAATCGGGTATGCAGAATGGGATTACATCTTCAGCCAGCTTCCTGAATTCAAACAAATTGATAACGACCTTAAAACGCATGGCGATCAGCTCCAGGCCCAGTTGCAGGCAAAATACAAGGAATATGAAACCAAGCTCAAGACTTACCAAGCCAGCGCATCAACCATGGTGGATGCTGTAAGAAGGGACAAAGAGACGGAGCTTACTCAACTTCAGGAAAACATTCAGAAGTTTCAGCAGGATGCCGAGGCTTCGCTCAGAAAGAAGCAAAGCGATCTGATGGAACCGGTTTATGCAAAGGTTGGCAAAGCAATTGAGGAAGTAGCAAAAGAGAACGGCTACTCTTTCATCATCAACCCGCAGCTTGTTGGTGGCGGTGATATCCTGCTGTACAATGATGAAAAGTACAATATCTCCACATTAGTGCTGAAGAAGCTTGGCATCACACCTACAGCGTCAACCACGACGCAGCCAAAGAAATAGCCGCAAGGAATTTCAAATAAAAAGCCCGGGAATCTCCGGGCTTTTTCATTTTGATAGGTTGGTAGTAAAGTTCATGTTGCAGCATTTGATGGTGGATCGGGATTTCTGAAAGGTGAGGCCTCTTGCTGAACTGAAATAGCTTTACGTGAAAGGGCAACTCCTATCACCAATGAAACGATCGCACCGAGCCAGATGCCCGGTACATAAGATACAAACCAACAGTAATCATATGCTCCGTGGAAGAGTATGGCCGCGATCAATCCTAAAAAGGACAAGTAGGGCTTGTCTGGTTCAAATTTTTGGCGGCCAACAAAATAGCCCATCAATACTGCAAATGTAGCGTGAGCCGGTACAGCTGTGAACATCCGGAGAATGGCGGTTTCGAATCCACCATCCATCACATATAGAATGTTTTCAAAAGTAGCAAAACCCATTCCAATCATGATGGAATAAACAATTCCGTCAAAGGGTTCATTGAAGTTGGGATTTCTGAAGAATACCCAGCGAAGAAATATGAACTTGCTGAATTCTTCAACAAGCGCCACGAGGAGAAATGCGTGAACGGCTTCTGCACGTAAGTCGTGCTCTTCAATAGGTATCCACGCATCTAACGGGAGGCTGATAATCAAGGTGATGAAAGTGCTTACAATTCCAAGCCCAAATGCCATGGCCAGCAGACGGATGGGCTCCTTCTCGTACCTGTCCTTTACGTAGATATAAAATATTATGCAGGCCCCAGGTGCTAATGCAAGAGCAAGAAGAATCGTCAAACTCATGGAGTTATCTGACGGAAGTTAAGTCATTGCCCGGAGAAAGAAAACCCAGTCTAAGACACGGCATAAATGCCGGCAATAACAAGGAACAGAATTCCCCTGATCATGGAACCTCTCAAGTAGCGCATTCTTTCAGGATGCTCCCTGTTCATGGCTGCGCCTGCGCCGAGTGCCAGGATGAGAAGGGCAATACCACATGGGAGAAACCAGACCGCCTGAACCTTACGAAGGAAGTGGAGCGATAAGCCTGCGATACTTATGGAAATTCCCAGGTAGATAATTCTTCTTAAAATTATAGTCAGTCGATCACCGAATGCGGATTTCTGTAAGGAGTTGAATGGAAGTACTTTTCCGGACGTAAATACCATGAGAAAGAAAGTGATGGCGAGACCATCAGCACTTAGCAGAACCAGACTTTCCCCCGCGTTATACAAGTTGAATAGCTTAAGTGCAAAACCTGTGACAAGCAATAGTTCAAAAGACAATTCGACCCAGGGGAGCAGGAAAACCAGGGGTGCCTGAATGTGTCGACGTTCATCAATCATTATTCAATAACGCTTTCGATCTTGTCCATTTTGTCTTCGCTAAACGCACCCGAGGTGGCATAGACAATCTTTCCCGTCGCATCCAGAACAAAGAAATAAGGTGTATCCTTACGTTCAAAATCGAGTGCATCTTTATAGGGTTTCAAATCACCTTTATAAAATAAGATATAAGGTAATAACTGTGGATCGAGATTTTTCATGGCCTTCTTTTTCGCAGTTCCGGTTGCCGCTGCGTTAATTCCCGTAAACATGGGAACGAAGTAGACGTTTACATCATACCCCATACCCGCGAGCAAGCCTTCTGCTTTCTGAACGAATTTATAGAAGATGGGTTCAAACCATGTATTCAGCTGGTCTTCCGATTTCTTTGAATAAGCGAGCCCCAACAAAGTGTATTTGCCCTTCGCCTGATCAGGTAATATCACCTTCTTGTCCTCCACGGTTTCAGCCTCCATTAATGGGAACGTCTTTCCTATCACCTGCGCGCATGCAGGACGTGCGAAGGTGATCAGCAGAATATAGGTTAGGGCTTTCATTGGTTGGAGTTTATAGGTCTAAATGTGGAACGTTTGATCTGGTAATATTCGTACAATTTGGCAATTAGATATCAGCACATCATCGATTCAAAGGGCGGTTGACCGAATACTCATAAGTCCTCAGATGTTTTCCCAACATATTCCCATGAAACTGAATTTTTGGCCTTTTTTGATGATATGGGCAGTGAACATTATTAGGGTTTGAATAACGGAGGGATGTTGTCCTCCCAGGCTGTGGCTTCCTGGTAAGCGCGGGCCAGCGCAATAAGTGGTGCTTCCCCGTACAGTTTGCCAAGCAGCGATATACTTGTTGGAGTTTTCTGATCATTATAGCCATCAGGCATTACAAGGCATGGAGTGCCCGTAAGGTTTGTGACCAACAATTGATTGCCACCGAAGCTGGGAGAAATGATTACATCATAGTCATTGATTAATCGGTGAAACTCCTGCACGAGTTCGTATCGTTGCCGGGATGCGTTGATGTAATCCACAGCCGGAATAAATCGAGCACCGCGAAACGTATTAGGCCAGGCATTTTTCCTTTGATCTGTCAGCAGGCTGTCTCGATTCGATCGGGTTAAGTCATCAAACGCGGCGGCTGCCTCGGCAGTAAGCATAAACCTTATGGCACTCACGGGAACACTTAAGTTCATTTCAATAGGATGAAGCTCCACGCCGAGCGAACGAAATACGTCCAATACTTTATTGTCATTCTCTTTTGATGGTGAAGTTGCCTCAAAGTAGGATTTGATATAGCCAACCTTGAGCTTCCTTATGTCTATTGATTTTTGCTGGTAGTTGAAAGGCGCAGCTGACACATGATGGTCGATGCCATCCTTACCCCTGATGGCATCGAAGATTATTGCACAATCCAGTGCAGACCTGCAAATGGGACCAATTTTGTCCATGCTCCAGCTTAAGGCCATTGCCCCGGTACGACTCACGCGCCCAAATGAAGGCCTTAAGCCTGTGGCGCCGCACCGGGTGGCCGGCGAGACAATGGATCCAAGCGTTTCCGTCCCTATAGCAAAGGCCACTAGCCCTGCAACGGTGGAGGCTGCTGATCCAGCTGATGAACCACTGGAACCCTGTTTCAGATTCCAGGGATTTTTTGTTACCCCTCTATACCAGATGTCTCCCATGGCCAATGCCCCAAGAGTGAGCTTTACGATGAGAACGGCGCCTGCAGCCTCAAGCTTTTTCACAACAGTGGCAGTTTCCGGTATGACCTGGCCTTTATAAGGCGCAGCGCCCCAGGTTGTTTCCGTTCCCTCAACAGTGAGCAAATCCTTGATCCCATATGGAATCCCATGCAAAGGGCCGCGGTATTTTCCTTTTGAGATTTCATCGTCGGCAAGTTTCGCCTGTTTAATAGCAGACTGTTCGAGAATTGTAATTGCGCATTGCAGCGTATCAGAATATCGCTTCAGCCGACGGAGATATATTTTAGTAAGCTCAAGCGACGTTATCTTGCGCGTACGGATCAGCACCGACAATTTGTAAACGGGAAGGAAGGCGAGTTCTTCTTTATTGGCAGGCAGCGCAACTGAAGCCGGAAGGCCCCAATCCATTGGTAACTGTTTTGTCTCCATTTCGAATCCGATCGGTACTGGATCAAAAACAAGAGACATGGGCGTGCTGTTTTTTATTGGCTTTTCATGCAGAAGTCTAAAGAGTTTTTGGTAGTCGGCAAGAATAGTTTGAAATGAATCCCGTTCGGCTTTGGTAAAATTCAGGTCGTACAAAGATTCAATAGCTTGTGTATCAAATTGACCTGTTTGTCCGTATGCGAGAGGATGAAACGATGAGATGATCAAAATCAAGGCCAAATAGTGCACTGGGAGGGTCGATCTTGGTTTCATGCGTGAAAAGATTGTCAAACTAAAGTAAAAAACCATGCTGAATTATTTTGAGACGATTTACCGTTACAATGAATGGGCGAATGAAAGGGTACTGGACTGCATCAGGACCCAAGACATCAGGGATGAAAGAATCTACAGTTGGTTTGCTCATAGCCTGGTGGCACAACTGGTCTGGTTAAACCGTATCCTCCTCAAGCCAGCACCTGGATACAAGCTGTGGGGCACCTATGATCTGGGTCAACTTATCACTTTGATGGGTGAAGCAAATCGCGGATGGAATGAATTTGTTCAATCGGGGAAATCATTTGATCCCATACTTCAATATAGCAATAACGCGGGTGACAAATTCAGCAATCAGATCAGTATGATAATGATCCATGTTGTAAATCACGGCACATACCACCGCGGTCAGATTGCGGCCAGAATCCGCGAATTGGGATACGAGCCGGTTAATACCGACTTTATAATGTGGGACCGATACCTGACCGGGCAAGTGAAGTAATAAGACTAGGGAGAAATCTGATTAATTTAGTACCACTTAAAACCAAACCACAATGAAGAGGATAGTAATGTTTCTGGCTATGCTGACGCTGGTCCGGCTCGGCATGGCACAAAATGATGATGTGACGGTTTGTCACACTTCGTCCACAGACAAATTTGCAATGTTTGCCTCCAGCAAGGAGTTTAACATGGAGCACCGCATACCCCGCCAGTATGTACATGTATCACTGGCCGGAGGCGAAATGATCAAATTCAAGTGTGCAGACGGCACTGAGGCAAACGGTTTTCTGCTCAAATCAAAAAAGCCTAGCAACAAGTGGATTTTTGTCTTCCAGGAATGGTGGGGTCTTAATGATAATGTGAAAAGGCAAAGTGAAGACCTCTACAATGATGTTGGTGACGTTAATGTTCTTGCATTGGATATGTATGATGGGAACGTTGCCAGTGACCGGGAGACGGCAGGGAAATACATGCAGGCATTTAAGCAAGAACGTGGCGATATGATTGTAAAGGGAGCGCTGGAATATGTTGGTAAAGGAGCAAAAGTCGGAACGGTGGGTTGGTGCTTTGGGGGTGGACAGTCCCTGCTCGCATCGCTTACCGCGGGTAAGCAGGCTTCAGCTTGTGTGATGTATTATGGGATGCCTGTTGAAGATGTAGCAAAATTGAAGACGCTGAACTGTGAGGTGCTCAACATCTGGGGGACAAAGGACAAGTGGATCAACAAAGACGTGATGGACAAGTTTGAAAAAAACATGAAGGATGCAGGAAAGAAGCTAACCGTCAAGCCTTATGATGCAGACCATGGGTTTGCCAATCCAAGCAACCCCATGGGGGCATTCAATGAAGAAGCCTACAAGGATGCATATAAGAACACTGTTGGTTTCTTCAAAGCACACCTTTGATTCTGACACAGCTAATAAAT